>JBDKRX010000151.1:0-42146 GCA_039683175.1 Phycisphaerales bacterium
TCCATGATGTCGATCTCGGTGCCGTCACGTCCGGCGTCGCCGATCCGGCCCACGGTGGCGGCGTGGAGCCAGAAGGCGGGCCAGTGCCCTGCTTCCTTGGGCAGCTTGCACCGGCAGACCCAGTAGCCGTAGCGGTGCTCGAACTTGCCCCGCGTGCGAGCGGCACCGCAGGTGTAGCGGTCGCCGTCCTTTTTCGTTCGCAGGATCAGGTTGCCCCGGCCATCGACGTAGACATCGTCCTTGACCCAGAACCCGTCCCGCCGCTGCCAGTCACCGAGCACGTCCCATTTGGACAGGTCCACCACGCTGCCCTCGAACTCATCGCTCCAGATGAGCTGCCAGGCTTTCCCTTCCGGAAGCTGCGGCAGCCATTCCTGGCCCCCATTGGCCTGCGAGAGCGAGGGCCACAACGACAGGCACAGAACAAAAGAAGCCAATACGAATCCCCTTCGTTGAGATGACGAACTGCTCATACACGCTCCTATCGAGTTATGCTGCTGCGACTTGTGGCGTTCGGGTGCGTCTCGTGGCCTGGAGCCCCGAGACGATGGTCATGACGATCATGGCGAGGTAGGTGACAATGGTGAACCACTGGCCCCATTCGGCGGTGGGCACGTGGGCGGTCTTGATCAGCACGGTCCCGATCGCGAAGGACTGGAGGAACATCTTGATCTTGCCGGCGGCGACGGCCCCGAAGTTGACGCCGTGCGCCTCGGCCATCTGACGCAGGATCGTGACGTAGGCCTCTCGCACGACGAGAATCGCGAGAACGCCCCAGTGGATGACCGCCAGCGTCCCGGGCCCCCACTCAAAGAGCGTCGGCGCCCCGATGATGGCAAAGCACGCAAAGGCGCCGCACACGAGGATCTTATCCACGAGCGGATCAATGATGCGCCCGAACTTCGTGGCCGCGTTGTATCGCCGGGCGATGTGTCCGTCGACGATGTCCGAAAGGCCTGCAACGACGAACAAGACGAAAGCGATGTCCAGGAAAAACGGGCGATTGGCCGCCTGGGGCGAGTAAAGGATCATCCACAGAAAGATGACCGTCAATCCCAGCCGCATGAACGTCAGCATGTTCGGAACATGTTTCCACATGACGGAGAGTTTACAGGGGCTCGGAAACCGCTTCAATATCAAAGTTGCCTGACAAGCAAATCATAGTCCTGCGTCCCGACGACCTCCACATCCACGAACTGTCCCGGCCGACCCGCCCCCCCCTGAATACTACAGACTCCGTCGTTATCCGGGGCCTGGCCGTTGAAGCGACCCCGGCCCTCAGGTCGAGAACGCCGCGCGGCGCCGCGTCTCGAACCGCTGTCTCGGGAATCCACGAGACAGGAGAGCCTGCTACCGATGCGCCCCTTGTTTCCGGCGAACGCGACCTCCTGCTGGGCGAGCATCAGCTCGTCGAAGCGGGCCTGTTTGACCTCGTCGGGAATCTGGTCCGGCATCTCGGCCGCCGGCGTCCCGGCCTCGGGGAAGTAGGTGAACGCGCCGAGCGCGTCGAACCGGGCCCACCGGACGAACTCGACCAGTCCCTCGAAGTCACTCTGCGTCTCCCCGGGAAAGCCCACGATAACCGTCGTCCGCAGGACAATATCGGACATGGCGGTCCGCAGCTTCTCAACAAGCCTGTGCAGGGCATCTCTCGTATCGGGCCTGCGCATCGCCTTGAGGACACGATCGCTGGCGTGTTGGATCGGGATATCCAGATATCGGACGATCCTGTCGCTCCCGGCAATCGTCCGGATGAGGTCGTCGTCGATCCCGGTCGGGTAGGCGTACAGCAGGCGAATCCAGGAAAGTCCGGGAATCTGCTCCATCTGGCGGAGCAGGCCGGCGAGTCCGCCGGCAAGCTTGAGGTCCCGTCCGTACCGGGTCGTGTCCTGACCGATGAGATTCAGCTCCACGGCCCCCGCCGTCACCAGCTCTTTCGCCTCGTCGAGGACGGTTTCCGGAGGTTTGCTGCGAAACGGACCGCGGATGGCGGGAATCGTGCAAAACGAGCACTGGTGGCTGCACCCTTCGCTGATGCGGAGATACGCCCAATGGGACGGCCCGATCCGCAGTCTTTCCCGATCATCAAAGACCGTATCGGACGTGGGACCGTGAAAGACCAAGGGGCCATCCGATCCGAGCGCATCGCGAATCACGCGAACGATGGCGTCACGATATTCCAGACCGACGATCGCGTCGACGCCCGCAACCTCGTGGAGCAACAGCTCGCCGAGGCGCTGCGACAGACAGCCCGTCACGATCACCTTTCGCACATTTCCTATCTTCTTGTTCGTGATGGCCTGCTGGACGGCCTCGATCGATTCGATCCGGGCCGGCTCGATGAAGCCACACGTGTTGACAATCACAACGTCGGCCCGCTCGGGCTCGGCCGCGAGCAGGAATCCCGCCTGGACAATCTCGGCCAGCATCCGCTCGCTGTCCACCATGTTCTTGGGACAGCCCAGCGCGATGAAACCGACCGTTACCGGGTTTGCTTTCTTCTTCGTCATATCGCGGTACAATACCATGAGAATGCGATCTGTTCACCACATTAACATGGGCAAAATCCACGAGTCGCATTTTTGTTAATCCAATCAAAATGACCTTGACGATAAGGAAGAGTGCAATAAAATAGTGGATACTACCGTCTCCCCTCGCGGAAGAGAGATTCGAAGGGTGGATCAGACATGCATGAAGCTTCGAGGTTCTGTAGGTAGGAACGACTGGTGAAGGCCTATGAAGATTGACAGCCGCTACATCAGGCGCGGTAAGAGACTGTTCGTGGCTCTTACTGCGCTGGGATTCGTGGGCCTGACCGGCTGTCACGACTGGCCCGACGAGCGGGTCACAGCCATCGAGGCGCAGAGCATCTTGCGCGATCTAAGTCGGATCGAGACGATTCCGGATGCCAACGTTCAAGGTCCTTCGATCTACAAATCCCCTCCGAAGAAGATCAAGCAAGTCGTTGGCGGAGGCGAAGAATGGAAACTAATTTACTTCTGCCAGTACCACACCGCTGACGAGATCAAAACCGTCGTCACGGAACAGTTCGCCACGAGGCTGTTCGATGAGAAAGGCAAGAGCACCAGCGTCGACGATTACACGGTCACAACCAGTCCGGCGTCCAATCAGCTCATCGTCCGATGCCCGCTGGAGCAGGATATCGACGCCGTCATGCAGATCATCGAGGAAATGGACATCCCTCCGGTCCAGATTCGCATCGACTGCATGGTCTCCGAGCTGTACGCGGACCTTACGGTGGACCGCGAGACGACGCTCCTCATCGAGAACCTCTTCGGCGAAGGGGTCGCCCTGGGGGGCAAAGAGGGCGCGGCGGCGTTCCCCGGCGCAGCGTTGCGCGATCCGGCGAGGGCCACCTTCGGCTTGCAGGCCGGCATCAGCCGGGGACTGGAAGGCCACCAGTTCAAGGCCCTGGTCGATCTGCTCGTTTCGCGAGGCTATCTCAAGATTCTGATGAATCCGAGTCTTGAAGTCGTAAATGGACAGAGCGCGAAGATCCAGTCCCGACAGCAGGTGCCTTTGCAGCAGGTGACCTACACGAGCTCCGGATATGGCGGCAACATCGTGCTGGGCACGAAGACCGAGTACGCCGACATCATCGACTCGCTGGAGATCACCCCACACGCATTTGCCGACGGCTACATCGGCCTGGAGACGAAGGCCCAGATCGCCGCCTACCTGACGCCGGAAGGCATCAAGCAGACTCCCATCGTCACCGAGCGGACGATCACGACCAAGGATAACCGCATCCGTCTCGGCGAGAGCCTGATCATCGGCGGCATCCGCAAGTCCGAGAAACGGGATGTGATTCGAGGCGTTCCCATCCTGAAGGACATCCCGTTGCTGAACAATCTCTTCTCCGGCCGGGACTTCGAGGAACGAGCCACGGAAGTGATCTTCATCCTCACGCCCAGCATCTCCACGGGCGGAAAGCCCAATCGAGAGATCGTCGCGGACCTGAGGGAACGCCACGCTTCCCCGATGACGCAGACCCTGCAGGATACGGTCATGGATCCGCTGGGCACGAAGGCCCGCGATGCGGAACAGCGACGAGAGATCGAGGCGGCACGTTCCGCCCGCCAGGAATCCGAGACGGCGAGGAATGCCGCCCGGATCGAGGCGATGGAAACCAGCCAGCAGGTTGAGACTCTGGAGGCGGAGCTCGAGAAGACCAAGACCGAGGTGGCGCAGTTGAACACCAAGGCCGAGCAGGCGCAGGCGGAGACTCAGAAAGCCACGGCCGAGGCGCAGCAGGCCAAGACCGATGCGGAGAACGCCGCAAAGGCCAAGGCGGAGGCCGAGGCGCAGAAAGCCCAGGCGGAAGCCGAAGCCCAAAAGGCCAAAGCGGAGGCCGAAGCCCAGAAAGCCAAGGCGGAAGCCGAAGCGAAGGAGGCAAAGGCAGAAGCCGAGGCAAAGGCCAAGGCAGAAGCCGAAGCCCAGAAGCCACCCGAACAACCGAAACCCCAGGAGGGTCCGAAAGAACCGGGGCAGACGCCGCCACCACCACCACAGGGCGACGCTGCGACTCCCCCGGCGTAGAGTCCTCTACACAACAGGGATTCTACACTCCATCAGCAGCAGGAACACGGGCCGTTCATGCCGTCACAAACGCGACGGGTGTGACCGACCCGATAGCGTAATCGGCGACTTACGAATATCGGCCTGACTTGTATGGAGGATTGGACATGGACAACGTGGGCAGCAACGGACCCCAACCCAATGTGGGCAGTGAGCCTATTTCCCTGGAGGGTGGCCCCGGCAAAACAACGCCAACGGAGAACAAACCCGCGAACGGGCCTGCCCCCGTCTCCCGTGCCCCCTTGAACCTCGGCGCCCCCATTGCAGCGACCACGGCAGCGACGCCCACAGCAGTTCCCTCGGGGGTTCCCGCTGCGGGACCTGTGGCGCCCCGAGCGCCGGCAGCCAGACCCGTGCCCCCGCGTCCGATGGCCGCCGTCGGCGGTTCCGATCGAGTCACCGGCTGCAAGACGTTCTTCACAAAGCTACATCCGGGCGCGATCGATTTTCTCGACGAGCAGATCACGCAGTGGCTCAAAGACAACCCCGGCGTCATTATCAAGATGACGAACACGACGACCGGAGAGGTCCAGGGCAAGAAGACGGAGGACAACATCCTCTTGACCGTCTGGTATCACGGCCAGGCCACCAAGTCGGTCACCCATATGGGCTGAGCCCCCTCCTGGGAGGGCAGAACCGTTGTCGGCCATCATGAAGAAGCCCCTCCTCCGGACCGCGGGACGTGTCTTCCTCCTACTTCAGCGGTCGGGGATGCACGGACACAGCGCGGATTCACCGAGAAATTATCGGGATAAAAACGCTTGACACGGCGTGAGGATTTCGTTAAACACTTATAATTTCACGGTTTGTTTCTGCGTTGAAAGAACGGTCAAACGTGTTTTGGAGGTATTTGTGGCTAAGCAGCTGGCTCGGGAACTCATCAACGCGGGGGTGCACTTCGGACACGGCGTGAGCCGGTGGAATCCGAAGATGGCCCCCTTCATCTTCGCAAAGCGGGGCAATATACACGTCATCGACGTCAAGAAGACTCTCAAGGGCGTCCTGATCGCCAAAAAGCTCCTGGCGGAGATCGTCTCGTCCGGCGGCGACGTGGTCTTCGTGGGCACCAAACGGCAGGCCCAGAAGGCTGTCGAGGCGGCTGCCAACCGCTGCGGCATGCACTTCGTGTGCGAGCGATGGCTGGGCGGCATGCTCACGAACTTCCGGACGATCCGCTCGCGTTTGCAGCGTCTCGAACAACTCGAGGCCATGGAGCAGGATGGACGGATGGACGCCGAGAGCAAGAAGCAGGCTTCCCGATACACGCGGGAGATGCGGAAGATCCGCACCAACCTCGACGGCGTGCGGAAGATGACGAGACTCCCGGCGGTCATCGTCGCGGTCGACGCCAAGAAGGAATACCTGGCCCTGCGGGAAGCCCGCAAGCTGGGGATCCCCACGGTGGGCATCCTCGACACCGACTCGGACCCGGACACGGTGGATGTCGCCATTCCGGCCAACGATGATTCGATCCGCGCTGTTGAGATCATCCTCAACGAGTTGGCGGATGCCGTAGCCGTCGGCAAGACGATGGTCTCCGCTCGCCAGCAGGAGGCGACGCCCAGACCACGCAGGGTTCGCTCACGACGGCCCACCATGGCGAGAGCGGACGGCGCAGAGGGCGACGCAGGCGCACCTGTCGGCGACGAGCCCATCGAAGGCGAAGAGCCCTCAGCCGTGGAAGAGAACTCTGGGTCGGACGCCGGTCCCAATCAGCAGCCCACCGGCGCCTAAATACCTTTGCCTTCTCAACTTGCGGCATGGGGCCACAAACGCAGAAACGAACATGGCGTGGTGAGGAATTAGCGCAAGAAGACAACGGACTCAGCTTGGTCCCCAGAGGGGAAGAGCGGTCCGTATGACGCCTGGAGCACTGGGTAACCTGCAAAAGGCATAGGAGATCGGTCAAATGGCGGAAATTTCGGCGGCAGCAGTAGTCAAATTGCGAAAACTGTCTGGTCAGAGCATGGGGGAGTGTAAGAAGGCCCTGGAAGAGGCCAACGGCGACATGGACAAGGCCACGGAAATCCTCCGCAAGAAGGGACTTGCCACGCTCGCCAAGCGTGCGGAGCGAGAAACTACGGAAGGCGCCGTCGTCGCCTGGCAAAGCGAAGACGGCAAGACCGCCGCGATGGCCACGCTCTGCTGTGAAACCGATTTTGTCGCCAAGAGCGATGATTTTATCGCCTTGGCTGAGGACCTCCGAAAGTGTATCGCCGTGGCCGGGGCCGCACCGGGAGCGAATACGGTCCTCCGGACCACCCTCAAAGGCAAGAATTTCCAGGAAGTGCTCACTGACGCCGTGAGTAAGACCGGCGAAAAGATGCAGGTTGGCGATTACGCACGGTTCCAGTTGGACGGCGCGGGGATCATCGGCATCTACATCCACTTCAACAAGAAGGTGGGCAGCATGCTGCAGATCGAGACCGATAGCACACAGGTCGCCCAGTCGGTGCCGATCAAGCAGGTCGCGTCGGATTTCGCCATGCACATCACGGCGAGCAAACCGCTGGCCCTGGACCCCGCGGGCATCGATCCGCAGACCGTCGAGAAGGAAAAGGCCATTTACGCCGATCAGGTCAAGAACAAGCCCGCGCAAGTGGTCGACAAGATCGTGGAGGGCAAGCTCAAGAAGTTCTACAGCGACTACTGCCTCCTGATGCAGCCGTTCGTGAAGGACGACACCAAGACTGTCGAGCAGGTCCTTGCGGAGGCGGCAAAGCAGGCGGGCGGCAAAGCCGGCATCAAGCAGTTTGTCCGATTCGAGGTGGGGTGATCTCTTGCGATCAGCCGGTCGCGAGAGACCGGAGGCAGAGAAGGAACTCGGACCACGCCAAAGGTGGGTTGTAAATCGATGGGACAGAGTAAGTATAAACGCGTCTTGCTCAAGCTCTCCGGGGAGAGTTTCTGCCTGCCCGGCGAATTCGGCATCAATGGCCCGTCGCTGGAATCCATGGCGGAGCGAATCGTCGAGATCGGCAAACTCGGGCCCCAGGTGGCCATCGTCGTCGGCGCGGGCAATTTGATCCGCGGCGAGGCGTTCTCCCAGAAGAGCCACATCCCGCGAAATACCGCCGACTACATGGGCATGCTGGCCACGATCATCAACGCCTGCGCCCTCCAGGAGACGCTGGAGAAACTGGGCCAGCCGACGCGGGTCATGAGCGCGATCGAGGTGGCCGCGATGTGCGAGCCCTTCATCCGGCGACGGGCTTTGCGGCACTTCGAGCAGGGGAGAATCGTGATCCTGGCCGGCGGTACCGGCAACCCCTTCTTCACGACCGACACGTGCGCCGCCTTGCGGGCCTCCGAACTCGACGCCGAGCTGCTCATCAAGGCCACGAAGGTCGAGGGGGTCTACAGCGACGACCCCAAGAAGAACGCCGATGCAAAGCTGTTGACGAAGCTGTCGTACGATGACGTGCTGAGGCAGGGCCTGCGGATCATGGATCACGCCGCCATCAGCCTGTGCCGGGACAATCATATCCCGATCATCGTCCTGAACATCTTCAAGAAAGGAAATATCACGAAGGCGATCTGCGGCGAGCAGGTCGGCACGTTGATTGATAGAGGATGACGGAGGATGCGAGGGAATCCATCGTCGTCAACGATCCGTAGTCGATAGTAATGAGGGCTGACAATGGCAACATTGGCTGTCGTTTCCGAGAGCAAAACGAAGATGCAGAAGGCCGTCGACGTGCTTCAGGATGACCTGAAGGCCTTCCGGGGCGGACGGGCCACCCCGGCGCTCGTCGAGCACGTCAAGGTCGAATACTACGGCAGCCCCACGCCCTTGAAAGCATTAGCCACGATCTCGGCCCCCGAGGCGGACATGCTCGTCATCAAGCCGTTCGATCCCGCGTCCGTGAAGGACATCGAGAAGGCAATCAAGAGCAGCGACCTGAGCATCGCACCGATCGTCGAGGGCAAGTTCATCCGCCTGAATATCCCCCCACTGAGCGAAGAACGCAGGAGACACCTTGTCCAGCAGGCCAAGCAGGCCGGTGAGCAGACCAAGATCAGCATTCGCAACATCCGACGCGACGCCAACAAGAGCCTGGAAAAGCAGGAGAAGGACAAGCAGATCACCGAGGACGATCTGAACACCGCCAAGAAGCAGATCGACGATATCACCAAGGAATTCTCGGACAAGGTCGATTCGCTCGTCACGCACAAGTCGGACGAGATCATGAAGGACTGAGCCGTCCGGCTTGCCCCGAGGCAACGAGAATCCCCAGCCGACGTGACGCTACCACGAGAGAGTCCGTACGTCCCGGCCACACAACACGCGCCTTCCATCCCGCCTGATGTCGGTCTGAACATCAGACGGCCCACGTCGTACCTGTAGACGCAGAGTCTTCAAATGGATATCATCCGGCATCTGACCTCCTTGTGTCGCTGGAGGGTCGGACCGCGAGAAACAGCAACATCCGCTTGTCGATTGTGCGAACACGAGGGAAGACTGAAGGGAAGGACATATGATGGACGCGAGAGAATCCAAGCAACGAAACCGATGGAGGAAATGGCCGTGGGTGCTGGCAGGCTCGTTCGGCCTCCTCATCATCCTGATTGTGCTGCTGGCGCCTGTCGCGCTTTCATCCCAGGGGTTCGCACGCTGGCTTGGGGCCAGGATCAGCATTGCCGCGGGCGGCCAGGCGGGCATCGGCGACCTCTCCATCGGATGGCTCAAAGGCGTACGGGTCGCGGACTTCAGCTTCCGCGGGCAGGACGGATGGGCCCAGGTGGACATCGGCCGCATCACGACCCGGCCGCGACTGGCCGGCCTTCTGGGTGGCAAGCTGGCCTTGAACGGCACGGTGATCGATCAGCCGAGGATTGCCATCGACCTGAGGCATCTGCCGCCATCCACAGATGAAGAACCTGCCTCGATCGACATGGACAGTCTCGCCGGGCTCAACGACGTGGTGGTCCGTGACGGCAGTTTCCAACTGACCGACGCCGGCGGCAGGACTGTCCGTCTCGCCTCGTTCGATTCCACCGTGACCATGAAGCCTGCGGGCCAGACCTCGCGGTTCGCGGTCACCTCGGTCGTCGCTCAGGCGGCGACCCCGGGTCGTATCCAGGCATCAGGCCAGATCACCCCGGACAAACAGCAGGGCTGGAGCCTCAAGGGCACCTCGGGCGATCTCACCATCGAGGTGAACGACCTGGATCTCGACGCCATCTCGCCGTTTCTCGAAATGGCCGGCATCGAGGTACAGGCCAAAGGCGTCGTGTCGGCCGATCTCGCCGGGGCAATTGAGGATGGGCATATCAAGAACCTCACGGCCAACGTCGTCGGCCGGGACCTCCACGTCACCGGAGAAGCCCTCAAAGGCGACAATCTGCACACCTCGCAACTGGACGTCCGGGCCGGTCTGACTCAAACCGGCGACGGCATCCAGGTGGACCGGATGAGCGTTAAGACCGACTGGGCCTCCCTCTCGGCCACCGGCCGGCTTCCCACCACGATGCAATCCATGACGGAGTTGCTCAAGAGCAGCGCATCGTATCTGAAGGGCCAGTTCGACGTCGATCTGGCCAAGGTCCTGTCGCAGATGCCCAACACCATCGGCGTTCAGAAAGGGATGGAGATCCAGGGAGGCCGGGCCACCGGCACAATCAGCACAACCACCGAGGGCGGTCGCGCAACCCTCGTGGCCGAGACACAGGTCGCCGGGTTGGCCGGGAAGATGAACGACAAACAGGTGAGCCTGAGCAAGCCGCTGCAGGCCACGTTGCGACTGTCCACTGACGACAAAGGCAGCTCCCAGCTCGAAGTATTGAACCTCTCGGCTCCGTTCGCGCAGGTGACCGCCGGCGGAGACTTCAAACAGATCCAGTACAAGGCCCAGATCGATCTCGCCTCGCTCCAAAAGGAGTTGGGGCCCTTCGTCGACCTCGGCGCCTACGGGATCGCGGGACAGATCGTCGGCACGGGAAAGGTGTCAATCGAGGAGAGATTCATCGGGGCGGCCGGCTCGCTTTCTGGCAAGCAGCTCGTCCTGACCGCAGCCGATGGCAACAGCGTCTCGGAGCAGGCAACGAATGTCGATTTCGCCCTGGGACTCAACCAGAAAGACCAAATCGTGACAGTCGATACGCTCTCGGCTACGACCGGCTTCGGCGCGATTAGCGTCGCCAAGACATCGATCCCGCTCGCGCAAGATGCCAAGACTCCGTTGAATGTCGCAGTCTCCGCGTGCGACATTCGCCTGGCAGCCCTCAAGCCCTATGCGGTGATGTTCGCATCGTTCCCAAAGGAACTGGGCATGAACGGCATCGCACAATCTCAACTGGCCCTGACTCGCAAAGACGGCGTCTACCGGCTCTTTACGGATGCGACGAAGATCCAGGACTTCACGCTGATCTCGCCCGACACGGAGAAGAAGCCGTTCGCGCAGAAGGAAGTGACAGCGGTGTTGGATATCTACATCGATCCGGCAGCCAAGAGTCTCAACGTGGAGCGAGTCCAGGTGGACAGCCCTCAAATCAAGATCCGCAAAGTCGCACTCAAGAAGACCGGCCAGGGCAATACCACAAGACTTGAAGGACAGATCGACGCGCAATTGGACTGGGCGGCGGTCGCCCAGGTTGCCTCGGCCTTTATGCCGGAGACACTGGACATCGCAGGCCAGAGACAGGTGGCAGTCAACTTCGCAAGCACGTATCCGGCCGACGATCCAAATGGGTTTCTCAAGAACCTCAACAGCACGGCCTCGCTCGGATTCGACCGTGCGGCGTACAAGGGCCTGAACTTCGGCTCGACGCAGATCGACGTCCAGGTCACGAAGGGCTCGATGCAGATCAAACCGTTCACGACTACGGTCAACGAAGGGAAGGTGAATTTCGCGGCTCAGGCGGATCTGCGTCAGACGCCGATTCTGTTGAAGACCTCCGGCCCGCTCCAGGTGGCCCAGGGGGTCCGGATCACGCCGGAGATGACCGGGAGCTTCCTGAAGTACGTCAATCCCATCTTCGCCGATGCGGTCGGCGTCAGCGGCGTCGTGAACTTCGACACTCAATCCCTGACGATTCCTCTGACCGGCAGCGACAAGAAATCGATGCAACTTGACGGCACGATCGGAATCCAGCAACTGCGGCTCCAAGCCTCTCTGCTCAACAAGATCCTCAGCGTTATCAAGGAATCCGTGAGGGACCAGGTCCTGACGATCCAGCCGACAAAACTCACGATGCAGGACGGAACGCTGCGATACGCGGACATGCAGATCGACGTCGGCGACAATCCCGTCACGTTCAGCGGCGCCATCGGCCTCAATGAAAGACTCGACATGACGGTCCTTCTGCCGTATACTTTCGAAGGTCGTACCGTACGAGTCGGGGACGAAGGACAAAAGAGCAAGCGGGTTTCCGTGCCTCTGACCGGCACGCTGAGCGCCCCGCAGCTCAACGTTCAGAAGCTGCTCGAGACCCAGATCCTCCAGGGTCTCGGGGAGCTGTTCAAGAAATCGAAATGAAGGCCTTACGAGAGTTCCTGATGACGCCCGCAGCGAACCTTGGCCGAGCCGGCCGGTTCGTCGTCTTCCAGTACAAGCTGTGGGCCCACTGCCTGAGACTCCTGAGCAAGAACCGTGCCGAGCAGTTGGCTGCGGCCCTTTCGTACTACACGATCTTCGGCCTGGTCCCGCTCGGGATTGTCGTCGTGCTGATCTTCAATTCGGTTCCCGCCTACCGCCAGTCGGGCGATCAGCTCAAGACACTCATCTACAAGGAACTCCGTCTCACGCAGATCGAATACCCGAACCCGGACAAGCCCGAAGAGAACGTCGCGCTGACGGTCTATCTGGATCGGATCATCGCCCGCTTCTTCGAGGGACTCAACAAGGGCTCGCTGGGTCTGGTCAGCGCCGTCCTGGTGGTCTGGGCGGCGCTGCGGCTGCTGACGCTGATCGAGACCGCATTCAACCACATGTGGCACGTGCCCAAAGGCCGCCGGTTTCTCCATCAGGTGATCAACTACTGGGCCCTGCTCACACTGGGTCCCCTGCTGCTGGCGGTCGGACTCTATGCGACGACGCGGTTCACCCTCTTCAGGGATATCGAAGCCGGTCCCCTGGCGGCGCTGGGTCCCGTGATTTCGTTCCTCGTGTCCGCGACCGGCCTGTTTCTGCTCTATTTGGTGATGCCGAACGCCAAGGTCAAGGCGGGTCCTGCCCTCTGGGGCGCAGGCGTGGCGGCACTGGTGTGGAGCCTCGCGAAATGGGGATTCGGGGTGTACATCCTGCAGTTGATCCCCTACAGCGCCATCTACGGCGTGCTCGGCCTGATCCCGCTCGGCGTGTTCTGGGTCTACGTCACCTGGATGATCGTCCTGTTCGGACTGCAACTGACTTTCGCGGTCCAGCATTTCGTGACGCTCGAATCAGCGGAGAGGCTCCTCGCAAAAGAGGCCGATACCCGGTTCATCGCCAACGAGATGACAGGCATCGCTGTGGCCCGAGAGGTCGCCGCTGCATTCGAGAGCAATCGGGGCCCCCTCTCGACAGACGCCATCTGCAGCCGGCTCGACATCCCGGGCGAGTTCGGCCAGAAACTCCTCGATGAGCTGGCCGGTCGCGGCCTGTTGGGCAGGACCTCCGAGCCAAACCCGGGATACGTGCTCGTTCGCAATCCCGCCCACATCCGGCTCTCTGAGATCGCCGAGGCGGTGTCCGCCGTGGCCCTCGCCCAGCCCAAGCCGGACACGCACAAAGACCTTCACCAGATCGCACAAGCTCAACACAACGTGCTGACGCAGTACAGCCTTCGGGATGTCCTGGACGCGCCGCCCGCGATCAGCAAGGAGAGTCCACCACAGGAGGTCAACTCACCGGCACAAGAGACTCGCCCCACGGAAGACCCGTTGCAGTAGCACGAATTCACAGCTTCGTAATCTGCGCCACTACGAAACACAGGCCGAAGCCGAACATCGCCGCCGCACAAATGGCGAGCACGATCCGTTGGCCCCTGGGACCAAAGATCGCGGTGCCTTTGAAGCTCGCCCAGGAGAGAATTGTCAGCCAAATGAGATCGCACGACCAGTGGGTCAGGGCAAACAACACGAAGGCCCAGCCCCCGAATCCTCTGGCCTGGGTAATCATCGCCAGCCCCATCGTAGCCCACCAGATCAGGAAATAGGGATTGCCCCCGGAGAGGAAGACGCCTGCAGCAAAGGGACCGCTGCGAGTCGCCTGGACCTGTGAATCGCCGGCCCGCCTGAGTCCTCGGAACATCTGACAGGCAATGAAGATCATGATCGCCCCGCCGGCCAGGCCGATGCCGATCTCCACCCACCGGATTTGGAGAAATCGGCCGACGCCGAAGATCAGCAACACCATCAGCGGGAACTCCACCACGCCATGGCCCAGCGCCATGAGCGTGCCTGCCCAACGATTCCGCGCCCCCATCGCGATCGCAACCGTCGTCACCGGTCCCGGCGACAGCGCCCCGGTCAGGGAAATCCCAAAGACCCAGAGAAGAAAGGAAAGCAATTCCATGAAGCCGGCCGCCTATTCCCCGATGATCTTGACGAGGACCCGTTTGTCGCGCTTGCCGTCGAATTCCCCGTAGAAGATCTGTTCCCAGGGTCCGAAATCAAGCCGGCCCTGCGTGACGGCCACGACGACCTCCCGACCCATGACGCTGCGTTTGAGGTGTGCATCGGCGTTGTCCTCGGCAGTGTTGTGCCTGTACTGGCTGTAGGGCTTCTCGGGGGCCAGCTTCTCCAGCCAGGTTTCGAAGTCCTGGTGCAGTCCGGATTCGTCGTCATTGATGAAGACGCTCGCGGTGATGTGCATGGCGTTGCACAGCAGTATC
This sequence comes from Phycisphaerales bacterium, assembly GCA_039683175.1. Taxonomy (GTDB): domain Bacteria; phylum Planctomycetota; class Phycisphaerae; order Sedimentisphaerales; family Anaerobacaceae; genus PLanc-01. Next base: position 14,416 of record JBDKRX010000151.1, read on the forward strand.
CCCTCGCGGATGCCGCTCTCGCGGAGGCACTGCTCGACCTGCGGCGTGATGTTGATGAATTCGCGCCGGCGCTGTGCGTGGAACCAGAGTTCCTTTCTATAGCTCTTCATGAACTGCCCTTTCAGGGACCAACTGCCGGTACACCTTCTCAATCGTATCGACCATCGTATCGGGGGCGAATTTGGTCTCCACGGACTCTTGTGCGGCGTGGCCGAGCTTGTCTCGCAGGGCCCTGTCCGCGATCAATTCGGCGCAGACTTCGATGAGTCGCGGCACATTCTTGGGTTCGACGAGCCGGCCTGTATTCGGGTTCACCACCTCGCGGGCGCCGTCCACGTCGAAGGAGATCGCGGGTCGCGCGCAGAGCATCGCCTGCGGCAGCGTGCGGGCAAGCCCCTCGCGGAGCGAACAGTGCACCAGGATCTCAGAGGACTGGATCGCCAGCGGGATGTGGTCCGGCGGCATCAGGCCCGTGAATCGAAAGCGATCCGTCAGGCCCAGGTCGCGAATCTGACGCTTGTAGATATTCATCAATTTGCCATCCCCAACGAACAGCCAGATCACGTTGTCGAAGCGTCTGGCCAGCTCCTTCGCCGATTCGATGATGTAGTCGTGGCCCTTGAGCATGAAGAGTCTCGCGATGGTCACGAGGACCACCGCATTGGCGGGGATCTCGTGCTTACGACGAAACGCCGCTCGCTGGCGTTCGGGGATCGGGGCCATGAAGAGATCCTCGTCGATGGCCGAGTAGGCGGTCACGTGGGGCTTGTCCACGCCGATGCCGGCGGCCTTGTTCTGCTCGGTCATCGCGTCGGCGACGCTGATGAAGTAGTCGGTCCGTCGGCCGGTGGCCCGCTCGATCGCGATGTAGAACCGGTTAAGCCAGGGGCTCTGGTAGCGATGGAAGGACAAGCCGTGGAGAGAGTGGACGACGCCCGGGAGATTCGGTGCCCACTCGCCCTTGAGCGACCACGCTGCGTACCGGCCCACAATCCCCGCCTTGGCGCTGTGCGTGTGGACGATGTCCGGCTGGATTTCGCGGAGCAGCCGCTTGATCTTGAAGTAACTGATGGAATCCTTCACCGGCTCAATGGCTCGCCGCATTTCCTCGACGATGACCGTGCGATACCTCTGGCCCCTCGTCTGGTCGAAGAGCTGTCCCTCGGGTCCGATGGCCGGCCCGGTGATCAGAGTGACCTCGTGGCCCCGCTCGGCCAGAAGCTTGCACGTAATGAGCGTGTTCTCCTGGGCGCCGCCCAGGATCAGCCGGGTGATGATGTGCACGATCTTCATCGGGCTATCGTACCCGGCTGATCGGAAGTCGTCAACGCCGTACGACGGTGGGCGACTCCGGCTGCACCTGCTGTTCCCACAGGTCGAGGAACAGGTCGAGATCGCTCTCGTCGACGAGGCCGTCGTCGTTCACGTCGACATCAAAAGGCGTTTCACTTCTCTCCGCGAAAGCCGTCCCGCCGTGGGCGCCGACGTTCAGCCGGGCGCCGTTGGGCATGGGCTCGCGGGAGAAATCGCCGGCCCGGTCGCCCGCATCGATGCACGGGCTGCTCACGTCATCGAGCACCCACACGTCGTGCTTGGGCCAGTATCGGCCTCGCTCGCTTCGCACGTGGTAATCGCCCCTTTCGGCATCGACAAACAGCGGATCGTCACTGAAGTCCCCCTCGCCCTCGCCTCCTCGCTCAATGCAGCTATAGGTCGCCTGGCAGCCATACAGATCGCTCTCGGCATTGCCCCAGACAATGCTGTTGCGGATGTCGGGATCGGAGTCCCCGTACGCCTCCACACCCAGCACATTGTCCACAACGGTGACATTGGCGATGGTCGGCGAGCTGTGCGTGCAGAGGATACCGACATAGCTGTTGGCAATCACGACATTCCGCAAAACCGTGTCGGGCCCCTCCCCCATGTAGAAGGACACGCCCAATCCGTCCGGCGCCTCGATGACAGCCGCGTCGGCAATACTCCGCACGGTGATCGTCTTGCCCAGGAAACGCACCTCTTCCTGATAGACCCCGGGGTACACGTTCACGACATCGCCGTCGACTGCCTTATTGACAGCCTTCTGGATGGTCCTGAAAGCAGTCTGGCTGCTCAGGCCATCCCACGAGTTGCGACCGTGGACTCCATCCACATGGTATACGTTTCTGGAATGGGACACGCAGATATCCATATCCTCGCCGTTGGGCCATCGCCCGAAATAGAGGGTCGTTCCGTCCGCGCTGACCGAGGGGAACTCGGAGTTGCCGTCGGGCGTATCCAACATGGTCATGTGTTCCACAGCATCGAAGGGAGCATCCAGCGAATCCCGATGCGCCCGGAAGATCTGGGATGCACCGTTGCGCCTGGACATGAAGTACAACGTCAGGCCGTCCGGCGATATCGACGGGTGCACATCGGTCGCCGATGTGTTGAGCGAGTCCAAATTCACGATGTTCCCGAACGGCGAATGCCTGTCGGCGCGATCCGCGATCCAGAGGTCCCATTCCCCGCGGCCCCCAAGCACAGAGCAGCCGGCGAACACCATGATTCGCTCATCCTCAGTGAGGGTGGGGCTCGCCAGGTCTCCCAGCTCATTCAACTCACTGATATCCCGTCCCGGCCCCCAGGGTTCGTCCTGCGAGTCACGTTGGGTGACCTTGAGCCTCCTGCCGGGCCCGCCTGTGACGTAATAGTACAGTCGCAGGTTGTCCGGTGAAAGCCACGGGCCGGACACATGCCCGCCGGGATAGTCCAGGCTACTGACTTCGGTGGCCTCGGCAAAGGGCTCGGATACGGTCGAACGCCTGGCCTCATAGATCCGGCTGTAGTTCGATCCCGGGGCATCGTCTCGCGAGAAGACAAGCGTCAGGCCGTCAAAGGACAGGAACGGAGCTTTGTCATGATAGCCGGTGTTCAATTCCACGACAGGGACAGGCGTTCTCCATGGGCACAGCCACGAGTCTTCCGCTCCGGCCGACAGGGAACACATCCACAGACAGAGTACTGTAACAGGCAGGATCGCTCGCACTTGGATTGACATCGCTTTCTCCTCTCAGATCCTCCGGGTTTCCGCATTCGAACAGACACGTCATCCCACGATCCGTTCCCGTACGTCTCTATTATCTCTCATGCAAACAGACGGATCAAGCGTAACCTTCGCGGATATCAGCCTTCGCCTGGATGCGACGGGTCCGCAACGGGCGACGGCACGTCGGATCGCCCGGCCGGTTTCTGTGGATGCACCCCCCAGACAAGCTGGTAGACCACGCCGAGAGCGGCCATGAAGATCAGCGAGGAGAACAGGATCATGGACATCAGCAGGGCCGCAGACTGGGAGACCCCATGACCCGCCAGCAAACCCACCAGGGTCACCTCGCGAAAGCCCAGATTCGCCAGGGTCACCGGCAGCTTGCTCAGGACATACACGCTGGCGCACAGGCAGATGAACATGCCGAGCGGAACGCGAATGCCAGCGGCGCGGGCTGCGGCGACATAAGACAATACGCAGATCACGCCCGCATCAAAGGCATTGATCGCCGCAACCTTCAGGTGAAACCGGGCGCCGGCCGTTTGGAACGTGGCGATCTGTTCGAGGACGTCGTGGCCTTTGAGTCGGACCGTCGTTGGCCACGGCCTGAGCAGCCAGTCGAAGACCCGGATGACGAACCGCCCGGTTCGAGGACTCAGGAGCAACGCGGACGACAGGACGATCAGGACCAACAGCGCCGCGGCTACGACGGGCACGACCCAATCCATCTGTTCAGAGACGCCCGGCGGAAACGGATTCCGCACAAGCACGGCAATCAACCCGATGACGGTCATCGTCACGAACAGGGTCATCTGGTTGTAGACCATGGAGCTGAAGACCTGGCTGCCCCTGCCCGTATCCCGCTTGAGGACGTACCACTTGATGCCCGTGCTGAGGACGCCGGGCAGAATCAGGCTGTAGAGGGCGGTGATGGCGCTGGCGCCGAAGAGGGTATTCAGCCGGACGTGGCAGTTCTGCCTGCGCAGGACCACTCGCAGCGCGATGGACTGCACGAGCGAGAACAGCGCCGTCAGCAGCCACGTGGCGAAGACGAACCCCCAGACGGTGGTGTGGACCGCTTGATGGAACTGGCCGAAATCGACCTGGCGGGCCACCACGTAGAGGAGGGCCGCCGTGACGGCCAGCCGCAAGACAAGTCCGGCAATCTTCCGGGTGACATCACTCATACGACTCGTGCCCATGCGTTTCGCCGGACCCGTCGGAGCTGTCCCCCACGATCAGCACTTTTCGAGACAGGGACAGCTTGATCTTGTACAGTTTCAGGAACAAACGGCTGTCCGGCCACCACGCGTGAAACGCGCCGAAGGGCAGAAGAACCGTGCAGGCCGCCACGAGAATGGCGAGCGGGCCGGAGAACGGTCCCGCCACATAGCTGCTGCGACTGCGGCCGTATCCGGCGCTGATGAACAGTTGTGCAAGCCGGCGTTGAGTCGTGACGTAGCTGTGGGAAAAATCGCAATTGAAGAACTGCGAACGCAGGTTCAGATAGTCGGGCGAGCAGACGACGAACTTGCCGCCCGGCTCCAGGATCTCGCGGATCTGCCGAGCGACGGCCAGGGCTTCCGGCATGCCGTTCATGTGCTCCATCACGTTGATCATGACGACGAAGTCGAACTTCCCATCGAGCGGCGGCAGCGGCGGAACCCTCGCTTCGACGACCTCGGCCCCCCTGCTGCGAAGCGCATCCGCGAGCGGCTTGTTGGCCTCGACCGCCGCATAGCGGACGCCCGAGCTCAGGCAGATATCCGCGAAGGCGCCGCGGCCCGGCCCGATTTCGAGGACCCTCTGGCCTCGCGTCACGCCGGCGAAGTCGAAGATCCGCCGGCACATCGCGGAGCTGAGCCGGGCCCCCGCCTTCGTGGGCTTGTCCTGACGGAAATGATCGTAGAACGAGTCGTTCTTCATCTGGAATCCTATGGACCGGCGATCAAGGCTTTTTCTTCACAATGACAACCTCAAGCTTGTCCCCCAACGACAATGGGCGACCGGCGTAATAATAGACCGTGCCAAGCAGCCACGCAAGAACACCCTTCCACGACTTTCCCGCATCGGCGGTCCGCGGCGAACCGGCAGCCGGCTTCGACCCGCCGACCATACGGCTCACCCAGCGATGCAGCCGGACGTAGAGGCCGTAGGATTGCGAAATCCCGTAGCTTCGCACGGAGACCTCCGCCAGCACGTCCGCATGGGGGGCGAACAAAGCACGCAGCGTCCTGCGTGTGAAAAAGTTCGCGTGCACGGGCGGGATGTTCGAGCGGAAACTCGACACGCCGAGTCGAATCGCGAGCGAACCGTAGTTGGGGACGTTGAAATAGGCACAGCCGCCGGGCTTGAGAATCCGAAGAATCTCCGCGATGTAGCCGCGAGGTTCAGCCATATGCTCGAGCACCGCGGTGTTCGTGACCGCATCGAAATGGCTATCGGGAAACGCGGCCCCGTGCAGCGTGTTCTGATACACCTCGTAGCCCTCGGCGCATTGCCTCGCCCAGGGTGATGGATCGATTCCGTACGCTTGCCATCCGAGCCTGACGAATTCGCGCAGAAGCAGTCCGTTCCCGCAGCCCACGTCCAGCACCCTGCCGACGCCGGCTTTTCGCGTGATCCGCCGGGCAATCTTGGAGAACCAGTATCGGTCCACCCACGTCTGCAAGCCGCGATACCTCTCGACGAGATTCTCGTCGAAGTGGAAGTTGGCCTCCTCGATGACCTTCGTATCGACGTCCGCATAGACGAACGTGCAGGCGCTGCACCGGACCAGGTCGATCGCGTTCAGCGTCCTTTCCTGGACTGCCTGGGACCCGCACAGAGGGCACGGTTTCGTCGCATTTGCCGAGGCGGCACTCATCCGGCCGCTCCTTTCTTCGCCACCACGGTCATGATGTCCGATCTGTGCAGCAGGGAAATGATGAGCGTCAGCGGCAGACCCAACAGCCACAACAGCGCCGAATGGCGAATCCGGTTCCTGTGCGCCGGGTTTCGGTTGTCGCCGTATAGATAGTATTGAAGCGATCCGAGGAGCCCCCAGGGCGTCCGGTCGTAGGAGATGGCCGTGACGGACAAACCATGATCGGCCAGAAGCCGCCGGATCGCGCCAGGCGTCCAGATGCACAAGTGCCGGGGGCAATCGAGGTGATACCATTTGTCCCTGAACACGCTCGCCCAACAACTGTCGAAGTTCGGCACGCCGATCACGCAGAGGCCGCCGTCCCTGAGCAGCTTCGCCATCTTCCCCACGCAGACCCGCGGGTCCGGCACGTGCTCCAGGTACCACCACGCGGTGACCACGTCGAAAGCCCCTTCGCCAAATGGCGCCTGCGCAACCGTCCCCTGAAAGACATCGAGTCCATAGAGCCGCCTGGCCTGCTCGACGGCGGCAGGCGACAGGTCCAGGCCCTGGACCTCGCAGCCCGTGCGCCGCCGCATGGCGTTGAGAAACGAGCCATTGCCGCAGCCCACGTCCAGCAACCGCCTGCCGGCGCCCAGTTCCCGAAGGACCGGGCCGAGGGCCCGTGGGTCCGTCGCCGCTCGGAACACCGGTCCCACGAGCGGCATCTCCGAAAGACGTTCCCGGAGCGAGCGAAGACCCTTTCGCGCGGCCTTGGCCCCATCGGCATGTGGCGCGTATTCAGGCGGATACAACAGCCCGATGCACTCCGGCGTCACCTGGGGATTCATGTACACCAGGCCGCACTGCCGGCATCGCACGTAACGGAAGCTGCCCTGGACGTCGTGCAGGCGGTCCACCGCGTCGAACAGAACCTCGGCATCGGCGCTCCCGCACAATCCACAGGGCGTCTCCTGCGTCGTGATCCGCCGCGATGACCTGCTCGCAGAGGCGTCACCAGGGGAGTTTTCTGGCTCGGACATAGTCGTGCAATCCTATCACAGCGCGCTGCAGGGGGACCAGGGTCAACAGGAACCCTCCCCAGTTCTCCATGGAGAACGGATACAGCTTGATCGCCTTCCAGTAGTACTTGCGGGCCCGGCGGACATGGCCATCGGCGGCCAGCCAGAACCCCGTCAAGAAATAGGACCTTGCGTATCGACGCACGATGCGCGGTCCGATCCGAGCCGCCAGGCCGGGATGCTTGCGAAGGACCCGCTTGAGGGCCGCCCGCGTCTTGGCGTAGCTCTTGACCTTGTTGGCCTTCTTCGACGTGCTCTGCGGGTGCCGACGCCAACAGCCGAGCGGTTCGGGGTCGTAGTGCGTCCCGCTCAGATGGGCCACTTCGATCCACTTCATATAGTCGCTGATGGGTCCCGGTTTCTCGAAAGGCCCGGTCCGGCCCAACACGTCCGCCCGGACCATCGCCGTGACCATCGGGATGAAACAGTAGTGTAGCGCCAGCTTCTCGGCAACGTCGCCCTCGACGACGGGATAGACCTCGCCAAACCGGCCGATGCGTTGGCTCTGGGAATCGATGATCCAGGCATCCGCATAGACCAAGCCGATGTCCGGATGGCCGTCCAGGATCGCCACCTGCCTCTCGAAGCGCGTGGGCAGGATGATATCGTCGCTATCGACGAAACAGATGTACCGTCCCGAAGCCAGGCTCACACCCCGGTTGCGAGCGGCCACCACGCCCTGGTTTTCCTGCGTGAAGATCTGGGCCCGCGATCCGGCATTGCGCGCCGCCTCCACGGTCCGGTCCCGGCTGCCGTCATCGACCAGGATGATCTCGAAATCCTGGAAGGTCTGCTCCTCGATGCTTCGCAGAGTGCCAGCGATGTAGTCCTGATGATTGTAGGAAGCGATGATCACGGACAGTCTCGCGGCCATGGGATCACTTCCTTATCTGCCGGTACAGCGTCAGGTAGCGGTCCGCGACGGCGCCCCAGGAGAATCGCTCCGCCTGCTTCCTGGCGGCAAGGGACATCGACAAGAATCGAGCCGAGTCGCCGGCAACCCGCTGGATCGCCTGGGCCAGGTCCGCCGGCTCATTGCTCTCGACGACCACGCCGTTGTCGGAGATCAGTTCCTCGACGCCTTCGCAGCGAGTGGTCACGATGGGCAGGCCGCTGGCCATTGCTTCGAGCATGGCGTTGCTCATGCCCTCCTGCGCAGTGGCGCTGACGTAGACGTCGTGCTGACGATACAGTTGGGGCATCTCCTCCGCCCCCCGCCGGCCCAGGAGCGTGACCGCATCCCGGAGATTCTTCTCGCTCAGGAGCCGACGCAACTGCGACTCGAGGGCCCCGCCGCCGACCATCGTCAGATGCACCTTGCAGCCTTGGCTGCGGAGAATCGAGATCGCGTCGATCAGCAGAGGCAGACGCTTCGTAGCGGAGAGCCGGCCCACGGTCAATAGATGCAGCGTGCTGGCCTGGAGCTTGAAGCGGGAAACGGACGATGTGTCATAGGAGGGTTTGTCCGGGGAGGATTCCTCCGCCCTCTGCGCCGGATGGAACACGTCCAGATCGACGCCGTTGGGGATAACCTGAATCTCGGCCGAGGGCAGGAACTTCAGGGCCCGCTGCCTCAATCCTTCGCTGCACGCGACGAGAGCCGAGGCCCGTTTCCAGATCGGCTTGAAGACCAGCGGTCCGAGGATCTTGTACTCGAGCTTCAGCCTGGCGTTGGCGCCGGGCACGTCGGACCCGCGCAACGAGATGATATAGGGCGCTCGCCTGGCGGTCTTATAGCACAGCCAGCCGGTGGGAAATCCAAAGAAAGCGTGGACCAGGTCGTAGTCGCCCGTCTTGACGAGCCGCCGATGGCACTCCCCGGCCTTCAGGAGCCATTCCATGACCTCGCGACGCCGCCAGAAGTGCAGGTTCTTCTTGCGGATGCCCACCTTGAAGATCAGGACGTTGTCGGCCATTTGTTCCATGAAGACCCCGGGCTTCGGCGCGGAGGTCACAACATCGACCTCCAGATCGGGCCGGCCGGCATACTGCTGCACGAGGGCTCGATGGGCCTGTCCGCCGCCCCCGCCGATCGGCGGGAACTCATAATTGAGCATCAGGATCTTCATTCGTCACACTTTCGCGCAACCACATACAGGTTCGTCTGCAAACCCAGTGGCAGCTTGCAGAAATCGAGCCGCTCGACCACGTGACCCAGCGGGCCGAGCTTCCGGAACTTCCCCTTCGTGAACTCATTGACCGGATTCATTTTGACGAAGCGGGCATCGAATCCGTGTTTCGCCAGACGTCTTCGGAGCTGTCCCGGCGTATGCAGCGAGGGGTGCGCGCGACGCCATTTCAGCGACTTGTGCGTCAGGGTCTCCGAGATCACATTGCTCCATTTGTTCGGCGTCTGAAACAGGTAGTACCCCCCTGCCTTGAGCACCCGCCGCACCTCGGCGACGTGCAGATCAATGCGGGCAATGTGCTCGAACAGATCGAAACTCAACACAACGTCGAATGCCCCGTCTTCAAATACCAGTCCTTCCGCGGGCTGCACCGCCAGGCGGATGCCTTGGTATTTGCTCCGGCCATATTCGATGGCGACCTGCGAGATATCCGTGCCCCGGACATCGTAGCCATGCTGCATCAGGTCGAAGACGACCGTGCCGATCCCACAACCGATCTCCAGGACCTTGTCACCCGGCTTGAGCAGGTTCGTCCGGGCGAGGAAGTCCAGATTCGTCTGGAGATTGCCCCGCTGCTCCTTGCCTCTCGCCAACTCGCCCTGCCAGCCGGCATCATACAGTTCCTGCTGCTCGTTGAGTTGTTCATCCGAAAACTGGGGCACGTACGATACACTCCACCATCACCTAAAGTCGCGTCTGGCTACTTACGCTTGAACAGGATTTGTTGGCCATACGAGCCCACGACCTGATAGTTCTTCATCACATAGGACTGCAGCGGCCGCATCGCTTCGTACCGCTGTGCCTCCGCAGGCCCCTTCCTTTCCCGCAGCAGTTTCTCGTAGGCAGCGTCGTATTTGCGCTCGCCTTCGATCCTATCGGATCGCAGGTAACCTTCTTTCGTCAGATCATCCGGCTGGACGTCCAAGGCCTGCAAGAGAGCACGCATGAGCTGCCCCCGGTCTTCCGGCTGGTTCGCGAGGAGCTCAATCCCATTCGCGATGTTGGGCCACAATTCCAGGGGCGGCACCGTCCAGGGAAAGTGACGCTTGCGCGTGTCCACGATGAACTTCGGCGGATTCTTCTCAAAGGCGTCGACGATCTCCCGGACCCGCTCCGCCAGTTCCTTGGGCGGCAGCGCGTGCATCATCCCCTCGAACGGCTTCGGGGTCGGGCTCATCCGCTGGGCCTGGACGTAGATGCCGGGGACCCAGCCCCAGACGTAGAGCGGGTCGTTCGGCTCGGAGTTGGCACGAATATAGTCGCTGACGCGCATCCAGTCATACTGGGGGTTGCCGGCGACCTCTTCCCATCGTTGCAGGTATCCGCGATCCCGGCGGGCTGATCCCGTCCGGTAGTCCATGTAGGACCGACCCGTGTGCGGGCTCTTGGCGATTCCGAAGAAGATATGCCAGGACATGACGATCATCGCCAACAAACCCAGCAGGCCGAGCACAACCCAGCGGGCATTGCCGGAATCGGCATGGAGCTTGTAGGCATACAGGCCGACCAGATAGCTGCCCAGCACAGCGGAGGAAGCATTCAGAGGCAGATAGTATTGCTCATATGAGTGTGGGCTGATCCAGACGAAAGCCATGTCGAAGAACCACCACAATCCAAACAACAGGACGAATCGGCCGGGGTCTTCGTCGGTCTGTATCATCTGTTTCGTCCCCCTGCCTCGCAGGACGACTACCACTCTCGACAGGATCGCACCGAGTGCCAGAGCAATTGGCAGGATCAACAAGCCGTAGTATCGGAGCACTCGCCGAAACGCCTCTGTACGTTCTTCCGGACCGAGCAGCTTCCAACTGTCGCGGACGTAGCCGGGTAGCAGCCTCAGGATAAGACTATCCTTCGACGTCTCCACCTTCTGCTCTTCCTGCGCCACGGGCTCCTGGGGTTGCGAATTCACGGCCTCTCGCTCCAGATCGACGCCCACGAGCTTGAACACCGGCCCGAATGCGAATGAGTAGGGCCAGTAGTGCAATGGCGTACCCATGCTCGCGTACCATCCGCAGATCGGTGTCAGGACAATCGCGGCGCCCGCGATCATCAGCAGGATGTCCACACCCACCTTCTTCCACGCGCAATGGTGCAGGATCGGCTGGGCCAACGTGAACAGGCCCACCGCCGCGACCGCGGATATGCCCGTCTGCTTGAACATGGGCCCGCCGATCAGCAGGCCGCCGGTCAGCAGCCCCCACCACCACTTGCCTCCGAGGTGGTAGAGAACGAAGGAGCAGATCCCCATAATCATCAGGGCGATCATGAACTGCTCTTTCACGTTGCCGAACTTGGCGATCAGCGGCGCTGAAAGGTACACGGATGCGACGGTCACGCTGATGACGGCGGCGAGACTCCCATAGAGACGCCGGATCGTGACGAACAGAAAGGCGAAGGCCGCCGCCTGGAAGATCCCCTGAAGGACTTTCGAGCCGGTCTCGTTGAAGCCCGAGAGGCTCACGCCGAGCATGTTCACTAAGAGCGTGCCCGCCTGGGCGCTGGGTTTCTCGTCGTAGCCGATGCGGGCTCCAGAAAGGACGTGCTGGGCGGAATACACATAGGAACCACTGTCGAACGGGTCCGGGTACTTGAGTTCGAAATATTTGCCCAAAAGGAATGGGATGCCCGCGAAGACAGCCAGTGCGACCGCCACGAGAATCTGCCGTCTGCGGTCCGAGAGAAACGTCGCGGCGATCAACGCCTGGTCGGCTGCCGGTTTCTTCCTTCGCGGAGCTTTGCTCATTGCGTCTCTCCATCCTTATCGGACGATCCGAGGATCTCCCTGATTACATACGTCGGCCGGTTCTGGGATTCGTGGTAGGTGCGGACCAGCAATTCGGCGATCAGGCCCATCAGGATGAACTGGACCGTCGTGATGACCAGCACGGCGGCGAGCAGCAGCAGCGGGTTGCCGCTCATATCCGTGCCGTGGCTTAACTTCTGGCAGACGACAATCCCTGCGAAGAGGATCGCCAACAGAGTCGTGAACAGGCCAAGGCCGCCGAAGACGTAGATCGGCTTGGTGGAGAACGAGCCCAGGAACTTGACGGTCATCAGGTCCAAGACGACCTTGAACGTCCGCGCCAGGCCGTATTTTGCCACGCCGGCGGTCCTCGGACGGTGGTTGACCACGCACTCGGCGATCCTGGCGCCGCTCCAGCTCGCCAGGGCCGGGATGAACCGGTGCATTTCGCCGTAGAGTCTCATCTGGGCGATGACCTCCCGGCGGTAGGCCTTGAGCGTGCAGCCGTAGTCGTGCAGCCGGACCCCGGTGCTCCTTGAAATCAGCCAGTTGGCCATCTTCGAGGGCAGCAGCCGCTTCAGGGCGTTGTCGTGCCGCTTCTTTCGCCAGCCGCTGACCACGTCGTAGCCCTCGTCGAGCTTCGAGACGAGCATGGGGATGTCCGCCGGGTCGTTCTGGAGATCGGCGTCCAGGGCAACCACGACTTCACCTCGCGAATGCGCGAAGCCCGCGCTCAAGGCAGCGGTTTGACCGAAGTTGCGCCGGAAGCGAATCACCCGGACCCTCGGATCGGAGGCTTGGAAGCCCTTGAGGACTTCGAAACTGCGGTCGGTGCTGCCGTCATCGATGAAAATCAGCTCATACTCGTAGCGGCCCGCCAGCGAGCGGGTGATCTGCTCGTACAGACTCGGCAGGTTGTCTTCTTCATCCAGAAGGGGCACCACAACGGAAAGCTGTAGCTGTTTCGTGTCGTTCGTTGTTTTCGTCATATTCTCTTTGGCCATCGCCTGTTACGTAAGTCCTTATCCTACCGGCAGAAAAGCTCTCGTGCAATGAAAGAGGGACTCAGTCCATGAAAGAATTATCGGCTATGAAGCATCCGCGGGTCAGTTAAAATACCCGTGGCTCCCCGGGCGTTCACGCGGGACCGAAGAAGACCGATTGGCAAGGAGAGAATCATGTCCAGCACAAGAAGCCGACTCGACATCGTCGCGTTCATCGTACTGGCGGCAATCACCACAGCGTGGGCCGGGGACAAAACGGTCGTTGTCCATCCGCAGGATACCGGCGAGGCCCTCGCCAATCCCGGCATGGGATGGGTGCTGCACCACTACGACAACGTCGCGTTCCACTACGGCGGCAAGCTCGAACCGTCCGATACTGTCGATGATTTCCCGGGTGTCACGGTGGTGTACCTGCGAATCGCATGGTCGCCCATCGAGCCCGAGGAGGGCCGGTTCAACTGGTCCGTCCTCGATACGCCCGCCCAGCGATGGCTCGACAAGGGCAAGCAGATCGCACTTCGCATCTCGTGCAGCGAGTCGTTCATGCGGTATGCGACGCCCCAGTGGGTCGAGAAAGCCGGAGCCAAGGGGTACAACTTCACGCCGGGCAAGGGCGTCGACCCCAATGGGCCTTACTGGGAGCCGGACTATGACGACCCGGTCTTCCTCGAAAAGCTGGACCATTTCCTGGCCGCTCTGGCCCGGCGATATGACGGCAATCCGGAGGTCGCATTCATCGACGTCGGTTCCTTCGGCGTCTGGGGCGAGGGCCACACCTATGCCAGCTCGATGGAGCCATACTCCGCCCAGACGGTCCGCCGGCACATCGACCTGCACACAAAGCACTTCAAGAAGACCCTCCTGGCGGCCAACGACGACTTCGCTCTGCAGAACCGCGGTCGCGAGACCATCGAATACGCCGCCCGACAGGGCCTGACCCTCCGCGACGACAGCATCCTCGTCCAGGGCGGCCAAAACGCGTACTTCAACGCCGATTTCGCTCAGTTATTCTGGGAGCACACCCCGGTGGTGTTGGAGAGCGAGCATTTCGGCCCGTCGCGGGATCGCGGCAACTGGAAGGACGGCAGCCAGTACCTCGAAGCCGTCGAGAAGTACCACGCGAGCTATGCCTCGATCCACTGGTGGCCGCGGGAGTTCCTGGCCGAGAACCGGGACCTGGTCCAGAGAATCAACCACCGCATGGGCTATCGGCTCCAGCTCGTGGAGGCCTCCTGGCCGGGCGAAATCCCCGTGGACGGCAGCTTCTGGTTCGCGACGACCTGGCAGAACGCCGGCGTCGCCCCCTGCCTGCCGGGCGGCCATCCCGCGATCACCCTCAAGGACGCCAAGGGCGGAATCGCAGCGGTATTCGTGGATGAAACAATCGATGTTCGGAATATCCCCGCCGGCGAACCGGCCCCGATGCCGCCGGAGAGCTACAAGGTCGATTTCGGATTGCCCCTGGCCTCGGATGAGCAGACGCGACCGCTGAAGCCGGGCACGTACGAGGTCTGCATTTCCATCGGCGCTCAGACGGGCACGCCAAAGATCGCCCTGCCCCTGCCCAATGACGACGGCCAACACCGCTACCGTATCGGCAAGCTGACGGTGTTGCCCACGAGTCCCCAATAGCCCTCTGCGTCATTCGTCTCGTCGCCGATGGGCCATAGCAGCGGCTTGAATCCCCGCGCCAATGGCCATAAGATACGGCCATGCTGGAAAAGGGATTGGTGCAGATCTATACCGGTGACGGCAAGGGCAAGACCACCGCGGCCTTCGGGCTTGCGCTTCGTGCCGCCGGACGGGGCAATCGCGTGCTGATCTACCAGTTCCTCAAGCCCCCCTCGCTGGAACTGGGTGAGCGGCTCGGTGTCGAACAGTCCGGCCTGCCCATTCAGATAGAGGCCCTGGAGGCAAGGTGGAACGTGTCCTGCTCGCTTCGCAACGAGCAGGACGTGGCCCAGGCAAGGACGGCGATCAAGGACGCATTGACGAAGCTAACCGGGGCGGCTGCGACGAGGACGTATGACGTCCTGATCCTCGACGAGATCGTTTTCTGTGTCTCGGCGGGATTGGCCCAGTTGGACGATGTCCGAAGGCTCGTCGAGCGAAGGGACCCGCACGTCGAGCTGGTCCTGACCGGTCGAGGCGCGACGCCGGAGCTTGTCGCCCTGGCAGACCTGGTGACAGAGATGAGGAAGATCAGACATCCGTTCGACAAGAACGTGCCCGCGAGGCCGGGAATCGACTATTAGTTTAGGGAGTGACAAGTGTCCAAGAAGGTTGCAGCCATCATTTGTGCCGCCGGGCCGGGGAGCCGGTTCGGGGGCAAGAGAAAGAAGCAGTTCGTGGAAGTCTCCGGCCGGGCCGTCTTCATGCGGAGTCTGGAGCTGTTCGCCAATCGGGACGATGTCAAACAGGTCCTTCTGGGGATATCCAAGGAGGACGAGGAAACTCTCAAGGTCAACTGGGGGGCGAAGCTGTCCTTCTTTGGGGTCAAGGTCTTCTTCGGCGGGGCCGAGCGATTCGAGACCATCGTCAATGCGCTGGACCTCATCAAGGATGGGATCGATCTCGTTGCGGTACACGACGCCTGTCGATGCTGTGCGACGGAGAAACTTGTCACGGACGTGATCGCCAGAGCCGCCGAGACGGGAGCCGCCATTCCAGCGGCCCCGGTGACCGCAACGATCAAGCAGGTCCAGGACGGCGTGATCGTCAGGACCGTGGACCGCGCGGGCCTGTTCGAGGCCCAGACTCCCCAGGTCTTCGACCTGGCCCTGCTCAAAAGAGCCTACGCCAACCTGGCGAACGTCGATAAGACGATTGTCACAGATGACGCCTTTCTCGTGGAGGCGATTGGGCACAAGGTCGCCATCGTGGAATCGGATGCGTCGAACATCAAGATCACGCGTCAGAGCGATCTGCCCATCGCGGAGGCGATCCTCAGATCGAAGCCCAAACCGAAGCCCGAGGGCCCTATGGGGCCCTTCGACGAGGCCCAATGGTGACGGTCTCGTCGCCTGCGGCGTGCGACGAGAGAGATTTTTCGGATTTTCCTCTTGACAAAGTCGAGTCCAACCGATTTAATAGATGGATTATGAGTCAGAACATGGGCATCAACTTCGGCTTTTTTGGGTATTGGTGGCCTGCACGATAATTCCGGCAGGCATGCGAAGATTTTGCACTAAGTAGTACCAGAAGCAACCAGAGTTTTTGAAGCAGCCTGTCGGAACCGACAGGCTGCTTTTTTTTGTGGGTTCTTGCGGCTAAATGAGAATCGGACCTTGAGGTGGAAATCGGACCATGGAAGACTATCGCCAGATCATAGAGAATGCCGAACCGGGCCAGATCGTCCCGATCGTCAAACGGATCGACGTGGACGATCCGCTCGAGTTCTTCGCCAAGCTCACCGACTACGGCCGGGCGAAGAATTGTTGCCTGCTGGAGTCCCGCGAGTACCTGGCAGGCACTACCGCCCTGAGTTTCGGCACCGCCCGACCGGCGTTGTACCTGACGGGAACCGGCGCCGACTTCACAGTCAAGGCCCTCAGCAAGCCGGGCAAACGCATGCTCAGCTACTTAGCCGCCCATCCGGAACGGTTCGCCTTCTGCGAATCCATCGATTTCGGGACCGATGCTCTCACCGGCCGAATCAAACGGTACGAGGGAACCGTCGATGAGCAGACCCGCCTGGGCGCCACGAATCAGATGGACGTGCTGCGGGCGGTCGCGTTCGCCTTTCACCTGGCGAGCAAGCCCTTCCGCGTCACTTGCGGCCTGTTCGGGGCCCTCAGCTACGACTTCGTGGACCAGTTCGAGAAGCTTCCCCCAAGCGATCAAGACCTGCTCGGCAATCCCGATTACGAGCTGTACTTCGCCGACAACATCTTCCTGATGGACCACGAGAGCAACCAGGGCTACATCGTCGTCAACTGCATGATCACCAATGGAGACCGCGAGGCGGTGATCGCCGAGGCCCAGAACTCGTTCGATTACTATTTCAACATGGCCCGTTTCGATCCGCCCAAGGGACACAAACACAGCGCACCCCTGCCGGCCGCATCGACCGACACGGTCCAGCAGGAATACGAGAACATGGTCGAGCGGGCCAAGCGGCACATCCTCGACGGAGACATCTTCCAGGTGGTCCTGAGCCGGACGTTGACCGAACCGTGTCCCGATGAGCCACTCGATGTCTACAAACGATTGCGGGAGTTGAACCCTTCGCCGTACATGTTCTATCTGAACACGCCCAACACGATCCTGATGGGCTCCAGTCCCGAGTTGAACCTGCGGGTCAGCGGGACGGGACCGCGATGCGTCGAGATCCGCCCGATCGCCGGCACGAAACCTCGCGGCCGCATCGACGGCCAGATCGACACCGATACCGACTTCCGCTACGAAGCCGAGCTCAAGCTCGACCGCAAGGAGCTGGCCGAGCACATGATGCTCGTGGACCTGGCGCGCAACGACATCGCGCGCGTGGCGAATCCCGGCAGCCGGGTCGTCAATGAACTGCTGACCGTGGAGAAATACGAATCAGTCCAGCACCTCGTCAGCAACGTCAAAGGGACCTTGCGGCCCGACCTCGACGCGCTGAGCGCGTACCTGGCGACGATGAACATGGGCACGCTCACGGGCGCCCCAAAGATCGAGGCGATGAAGATCATCCGGCAGCTCGAAAAGAACAAACGCGGCTATTACGGCGGGGCCGTGATGTACCTGACCGTGGACGGCCAGTTCGACAGTTGCATCACGATCCGCAGCCTCCAGGTCCGCGACCACACGGCCTACATCCGCGTCGGCGCCGGGATCGTACACGACAGCGTCCCGAAGACCGAGTTCGAGGAGACCGAGCACAAGGCAGGGTCGTGCCTCAGAGCAATCCGAGGCAAATAGCTGAGAATCCAAATGAAATCCGAAATCCGAATGTCGAAATCCGAAACAAATTCGAAGCACGAAACCCAAATGACAGAAACGCTGTCGCTCAGCCGGCAGTGCCGTTTTGAATTTGGGGTTTCGATCATTCGTGCTTGTTTCGGATTTCGAGTTTCGAATTTCGGATTTAGACCTCGCGACACCAGGCCATGAAAGGAACTATGATGAAATCAGACGGCAACAGAGTCTTGTTCATCGACAACTTCGACTCGTTCACCTATAACCTCGTGGACGACTTCGCCAAGCGTCAGTGTCGGACGCGGGTCTATCGGGCGGATACGAGCCTCTCCGACCTCCAAGCGGTGGTGGACGAGTTCGATCCGGACCTGCTGGTGATCTCGCCGGGACCGGGCAATCCGGACACCGCAGGCGTGTCGCTCAAGGCGGTCGACGCCTTCATGGGCAGGCTGCCCATCTTCGGCGTGTGCCTGGGTCACCAGGTGATCGTGCAGTACTTCGGCGGAGTCATCAGCCATGCGCCGGAGCCCATGCACGGCAAGCCCTCGCGAATCACCCACAACGGCCAAGGCCTCTTCCGGGGCATCGAGAACCCATTACAGGCGGGTCGATACCACAGTCTCGCGGCCAGCAAGCTCCCGGGCTGCCTGGAAGTCACGGGATCGTTCGAGGGCATCGTCATGGGGGTCCAGCACAGAGAGCTGCCCATCTTCGGCGTGCAGTTTCATCCCGAGAGCATCCTGACGCCCGCGGGCGGCAAGATCATCCAGAACGTTCTCCACATCGCAGCCAGTCGCAAACAAACGGTAGGGAGCTGAACATGGCGAACATCACGCAGTACCTCGAAATCCTCCTCAACGGCAAGGACCTCACCTTCGAGCAGGCCAAGGCCCTGCAGGACACGATCTTTGAAGGCCAGGTAACGGAGGTCCAGATCGCAGCGTTCCTGGCCATGATGAGAATGAAGCGGGCCACCGCCGGCGAGATCGCCGGTCTGGCGCAGTCGCTGCGGAACCATGTAGTGCGGGTGAACGTCGATTTCGAGAACCTGATCGATACCTGCGGCACAGGCGGCGCGGTCGTAAAGACATTCAATATCTCCACGGCTTCCGCCTTCGTCGCGGCCGGCGCCGGCGCCTATGTCGCCAAGCACGGCAATCGCGGCATCACGAGCCGGTGCGGGTCGGCGGACGTGCTCGAAGAACTGGGCGTCAAGATCGACTCCGGCCCGGACGCCGTCGCACAGTGCATCCGCGAGGCGCACATCGGGTTCATGTTCGCGCCGAAGTACCACCCGGCGATGCGCTTCGTGCAGCCGATCCGAAAGAGCCTGGACTTCCGCACCGCGTTCAATATCCTCGGGCCCCTGGCCAACCCCGCGGGCGTCAAGGCCCAGGTCATGGGCGTCTCCGACGCCGAACTGCTCGACCGGATCGCCGAGAGTCTCAAGATGCTCGGCGCCGGACGGGCCATGATCGTCCACGGACAGGGCATGGATGAGATCAGCCTGCTCGGCAAGACCCGGATCGTCGAGCTGCGGGACGGAACGATCACGTCGCGCGAGCTGAACCCCACGGACTACGGGATCGCCAACGCCTCGATCGACGCGCTCGGCAGCGGGGACGCCATCGCAAACGCCGCCGTGATTCGCGAGATCCTGGCGGGCAGCGAGAAGGGGCCGAAGCGGGACATCGTCGTGCTCAACGCCGCTGCAGCCATCGTCGTCGCCGGTCTGGCCGACGGCTTCGCCCGGGCGATTCCCTTGGCACAAGCTTCTATTGACAGAGGAAAGGCGTTACATTGTCTGGAGAGGCTGGTCGAGGTTTCCAACCAGGCATAGCCTCCGAATCGGGATGAGAATATGTTGATCGCAAAAGTCAAGATTTGTGGAATCACGAACTATGAGGACGCCGCGGCGGCCATGGACATGGGAGCGGACCTGCTGGGGTTCAACTTCTATCCCAAGAGCCCCCGCTACATCCAGCCGGAGAAGGCCGCGGAGATCATCAAGAAGCTCCCCGCCTTCATCGACGTGTCCGGGATCTTCGTCAACAGCCCGTTGGATAAGATCCGCGAGATCGCCAGCCTGTGCCAGTTGGACTGGGTGCAACTGCACGGGGACGAGGACGCCGAGTTCTGCCGCTGGCTGTCTTACGACAGCGTCAAAACGATGAAGGTTGTGCGGGTGAAGAACGCCACCGACCTCCAGCAGGTGGACAGGTGCTTCACGGACGCGGTCCTCCTGGACACGTACAATCCGCAGCGATACGGCGGCACGGGTTTGTCCTTCGACTGGAACATCATCGGGCACATCGCCAAGCGGATCTTCCTGGCCGGCGGGATCACCCCGGACAACGCGGCGGCGGCGGTTTCGCTCGGCGTCTACGGGATCGACGTCTGCAGCGGCGTGGAATCGTCGCCCGGCAAGAAGGACCACGCAAAGATGAAGGCCCTGTTCGACAGCATTCGACATTTGAGAGCGTAATATGAAACATACAGGCAGATTCGGTGATTACGGCGGCTATTATGTCCCGGAAGTGCTGATTCCGGTGCTCGAAGAACTGGAGGAGGCGTTCGACCGCTTCTCCGTGGATCGGGCGTTCGTCGCCGAGCTCGATCAGTTGTCCAGGAACTACGCAGGCAGGCCCACGCCGCTCTATCATGCCAAGCGTCTGAGCGAGCACGTGGGCTTCGAGGTCTACCTCAAACGCGAGGACCTGCTCCACGGCGGCGCGCACAAGGTCAACAACACCCTCGGACAGGGTCTGCTCGCCAAGTACATGGGCAAGACCAAGCTCATTGCGGAGACCGGCGCAGGCCAGCATGGCCTCGCGACCGCCATGATCGGCGCGCTGCTCGGAATGGAGACGAAGATCTTCATGGGCGTCACGGACGTGGAACGCCAGAGCGTCAACGTCCACAAGATGAAACTCTGCGGCGCCGAGGTCATCGGCGTCGAAGGCGGGACCGGCACGCTCAAGGACGCGATCAACGACGCCCTGCGGTACTGGACCTCGCACGTGACCGACACGTTCTATCTGTTCGGGACGGCAGCCGGCCCACACCCCTACCCCACCATCGTCAAGCACTTCCAGAGCTGCATCGGCAAGGAAGCCCGCCGCCAGTGTCTCGACCAGATCGGAAGGCTGCCCGACATGGTCCTCGCCTGCGTCGGCGGCGGCAGCAACGCCATCGGCATCTTCGCCGGTTTCCTGGAGGACAAGGACGTTCAGCTCATCGGCGTCGAGGCCGGCGGCAAGGGCGTCGCCACGGGCAAGCACGCCGCCAGTCTCACGGCCGGCCGGCCCGGCGTCCTGCACGGGGCCAAGTCCTATCTCCTGCAAGACGACGACGGCCAGATCATCGAGACCGAGTCCATCAGCGCCGGGCTCGACTACCCCGGCGTCGGACCCGAGCACTCGATGCTCAAGGACATCGGCCGGGCGCGGTACGTGCCCGCCGACGACGAGGACGTGCTGGAGACCTTCGGCCTGCTCACGCGGATCGAGGGAATCATCCCGGCCTTGGAGAGCACACACGCCCTGGCTCACGTCGTCGGCCTCAAGGGCAAGCTGGCCCCGGAGACCGTGGTCGTGGTAAACCTCTCCGGCCGAGGCGACAAGGACGTCGGCATCGTTGAGAAACATCGACCGCTGCGAGAGGTGTGAAGTTTGATGTTTGATGTTTGAAGTTTGAAGGACAGATTCGTCACACTTCAGACTTTTTCTGGAGCCCTTCATGAAAAGCTACAAAGACGTGTTCGCCGATCTCAGACGCCAGGGCCGAGCGGCCCTGATCCCCTTCTTCGTGATCGGCGACCCTGATTATGATACGAGCCTGGCGGTCGTGAAGGCCGCGATGGATGCCGGCGCGGACGTGCTTGAACTGGGCATTCCCTTCTCCGACCCCATCGCCGATGGACCGACAATCCAAAAGGCCGACGTACGCGCGGCCCGAAGCGGGATGACCGTCCACAAGGCCTGCGAGTTCATTCGCGAGATCAAAAAGCACAGGGACATTCCCATCGGCCTGCTGATGTACTGCAATCTCATCCAACAGTACGGCGTCGAACGATTCTTCCGGGACTTCCACGCGGCCGGGGTCAACAGCGTGCTGGTCGCGGATCTGAGCATCGACGATGCGGATGAAGTCACCGGTCCGGCCGAAGCCGCCGGTCTCGACACGGTCTTCATGGTGACGCCCAACACGACGCCGGAGCGGATGAAACGGATCGCCTCGAAGACGACGGGTTTCGTGTACACGGTGTCCCTGCTGGGAGTCACGGGCAGCCGGGAGACGCTCTCAGGGTCGGTCGAGGACCTGATCCGCCGGCTCAAGGGTTTGACGGACGTGCCCATCTGCGTCGGGTTCGGCGTCAGCAGACCCGAGCATGCCAGGACCATCGCGGACGCCGGCGCCGACGGCGTGATTATCGGATCCAGACTGGTGGCCATGATCGAGAGCAACCTCGTACAGCCGCAGCGAGCCATCGGGGAAATCACGCACTTTCTGGGCGAGGTCAAGGACGCGCTGTCCGCGAAGTGATCGTTCCACATCAAACTGCGAACTTCCTGTGGCCTCCGCCAGTAAAAGAGATTAAACTGATTTGCTTGGTCGCAGGTCGCCGGATGGTCCCTATCCGGCTCCGGCCTTCGCGATCCCGACGGTCCAAGGCATGATGGAAGTTCAGTTTGGGAGGATAATGAAATGAACAGGATAGTCGTTTCACTCGGCGCCCTATGGACGATCTTCGCGCTGGTCTCGACAGGACTCGGCCAGACACCCGCACGGGAACGGACGGAACGACCTGGGGTACGCCCAGTCCCCACGGTCACCGATGCAACGGGAATGCAGGTGCCCATGGGTCTGAGGCAGCAGCGCCAGAGATTACAGCAACAAATCGAGGAGTTGAAGGGGGCCCACCGGGACCTGGTCGCCCAGTTGGAGGCCGTTTACGAGACGGCAGTCAAGGAGAAAGCCACAGAGACCGCCGCCCAGGTCAAGATGCTGATCGCCAAACGCCAGGAGGCATTCCAGACCTCGCTGGTGAAGCTGGAACAAGAGCAGGCTCAGTTGCAGAGGGCCGGCCGGGAGCGGCCGCAACGAACCGGCGCCGCAGGGCAGGCGAGAGGCAAGCAGGCGCCCCAGTTCGAATTGAGCAGCTTCAACAACAGCACGACCATCAAACTGTCGGACTACAAGGACCGCATCGTGGTCCTCGAATGGATGAATGTCGAATGCCCCTTCTCCCGATACCACTATGAGACCGCCCACACGATGGTGGACCTGGCGGCGAAATACAAGGACAAGAACGTGGTCTGGCTTGCCGTCAACAGCACAAACAACACAACGGTCGAAGCCAACCGGGAGTTCGCCAAGAAGCACAAGCTGCCCTATCCGATCCTGGACGACCGGACCGGCCAGGTCGGCAGGCAATACGGCGCAAGAAACACCCCTCACATGTTCGTCATCGACAAGAACGGCGTGATCGTCTACGAGGGGGCCATCGACAACGCACCGCTCGGCAAGCAGGAGCCGAGCGCCGGGTCGGTCAACTACGTGGACAAGGCCCTGACCGAGCTGTTGGCGGGCCAGAAGGTGAGCACGTCCGCGACGCCGCCTTACGGCTGCACGGTGAAATACAGCGCACAATAGCGGCCGCGTACGACGGGGCGCCGCCCCATGTCACGGTGAATCCAGGGCCCTTTCTCGCCGGCCGGTTCTCATGGAATAGGAACTTGCTGGCGGGAGAGGGCCTTTGTTATTACAATACCACCGTGGCCAAGTACGGGCCCAATGCTGCCCGTATCGGCGGCAGCAATCCATGCATTGATAAGGAGGTAGAGCATGAAGACCAGCCAACGAAGTATTACGCGGTTCGTTCACGCCCTGGCGGGCATTTCCTTTGTGCTGTCGCTGCTCCCGGCGGCGCAGGCCGGGGCTGCCCAGAAGTTCACCTACATCGATCTGGTCAACCGGTTGACGGACCTGGACCACCTGGCGACGCTGCCCGCGCCGGGCGAGCAATGCGCCCAGCAGTCGAGCTGGGACCGCGCCAGCAAGTACGACGAAACCACAGGCAAGTACATCGGCTGGGACGCCAACGGCGACGGCAACGGGATCATCCGCAAGGAGGGCGACACGCTCGTCTTCGCAGAGATCGAGGGCCCCGCCGTGATCTGGCGGACCTGGTCGGCGTTGGCGAAGGAAGGCCATGTGAAGATCTACCTCGACGGCCAGGCCGAACCGGTCGTGGACTTGCCCTTCATCGGCTACTTCAACTGCGAGAACGAACCGTTCGTCTACCCGGCCCTCGTCCACGAAGCGGCCCGAGGACAGAACTGCTACGTCCCCATCCCCTTCCAGAAATCCTGCAAGATCGTCGCCGAGGGCGACTGGGGCGCCTACTATCACTTCACCTACACGACCTATCCCAAGGACACCGTCCTGCCGACCTTCACGAGGAACCTGTCAGAAGAGGAGAAGCTCGCCCTGGAGCGAGCCAATACCGTGCTGTCCCACAAGGGCGGCAGGCAGTCCCGGCGCAGGGGACTGGAGAAGGCGGAGAAACAGGTCACCATCCCGCCGGGCAAGACCGTGACGGTGTTGCAGCTTGACGGCGAACGGGCCATCACCGGCATCGAGGCCAGCCTGGACCTGCCCGCCGCACCCGACGATCGGGACATCCTCCGCGAGCTGACCCTGCATATGTACTGGGACGGCGAGTCGCAACCAAGCGTGTGGGCGCCCCTGGGCGATTTCTTCGGCACCGCTCCCGGCGTGAACAAGTACGAATCCTTCCCGATGGGAATGAATGATGACGGCTTCTACTGCCGCTGGTACATGCCATTCCAGAAAGGGGCGACGATCAAGGTCACCAACGACGGCGACAAGGAACGTTCGATCCAGTTCGCAATCAGCCACGCCCCGGTGAGAATGCCGATCGACCGCCTCGGGCGGTTCCACGCGAAGTGGCATCGGGACGCCCTCCTGCCGGAAGACCCCGAGCGTCGCAAGATCGACTGGACCATGCTCAAGACGGAAGGCCGGGGCCGGTTCTGCGGCGTCATGCTGCACGTCTGGAACCCTCGCGGCGGCTGGTGGGGCGAAGGCGATGAGAAGTTCTTCGTCGACGGCGAGAAGTTCCCCTCCACCTTCGGCACCGGCTCCGAGGACTACTTCGGCTATGCCTGGTGCAATCCCACGCTGTTCGAGAACTGCTACCATAACCAGACGATCAGCATGAACAACAAGGGCCACGTCTCGGTCAATCGCTGGCACATCACGGACAACGTGCCGTTCCAGAAATCGTTCGAGGCCGCCATCGAGAAGTACTATCCGAACACCAAGCCCACACTGTATGCTGCGACCACCTACTGGTACCAGGCCGCCGGACAGAAAGATCCGTATGAACCTGTGCCGGTCGATCAGCGAAAAGGCTACTGGGGCGACGTCGAGGTCTTCAAGATCAAGGGGGCTCTCGAAGGCGAGGACCTGGCGATCCTCTCGAAGACCGGCGGCAACACCCAGGTCCAGGATATGTCCGGCTACGACGGCCAATGGAGCAATGAAGCGCACCTGTGGTGGACCGATGGCAAGCCGGGCAACACGCTCGAACTGGCCGTGCCGGTCGCCAAGGCCGGGAACTACCGAGTCAAGATGCAGCTCACCAAGGCTATCGACTACGGTATCGTGCAGCTCTACCTCGACGGCAACAAGCTCGGCGGTCCGATCGACCTGTTCAACGACGGCGTCGTCGCCACCGGCGCCCTCGACATGGGCACGCACGACCTGACCCAAGGCCGGCACACGCTCAAGGTCGAGATCGTCGGCGCCAACGAGAAGGCCGTCAAGAGCTACATGTGCGGCCTGGACTACGTGAATTTCGAGAGCACGACGACGAGCATGGAGCCCCCCAGCGCAGATTCACGCGTTGGGGGCGCCTTTTAGTCTCCCTGAAGACCCGGGCTATACCATCCTGGATTCCGCAAAAGACAGCGTCCGCTTCACCGTGGAGCGGACGCTGATCGAGTACAACGGCAATCTGTGCTGCAAGTCCAGCTTCGTCGACAAAGACGGCGCCGTCATGGGCTGGCATGATTTCGGCAACCTCGAAGGCCCCGGCTGGGCGGCCAACGCCGTCGGCGGCGCCTATGAACTTTACGCCTTTGGCCTGTACACCAAAGACGCCGGACTCCAGGAAAAGGCAGTGCGGCTGCTGGACCACGTCCTGAAAGACGGCTTCATCGACTACAACACCGGCTTCATCACGGGTTACCGCGAGACGACGACGAATCAGTACTGCCTGAATTATCAGCACAAGAATAACTGGTTCTGCCCCGGCTCGATGGCCAAGATCGCGTACCAACTGCTGGTCTTCGCCGATCTCTTGGAGGAGCCCCGCAAGAGCGCCGCGCGGGACGTCGCCCTCAAGACGGCCGACTGGATTCACCGAAATATCCGTCCCACCTCGAACGGCTGGTATCCGCGACGCTGCCAACCCGATGGTGAGCACTATCCCCAGAACGCCTACGGCGACGGGGACATCCTCTTCGAAAAAAGTGGCGACGGCCTGTTCATCATCCAACTCAACACCGCGTTGACCCAGCGAGGACTCGCCGATTACAGCCAGGCGATCCAGCGAAGTATCAAGGTCTTCATGGACGCCGGCGGGTTCTTCGGCAGCATCAACCACGACACCTACGACGAGCACGAGAGTGTCGCCTATTCCGTCGCGTTTCGCACGCTCCGCCAGGCGGCGAAGCTCCTGAAAGACGACAGGGTGCGGGCCTTCGCCTACGACAAATGCCTCGCGGGCCTCGACCCGTTCAAAATGAACGAAGACAGAAACGGCGTCCAGACCAGGGGCCTGCTCTACATGGAGAAAAGCTGGGACACCGCGTATCTCTGGGAGAACGCCGAGGCGGCGCTGGCCTGGTTCGAAGCCTTCGAGGACACCGGCGCCGAGCCGTACAAGCAGGACGGCCTGACCATCCTGCGGGCCATCGCGAAGCACCACCAGCGGGACACGGGGTTCCTCACCGAAGGCGTGGACTGGAACAACCACGTCGGCAGGCAGCACCATTTTAACGAGGCCGAATTCGGGGACATCAAGTATACCGAGCCGCTCCTGAACAATCTGCACATCGTCGAGCCAACCCTGCTGGCAGTCCGACTGGGCATCGCCGGCGGCAATTGACGATGGCAATCATTCCATAGAACCGTCTGATGCGGAGTCGACAATGAGAAAACCAAGAACGATTCAACTTGTCGTGGCCACGTGTGTACTCGCTATGGGAAGCGATTGCATCGTGGCTGCACAAGAAGCAGCCACGATCTCCCACCTCGTTCCGGCGGACAAGAACCTGCCCCAGGATTTCGCGGCCAGCCTGCTCCAGCGAGGCGAGCGGGCCGTGTACTCGGGCGAGGACCTTGAGACCATCGGCATGCCCGTCGGCGGAATCGCGACGGGTCAGCTCTACCTCCGCGGCGACGGCACGCTGGGCGTCTGGCAGATCTTCAACAAGCACGTCTTCAGCGGCTATGGCCGGGACAACTATCGCACGTACCGGCCGGATTCGCCCGTCGATTCGGGGTTCGCGGTCGTGGTCGAGTCCGGCGGCAAGACCGCCGTACGAACGCTGAACAAGGACTTCGGGCAGGTCGAATTCGCGGGTGAGTACCCGATCGGCGTGGTCCGCTACAAGGCGGATGACTTCCCGATCCAGGCGCAGATGGATGCGTTCTCGCCCTTCATTCCGCTGAACGCGAAGGACTCCGCCTTGCCGGCGACGATCTTTCACATCACGCTCAAGAACACGTCCGATCAGACCCTCTACGTGAGCGTCCTGAGCTGGCTTCAGAACGCGGTGTGCTTCGATTCCGCCAAGGCCGTGCATGCGCTGCGGCACAGCCGGATCGTACAGGATGGAGGCCGCACGCTGATCGTCCACACGGCCCAGGAGGCCCCGAAGAAGCAGGTGGAGGCGCCCCGGTCCAAG
>JBDKRX010000152.1:0-17998 GCA_039683175.1 Phycisphaerales bacterium
CTCATCACAGGCGACCAGGATCGTTGCTTCCAGCCTTTCTTCACCGTCCTTCGCGATCCACAGACCCAGCGATTTCGCATCTGGTACGGCTCCTGGACTGACGACCAGCGAACCGACCGGTCGCACATCGCATACATGGAGTCTCTCGACGGCATTCACTGGATTCGCCCGCATCGCGTATTGAAGGACCCCGCCACCATTCAGTTCGGGTCCGAGGTCCTGGATGAGGGGCCGGACTACTTCGACCCGAGCCAACGATACAAGTATGGCTACTGGTTCGACGGCGGACTGCACATAGCGGTTTCGCCCGATGGGCTGGACTTCCAGCCGCTCGTGGATCGCGTGGTCCTCAAGCACGACCATGACATCGACAACATATCCTGGGACCCCATCCGCAAGTGCTACGTCGCGATTGTCTCCACCTACACGACCGACCCCGAATGGGAGGGCCAGCGACGAGTCACCAAGCAGAGCTTCAGCAGAGACTTAGTGAACTGGGAGGAACCCTGGTACGTGGTGCGACCCGACAAGGACGAGGATCAGGGCATCACGCAGTTCTATGCGATGTCCGGCTTCCTCACTCGCGGGCCCCTGCGGATCGGCATGGTCAAGGTCCTGCGAGACGACCTCAAGGCCGACGAACCGCCGTTGATCGATCCGAAGGCCTACGGGATCGGCTATACCGCCCTGGCATGGACACACGACGGGCGGCATTGGTATCGTGAGCCTGGCGCCTTCTTCGATCGCAATCCGCAGCCGCAGACGTGGGACCGTGCCCACGCATGGATCGACGAGCAGCTCATTGTAGGGGATGAGGTCTATCTGTATTACGGCGGGTACAAACAGGGGCACAAGATGAACCGTTTTCGCGAGCGGCAGATCGGGCTCGTGAAAATGCCTTTGGATCGATACATCGCCCGCGAATCGCCGCCGGGTGAAACCGGCCGCCTCTTGACGATCCCGCTTTGCGTAGGCGCGATCCACGGACTCCTCGTCAATGCGGACGCGTCCAAGGGAACGCTCAGAGTGCAGGTCCGCAACGATCGAGGCAACGTTGTCGAAGGGCTGTCCTTCGGCGATTGCGTGAGCGTCGCGTGCGACGGGACGAGACTGCCAATCCGCTGGACGAACGAGCAAGAAACGGCAAACCGATTCGCCGGACTCCAAGACAAACAAATCAGCCTCGAATTCAAATTGAAAGACGCGAGCCTGTTTGCCTTTGAGTTCTTGGAGTAGCAGGAATTAGGACGGCCTTCGGGGGCTTGACCTTACTGTTTCTGCCCCCCGTCCTTCTTCTCGGGCGGTCGTGGTTCGTAGTGACGCCGTAAGGCGTTATCTTTCAGTGATCCGTGCCCCGTGCCTCGTGACCCAAACCACAAACCGGATATGCCCTCACGGGCACACTACAAACAGGCCGCCGCCCGTCTTGCCGACGGTAAGGTCTCTTCGCAGACACGCGAACGGGTCTGTAGCCGCCCCAAGCCGGATGAAGCGTGGGTGTGAAGAAGAACGGGCATTTCCTGGAGCCCGCGCGGCGGATCAATCCCCTTGTCCACAGAAACACCCGTTGGAAGAAGAAAGCGGACTTCTCCAGAATCCGCCCTTCGGGCGGGCATTTTCCGCGTTGAACCAGCAGCATGACAGGCGTGCTACGCACCGCCTGGAGCAGGCCTGCGCCTGTTGTTCTCTTCCCTGCCATGCCATTGGCCCAAAGCGTCAAATGTCCCCTGCACGACCGCTTCGGGCGTGCCCCCGACGGAGCACTCGATGCCCGGAACCCTGCACAGACACGATGAAGCCCTTTTTCGAATGCACTATTGACGCACCCGACCGATGGGGATATCATCTACCGCATATACAGGAGAGTGCGGATGTCGCGAAGGTGTAAAATGGAGTGTCCAAGTCGAGCGTCTGCGGCACGCGCGGTTGCCCCACAAGCAGCCCTCGGGACCGCTCTACGAGATACGCCCAAGCGGCCGAGACGCTTCAGCCGCACAGGCGACCGGACGGAGTGCCCCTGGGTTAACCAATCTGTCCACAGCCGGCTGATCAAGGAGTTAAGGCGATTTCTCGCCGGATTCCCGGGGGCCTCTCATACGGACACCCCAACGCGCGTTTGCGGTATTAGGCGGGTCGACCTAGACATTGTTAGAAGGACGGGAGGCAAACCGTGAACCATCGCCTTTGCTTGGTAGCCCGGCCGCAGCGATTGACAAGGACTGTCTAATGACGTGGCTCTGGTGGGCAATACCCCTCATCTTGGTCGTCTTCCTCTGGACTCTCAATGAGTTCCTCCGGGGCCGACTCAAGGAGGTAACCAGCGGTGTTTTCGCCATTCTCATCCTCGCCTTGGTAGCGATCGCATTTGCTGTATCGGGCTGGAAATTCGGCATTGGGGCACTCGTTGGCGCTTTTGTTCTTGCGAGTCTATTGCGCCCAGCCGCCCTTATGGTAGCGAGACGTCTCATTCCGTACCCGGACCTCGGTTTCGAGCATTACAGGCGTCGCCAGCTTGCACGAACAAAGGAAGACTTCGAATCTGACGGGCACTTCGAACGTCGTGAGAAAGAAGAACAGGAGGAGGCACGCCATAAGAGCGAGACCGTTTCCACGGCGATGAAGATCCCAGCGGTCGCCGAAGTGCTTGCCAGGCTGAATGCAGCGGAGCAAGATCTTGCTGCCTTCTATGACCGGATCGAAGTGCATTCACTGCCGCCCCGGGCTCGCAAGACCGTGCTCCACAATGCTCGACTCGTAGCATTCTTCTTGGAAAACTCAGAGCCCTATGAGGTCTTCGATGGGACCTATGCGCGGAAGGTCTCCATGGACACCGCGATACGCCTACAGCTATGGACGCACAGCAATCCAGGAGGAGAGGAGCCGAATCCAAGATGATGGTTTACACAACACCTTCTAACAACAGCATCCAGCGAACTGCGCTGCGCGCCGCCGTTGATGCTGAGTGTGTCGTTCGGTCGAAAATGGCAAATGTCCAGGTTAGACGACCCCCAAAATAGGATGAACAAACATTACACGGAACTGCTAAACTCCCAGATAAAGCTAGCACTGGCTCGTTCTAAGTCTGCAAGCCTCCTTTCACACAAAGGATTGCAGGGACGTGCAAGAGAAGTCTTTCTTCACGATCTCCTCCTACCATTTCTCAATGAGGATCTTGGCGTATGTACAGGGGTAGTTGTAGATTCAAAAGGCCAGCAGAGCAACCAGATTGACATCATTGTGTATGACAAACGCCTTATACCACCAATCCTCTGGACGTTGGGGGAAGGT
This sequence comes from Phycisphaerales bacterium, assembly GCA_039683175.1. Classification (GTDB taxonomy): domain Bacteria; phylum Planctomycetota; class Phycisphaerae; order Sedimentisphaerales; family Anaerobacaceae; genus PLanc-01. Next base: position 3,289 of record JBDKRX010000152.1, read on the forward strand.
ATTGTTCCCTGCGAATCTGTGCTAGCGGCTATTGAGGTAAAAACAGTTCTGACATCAACAGAGGTGAAGAAAGCAGTCTCGAATGCCAGGTCACTGAAGTGTCTGCAGCCAGAATTCCGTGAGGCCAATAGCCATACTCCCGTGAAATCAAGCATCGTTTGCTGCGTATTCGCGTATAAATCTAAGCGAAAACCAAGTAATGAGGAGCGAACACTCAATCGCCATGTTGAGGCCGCGAACAGTTCTGGCAAAACAAGGATCGTAGTCCCCATCAGTGCATTCTGTGTGGCCGAATCTTGTTTTGGACTTTGTCATATCGATAATCCCAGTGATCCCAAAGAAATAAGGTTTGAAACTGTTACTGTAGATCCCATTCCGAGATTCCTTACGTACTTCCTTGATAACACCGTTTTCTTAATGGCACAGCGTAGTCCAATGTGTCTAAGCCATTATTTCTATTGAGGGGAACTGGGGACAACTACGTTTTGCGACAGGCGACAGCCATGACGGTGGGCCCAGCCCACCCTACAAGCCCATTCGTCATGCGTCGTTCTGTCACACGGACACCAGAACGGAATCCAAGCCCCCAATGCTCAGGGGGATCTTCTTGTCTTGCACCTGCAACTGGAAATCCTCGTTCGTCTCGGCAAGATTCCACAGGAAGACCCTTCCGGCGGTGGGATACCAGACACAGACAACGGGTTTCTCGTCGGTCACATAGGGGACGTTCAAACCACGGGCCACCATTTCCGCTTTCACTTTCCATAGGGCGTCCAGGCTATCCGGGATCGCGCGAATGGGCTTCGGAATGTCTTGCAGTCCCGTACGACAGAAGCAGTTCCCTTTCGGCTCGCAATAGCGCGCATCCTGATCGGAAAGGAAAGTCCAGCCATTCGGGGAAAGCGTATCGACGACCTCAAAAGGAATGCCGCTTGCCAGGAAGATACTGAAGGGGTTGTCATCCCCGACGTAGCGTGAAGCTTCTCCCCAGTAGTGTTTGAAGGGCCCTTGCGGCGTATGGCCTTTGATCGCCTCATGGAAAGCCGCCTGTTTTTTCATCGCGGGGGCGAGCGTTTCCCAGTGGGTCTCGGGGAAAGGGGTCATCCCGGACATATACATCGTATTCCGCACGTCGCAGATCGTCGAGACCGCCAGCTTTGCGGCCATGTTCTTCGCGGACAGTTGGTCCGCGGGGAAAGCCGTCGTTTCGCTGTAGGCGAGATCAGGTTTTGCATAGCGACGATGGAAGAGGCAACTGAAGAGTTCTCCGGTCTTGCCGGACAGACGTCCAAAGTCCCGGTCATTGAACATCATTTCGCCCACGCGGAAGGGCCCATCCGCATAATCCGCCAGGCGAATTCCCGCTTTCTCCGCGCCCAGATACATGACCATATTCCCCAGGGCTGCCTCCGGCGCCGCTGCTTGCTGCGCCTTGAAGCACGCGGTCAATTGGTCGCAGGTATGGTCCACCCAGTTGCGCAGGATCGGGGAGAAGTTCCGCGCGTTCACATCCGCCAACAGTTCTTCCCAACGCGATTCGGAGAGACCATGTTTCTCCAGAAACTGTTTCTTGTGCCAATCGCAGAAACAGCCCCCGATGACGCCCGGCCCTTGTGCGAGCCGGAAATCGTCGTCGAGAAAGATCGTCCCTGGCTTCAGTGCTCGAATCCGTCCAACGGCGTCGACATTCTCCTGCGTAGCGGGAGGGTGAAGAGAAGTGCCGGAGTACTTCGTGCCATCGGGTCTCTCAGCCATCCGCCAACGCGTCGGCGGTGCAAGCGGGGTCGCACCTGTGGCGTCGCCGAGCGCATCGCCCGGATGCCCCAGCGGCACGTTGATGATATTCCAGGCCAGCCCTTTCGCCTCCACCATGGCGATTACCGGTTTGAGGTCTTCCGGCTTCTCATACCAATGCCCAAAGAAATACGACGCCAGCCAGACATCGCTCACGCCCGCCCCTCGTACGACATCGAGTAGTTCAGGGCGTTCGGCAATGATCTTGGAAGCCAGACAGCAATGGAAACGCCGGGCGCCCTGTGCGGCCAGTGCCGAAGCAGGTTTCAGCAATGCCGAAGCGCCCGCAGCGGCGCTGATCGTCAGAAAATCGCGTCTGGACAGCATATTCGGGGGATTCCTTCCTGGTTACAAAAGACATCTCACAGAAGTCGCATGTCATAAGTTCACCACAGGCATCGTACCGCGAGGGACAGCGGATTTCAAGGAAACGCTGCCATCGCATTTCTCCGTTCTATGCGAGGCCTGACAGTATGATTGCCGTCTCCCCGTCCGCATGATAATGTGAAGCTGTGGAAAACCGTTGTGCCCCCGGCGGCCTGCCGGAGTGCCGAATTCAGAAGCGTCGGCCCGTGGGCAGAATCGATAGATTGGAGTGTGGACGACAACATGAACGAACTGATCGACCGAATCAACGATTACCTGGACGAGGCGGTGAAGCTGCTCGGGCGGCTGGACCGTCAAGCGATCGCGGGGGCTGCCCAGGTGCTCCAGGAATGTTATCGGCGCGAGGGACGTGTGTGGACCCTGGGCAACGGAGGCTCCGCTTCGACGGCTCAGCACTTCGCCTGCGACCTGGCTAAATTCGTCATCCCCAGCGGCGCGAGGCCGTTCGACACACGGTGCCTCACGGACAATGTCTCGCTCTTTACGGCCTGGGCCAATGATGCAAACAGGGAAGATGTTTTTGCGAATCAAATGCGAGGGCTGCTCAAGCCCAAGGACGTCGTGATTCTGATCTCGGTGCACGGCGGCAAGGGTTTCTCGGGCGACCTGGTCCATGGCATGCGGTATGCCCACGAGGTCGGTGCGAAGACGATCTCCCTGGTCGGCTTCGACGGCGGCACACTACACCGGGAGTCGACCTATTCGGTCCTGGTCCCCGTCGAGTCGACGCCTCAGACCGAGGGAACGCATCTGGTCATCGAGCACTTGTTGATGGATCTCCTGCGCGGGCTGCTCGCGAAGGGAGACGTCTGATGGACGTGCTTTGCGTGGGCCACGCCGCGTGGGACATCAGCGCGCTGGTGGATGAATACCCCGCAGAGAACAGCAAGTGCGAGACCCGCACGCTGTTGGAGTGCGGCGGCGGACCGGCAGCCAACGCCGCCTGGCTGCTCTCGTCCTGGGGCATCTCCTGTGCCCTGTCGGCGACCGTCGGCCGCGATGTCTACGCCGACCGCATCATCGACGAATTCGTCCGCGTGGGCGCCGACGTGAGCCTGGTTCACCGCAGCCCGCTCGACCCGACCGCCGTCTCCGTCATCCTGGTCAACGAGCGCACGGCCAGTCGGACGATTGTCAATCGCAAGGCGGCCACCGCGTCATCGCCGGTGCGATTGGCCGCTGCCGGCGCCTGGGCCGAACCGCCGAAGGTGCTGCTGTTCGACGGCCATGAGCTGGATGCCTCGCTCGATGCCATGGCACTGTACCCCAACGCCCGGACGATCCTCGACGCGGGTTCGGCCCGTCCGGGGGCGGTGGAACTGGCCCGGCGGGTCGACCATCTCGTCGCCTCAGAGCGATTCGCATGTCAACTCAGCGGCCTGCCTGACCTGGACGCCCATCCGCAGCAAGCGGCCGCCATGCGGAAGCTTCATGAACATAATGGGCGCCCTGTGGTTATCACGCTCGGCGAACGGGGGCTGCTCTGGGGCACCGGCGACCGCTACCAGCTCATGAGGGCCTTCAAGGTCAAATCCGTCGATACGACCGCGGCGGGCGACATCTTTCACGGGGCGTTTGCCTATGGCATGTTGAAAGAGCTACCGATCGAAACCGCCTTGCGACTGGCGGCGGCAGCCGCGGCACTCTCCACAACCGTGCCCGGCGGGCGGACTTCGATTCCTCCTCTCCTTCAGGTTCAGGAGTTCTTGGCCCATGCTGAGTGAGGCGGTATTTCGAGGCCGATGTCTGGCGATTATCGGCAATATCTGTCGCGACGTGAAGATGGGACCGCTGCGTCCGGGCCTATACCTCCAGGAGGATGGCGAGACGCCCACCGCCTTCATCACCGAGACGATCGGCGGAGGCGGGGCCAATAGCGCCCTGGCGGCCGCGGCCCTTGGCGCGGACGTCCGCTTTGCAGGGAAGGTCGGTACCGATGTCCTGGGACAGCGGCTCGAACAGTCGCTCGTTCATCACGGCGTCAAGACATTTCTCCACCGCGATCCGGATGTTGTCACCGGCAGCTCCGTGGTGCTGAACTATGAGAGTGGTTGCCGGCATTTCGTGAGTTGCCAGCCGAACAACTATGGCCTGCAGATGTCGGATATCGCCCCCGCCCTGCTCGCCGGCGCCGGGCACTTATTGCGGGCTGACGTCTGGTTCTCCGAGCCGATGCTCGCCGGGGGCAACGAGGCCTTGTTGCTCGCCGCACGAAATAAGGGTGTCGCCACCTCGTTGGACATCAATTGGGACCCGCAATGGGGCACCGCTGATTCCGCGAAGATCGCCCGGCGCAAGGCGGCGGTGAGGAACATCCTGCCATTGGTCGACCTGGTCCACGGCAATATCCGAGAGTTGAACCGGTTCGCCGACTCGGATGATCTCGACACAACGCTGCGGAAGACCACCGCCTGGGGCGCCGGCGCCATCGTGATCCACATGGGCGCCGACGGCGCGGGCTATTATGACCGCGGCCAACTGACGGTTGTCCCGGCCGTACCCGTGCGCCAGTGCAAGAATATGGCGGGTACAGGCGACCTCCTGAGCGTCTGCATGATGCTTCTGCATGACTGCGCGGACATTCCACCGCGTGATCGCCTGCAACTGGCCAATACCATCGTTGCGGACTACATCGAAGGCCGACGGACGATCATCCCCGATCTAACATAGCCAGAACGGTGGGCGGAGCCCACCCTACCGCTAACGCAGATTCGTGGGTGTGAACTCGGGGTCGAACTCGTGTAACCGGGGGTCGAAACTACACATTTCACTTTCGCAGGCGGATCGCGGAGACAGACAGAAGTAGCGGTCGCTCGGGAGCGGGGCTCATACTGTCGGTCAAACAAGCCCTGCGGCTCGCTTGGCGGATTCGACCGTGTTGTACAGGAGCATCGTGATCGTCATCGGGCCGACGCCGCCGGGGACAGGGGTGATGAGCGAGGCCTTCTCTTTGACCGCGTCGAAGTCCACGTCGCCGACTAGACGGAAACCGGCCTTCTTGGTGGAGTCGTCCACGCGTGTGACGCCCACGTCGATGACGACCGCGCCTTCGCGGACCATGTCCGCGGTGATGGTCTTGGGCTGGCCCGCCGCGGCCACGAGGATGTCCGCCTGGCGCGTGTGATGGGCGAGGTCTTTCGTTCTCGTGTGGCAGACGGTGACCGTCGCGTTGCCGGTCGGGCTCTTCTGGATCAGCATGTTGGCCAGCGGCCTGCCCACAAGGTTGCTGCGCCCGACGATCACGACGTGCGAGCCTTCGATCTTCACGCCGCTTCGCAGGAGCAGTTGCAGCACGCCGTGAGGGGTACACGAAAGGAACGCCTTCTCGCCCGTGACCATCTTGCCCACGCTGACCGGGTGGATCCCGTCCACGTCCTTGCTCGGATCAATGGCGAAGATCACCTCGGACTCCTTCAGGTGCCTGGGCAATGGCAGTTGGACGAGGATGCCGTTGACCTTGGGGTCCCGATTGAGCTTGCCGATCAGCTTGACCAAGTCGGCCTGCGAGGTCTGGGCGGGAAGGTGGTTGTGGTAGGAGTAGATGCCGATCTCCTCGCAGGCGCGTTCTTTGCCTGTGACGTAGGACACGGAGGCCGGATCGTCGCCCACCAGGATGACGCCCAAGCCCGGCGTGATACCCCGCTCCTTGAGCTTCGCGACCTCGTCCTTGAGTTCGGCCCGGATGCCGGCCGCCACCTGTTTGCCGTCGATGATTCGTGCAGCCATCAGTCTCCCATTTGCGATTTATGATTTACGATTTGCGATTGAGCGATACCGTGTCCTTCGGCGCGTCCCAATAGTAAATCGTCAATCGCCAATCGTCAATCAAAACAGGCCGTGGACCTTGCCCGTGTCGACGTCCACGTCGATCCGTCGGAAGGCGGGGTCGGAGCCGGTGCCCGGCATGAGCTTGATCGAGCCCGCCACGGGGACGACGAATCCAGCGCCTTTGTAGACGAGGAAATCGTTGATCGGCAGGGTCCAGCCCTTGGGCCGGCCCTTGAGATTGGGGTCGTGCGAGAGGCTCTGCTGTGTCTTGGCCATGCAGGTCCCCAAACTGGTGCCGAGCGACTCGGCTTCGAGCCGCTTGGCCTTCTCCAGGGCGCCGTCGGTGTAGGTCACGCCATCGGCGCCGTAGATCTCCCGGGCAATCAGCTCGATCCGCTGGCGCAGCGGCATCTTGAGGTCGTAGAGAAACTGGAAATCGTTCTTCTCGTTGCAGGTCTCGATCACCGCCTCCGCCAGCTCGACGGCGCCCTCGCCACCCTTGAGCCAGTGATCGGACGTGACGGCCCTGGCACGGTTCGCCTCGGCGATGCGTCGCACGATGGCGATCTCGGCGTCGGTGTCGGTTTTGAAGCGATTCAGACAGACGACGGGACGCACGCCACTCCTTCTGACGATGTCGATGTGCGCCAGGAGGTTTTCGCACCCCTTCTCGACCAGTGAGAGATTCTCGGTGGTGTAGGCCGGATCGAGCGGCACGCCTGCCTTGACCGCCGGTCCGCCACCGTGTGTCTTGAGGGCTCGAATCGTCGCCACGATGACCACGGCATCCGGCCTGAGTCCCGACATCCGGCACTTGAGGTTCCAGAACTTCTCGTAGCCGATGTCCGAGGCGAAGCCGCTCTCGGTGACGTGATAATCCGCCAGCTTGACGCCGAGCCGGTCGGCGATGATCGAGCTTTGACCGATGGCGATATTGGCGAAGGGTCCCGCGTGGACGAATACGGGCTGGCCTTCGATGGTCTGCACGAGGTTCGGATTGATGGCGTCGAGCAGCCAAGCGGTCATGGCGCCGTCGACGTCGAGATCGCCCGTCGTGACCTCCCTGCCGGTGCGGCTGTAGGCGACGACCATTCGGCCGATCCGCTCACGCAGGTCCTTCAGATCCCTTGCAACCGCCAGGATCGCCATCACCTCGCTGGCAACGGTCATGCGGAATCCCGAATCCATCTCGAAGCCGTCCATCTTCTCGCCCAGTCCGATGCGGATGTTCCGCAGCGATTGGGCGCAGAAATCGATCACCCACCCGATCTGAACGCGATCCGGATCGATGTCGAGACGTTTGAGGTTGCTCTTGGCCAGCCGGGCGTCGTCGTAATTCCGCTCGTGCTGCATCCTCGCGGTCAGAGCCACCATGGCCAGGTTGTGCGCGTTGGTCACGCAGTCGAGGTCGCCCGTCAGACGGATGGAGATGGGCGTGAGGGGCACGCACTGCGCCAGTCCCCCGCCGGCGGCGGAGCCTTTGATGTTGAACGTCGGCGCGCTGCTGGGCTGGCGGATGGCGCCGCAGACCCGCTTGCCGAGCCGGCCAAGACCCTGGATCAGGCCGATGGTCGTGGTCGTCTTGCCCTCCCCCAGCGGCGTGGGCGTAATCGCGGTCACATCGACATACTTGGCGGCCGGCGCGTCGTTCAGGCGGGCCAGAACCTTCTGGTAGTCCACCTTCGCGAGCTTGTTCCCATAGGGGATCAGCTCATCGTCGCACAGACCCATCTCGCCGGCGAGCCGCTGAATCGACTTCATGTGTTCCTCAGCCGCCTCAGCGATCTGCCAGTCCTGCATCACACGGGGATCAAGATTCATCAACCCAAACCTACCTCAAGAACCACAGTAACCTCACAACAGCCAATGAGACTATTATCGTTCAAAATCAGCAGAACAGGTAACATCGCAGGGCTGATTTTTGTCACTATTCTGCTATTTGGGCCGATTTTGAGCACAGAAATGAGGGTAGAACCCTATGTGAGAGGCCAGTTTTTGTGGCAGAAAGGCAGATATGGTGCGTGGTACGCACCCTGCGAGCCACGTGTCGTTTGTAGGGTGCGTATCACGCACCGCCGAGCTGGTGGGCGGTCACAACAGGATTTGTTCCTTCGCTGGATCGAAGCGAGCGACCTTGCCCTGCCGCAGGCCGAGCATGCCCATCTGCATCGCGGTCTGGACGCGGTAGGCCAGGTCCATCGGGCTCTGGGTCTCCTTCTTCCCGGACCGGCAGCAGGCTAAGAAGTCCTTCCAGTAGCCGGTGAAATCCTCGCCGTGCTCGATGGCGAACTTCTGCGCTTTCTTGTTCGAGCCCTCGGCGGGCACGAAGACGATCTCCTTGTCCTGGATGGTCAGGCTGCCGTCCCAGCCGCGAATGATCGGGATGCGCCCCGGGGCCCCGCGGGAACCGGTGGCGGCGTAATCGTTGCCCTGTGTGCCGAGGACCGCGACGGTGATGCCCTCGGGGTAGTCGATCAGCGCGTTGAATGTGTCGGGGATCTCGCGTTCCTGGTAGCGGAACTTGCCGCCGGTGGCGACGACGAGGCTCGGCATCTTGACGCCCAGCACGTACAGCACCGGCGTGAGGCTGTGCGGGAACAGGTCCGTGGAGGGTCCGCCGGCATAGTCCTCGTACAACCGCCACCGGAAGAACCGGCTCACGTCGAAAGGCCGCTTCGGGGAATCACCCAGAAACGCCTCCCAGTTCAGGTCCGGGCCGGGCTTGGCGTTGGGATCGTCGATGGGCATGCCTCGCTCGCCCCAGTCGCCGACGCGGAAGTAGCCGCACTCGGCGTGGATGGGCTGTCCGATCAGACCGTCCACCACGAGCTTTCGCATCTGGTGCCAGGCGGTGTCCGCCATGCCCTGCGTGCCAACCTGCATAACGCAGTTGGATTCGCGGGCGACGCGGGCCAGTTCCCTGGTCAGCTCGAACTGCCGCCAGTGGGTGACGGGCTTTTCGCAGTAGACGTGCTTGCCGGCCTTGAGGGCATCGATGGCCTGATAGCCATGCAAATGGTCCGGCGTGGCGATGCAGACCACATCTACGGCAGGATCGGCCAGCAACTCGCGATGGTCCATGTAGGCCTTTCCGCCGTAGCCATCGATCCGCTGCTTGAGTCGCGGCCGGTACACGTCGCAGGCCGCGACGATCTCGATGGGCTCTTTCGCCTGCGTCTTGAGCCAGTGCAGGGCCTGGAAGTGCGCTCCGCTCCGCCCGCCGCAACCGATGAAGCCGATGCCCAAACGGTCGTTGGCGCCTCGGGCCGTCGATGGGCGTGACGATGCAATGACCATCCCTGCCGCCGCGACACCGCCCGCTCCCCGCAAAAACTGCCGACGGTCGAACCGATTTCTGCCGACAGACTCATCTCTACTTGCCATTCTGTGTTGCTCCTTCCACCAACTTGGGGACCCGCGAATAGTCACCTGTAAACCATTGATAAGCCTCGTTGATACGATCCGTTCCGACTCTGCCGTCCCAGGCAACAACTGCGTACCGCAACACAAGAGGTTCTCCCGAGGTCACGACCAGTGGCTTCTCATGGAGATTCAGCGTTGCGGATAGATATGCGAAGGGCTTGGCCATCGTGAACCACGTCGCCGGGTGGCGGGGATTGCTCGGGTGTCCGAGCATGGCGACGGTCACCGGTTTCCCGTCTATCTCGCCTGTATATGCACACCAGTCGGACTGCACCAGCTTCTCTTCCCCACGAAAGACAGTACCCTCCTTGCCGTCGGCGTTGAAGAACTCCCCTCCGTCCATTGACCGCACAAATCTCATGCCCAGCCCGAAGTAGTGGGACCCCGACAGGGTGACGGTCTGTTTGTTCTTCGGAACAGCCAGATCACTGCGCCATGTCACTACGGTTGCCGCCAGCTTGTCGATCCGGCAGACCTCGATCGTGCGCACCTCACTCAGTTCCCCTCTGCTGCCGGCGGCGTCGACCCAGGCCGGCGTCACACGGAAACCGGCGCTCGGTCCGCCTCCATGCTCGGCGATCACCACATTCGTGGAATCTCCTCGTTGCGATTGCCGGCCGGCCGTCGGCGTCTCTTCCCAGAAATTCACCCCGTCAACGGCCACCGCGAACATCAAAGCGTGGTGATGCAAATGATCGGAGGGCGCGTCGAGCAGGACGTTCAGTCCGCCGGGCGTGTACAATTCCTTGACGTACGGCTTGAAGGGGACATCGCCATGGCGGTACTGAAGTACGGGGGACTCGCCCGCCCGCACGCAGATGCTGTTGGCATCTACCGTGACCTGGAGCGGCCGCTGCGCCCACAGACCGCTCGACGCGGCGAACAGGAAGACGACTGCCGCAATACACGGCCCACTCATCTTGTTCATACCTTCTCCTTTCCCGAACGAATCAGCGCGTCCGTACCCATCTCAGACAAACTGCTTCAAATGCTTGATGCTCCGTTCGGCCTGCTCGATCGTGCCGCACTCGACGCTCAGGACGATGTCGCGAGGGGCTTTCCGGCAGACCGCGATCACCTTCTTCCAATCGATCACGCCGTCGCCGCAGGCACAGCCGGCCGGGGTACCGGTGACCTTGCCGCGCTCGGCCTTGGAGTGCTGAATGGAGATGTCCTTGGCGTGAAGATGGACCAGCCTGCTCCTCACGTGTTCGAGCCAGACGATTGGGTCATGGCCACTCAGGTACGAGTTGCCCGTGTCGAAGTTGATCCCGATGGCCGGCGAATCCACAAGACCGGCGATGCGGTCCAGGCCGGCCGGCGTCTTGCTGTACTGCTGGTGGGGTTCGATCCCGATCAGGATGCCGCGGTTCTCGGCAAATCCCGCCGCCTCGGTCAGCGTGTACTTCATCAGGACGTGGTCTTCCTGCCGCGTGGTCCAGCGGGGTTTGGGCCCCTCGTCCGTATTGACTACCGGCGCCCCGCACTCGGCAGCGAAGCGGATCGCCTGCTTAAGGTAGTTGCCGCTGACGTCCGGCCGGCACAGCGCCGTGTGCGACGACAGACCCGAGAGTTTCACGCCGGCCTTTTCGCAGGCCCGCCGGACACGGTATGGGTCCTCGTACATGGAGATCGTCATGTAGTAGCCGGCCTCGCTCATCAGCTCCCGGCCCAGATGGACCCAAGGCTCGATGTATTCATAGCCCAGCTCGGCGGCCTTCTCGACGCCCCACTCGAAGGACTTGTCCGCGTGACGCACGAATTCCATATTTACGCCGATTCCTACCTTCCCCATGTGAACTCTCCTTCAGAAATCAGTTGAACCACTCGATCACCGCCTGCACGCGGTCCATCGTCACGAATGCCAGGGACAGAACTGCGATCACCCACATCGTCGCTTTCACGTCCCGGCCCTTTCCTGCCGCCAGCTTGATCATCACGAACGAGATGAACCCGAACGCCAGGCCCCGGCTGATGCTGTAGCTCAGGGCCGTCATCACCATGATGATGAACGCAGGAAACGCCTCTTCCATGTTCACGAAGTCGATCCGCTTGATTTCCTTCATCATGAACAGCCCGACCATGATGAGAGCCGGCGCGGTCGCGCACTTGGGCACGACCGCCACGAGGGGCACGAACACCGTCGCAGTCAGGAAGCACAGGCCCGTGACTACGGAAGTCAGGCCGGTGCGCCCGCCTTCCTCGATGCCGGAGGCCGACTCGATGTAGGAAGCAATCGACGAGGTCCCCATCGCGGCGCCCAGCATGCTCGCGGCGGCGTCGATCTGCAACAGGCGGTCCAATCCTTTGATGGTTCCCCGTCCATCCACCATCTTTGCCTCATGGCAACAGGCCACCAGCGTCCCGATGCTGTCGAACATGTCGATGAACATCAACGCAAAGATATTGCCGAACAGGCTCCACTTCAGGGCGCCCCAGATATCGAGCTGCAGAGCCACTGCGCTGATATCGAAATGCAGCGATACAATGCCCGTCGGCTTCTGGGCGAGGCCCGTCACGACAGCCAGCGCCGTCGCAAAGAGCATGCCGATCAACAGGGCCCCCTTGACCTTCTTGATGGACAAGAACGCCATGAGCAGCAATCCGCACAAACCGATGGCGACCTTGCCGGTCAGCGGTCCGGCACAGACCAGCGTTTCCTCGTTATTGACGATCAGGCCCAGGTCCTGCAAGCCGATGAACGTGATGAACAAGCCGATGCCCACGGAGATCGCCGAGACCAGGCTGCACGGGATCGCCTCGACCAACCGCTTTCGCAGCCCCAACAACGTGAGCACCCAACACAGCAGGCCCGAAAGAAATACAACGCCCAGCGCGACCTGCCAAGTGATCTTGCCGCCCAGCACGAGAGTGAAGGCGAGGAAGGCATTGAGCCCCATGCCCGGCGCCATTGCGATGGGTGCATTGGCGAGTAGACCTGTGAGGATCGTCATCACGCCACTAACCAAGCAGGTGACGATAATGAGCGCTTGTTTGTCCATGCCAGCAGCGCTCAGGATGGCAGGGTTCACGAAGATGATGTACGCCATGGTCAGAAAGGTCGTGACCCCGGCCACCGCCTCGACCCGTGGACTCGTCTGGTGCTTCTCGAATTCGAAGTATTTGCCCAGCATTGCGCTCCCTCGTCTATGGTCTCACGCCTTTGAGGATCGCCGCAACGAGCGTGGCCGAGTTCTTCGCGGCCAACGCGTAGAACTTCTGCTTGTCCACGACGGCGCTCTCGTCGGCCTTGTCGGCAATGCTGCGAATCACCACGCACGCGATCCCCCTCTGGTAGCAGACCTGCGCGACCGCCGCCCCTTCCATCTCCACCGCGTCGGCGTCGAACTTCTCAGCCAACTCGGCACATTTCTCCTTGGACGACACGAAGGTGTCCCCTGTGACGATGGTCCCGACGACGACCTTCGGCGGCCGCGGGCCGTTGCGATGGGCGATCGGATCGAAGGCCGCCTCGCGACCGGCCCGTTCGGCGACCACCAACAGATTCGGATCGGCGGGGAAAAAGACGGGATTCGTCTCGCCGGTCAGGCGGTTCTTCACGCCACCCGGTTCGATCCCCTCGGGCCACCAGGAGCCCATGTCATGGTAGGCGGTCTGCCTGGCGATCACGATGTCGCCCGGCTCCAGGTTCGGATCGACCGCGCCGGCGATCCCGGTAAAGACAACCTCTGTCGGCTTGAAATGCTCGATCAACAGAGTCGTGACCATGGCGGCGTTGACCTTGCCGACGCCGGTCCAGGCGATCACGACCGGCCGGCCCCCTGCCCGGCCGGAAAGGAACTCGATGCCTTCGATCTGGCGGGACGCGGCGTCGGTCAGCGTCTTGCCCAGCAGATCCACCTCCTGGTCGAAGGCCCCCAGCACAGCCAGTCGGATCGATGGGCCGTCTCGCGAGGACGCAGGGGGGCAGGAACAAGCCGGAATCGCGAGCGCGAGGCAAGCAACCGCTGCAAGAAGGCGTCGTTTCATGACTTCTCCTGCTCCAACCGGGCAATCCATTGGCATTCGAATGCGAGCGAGAGGAGTCGAACCTCCACGTCCTTCCGGACACAAGGACCTAAACCTTGCGCGTCTGCCAGTTCCGCCACGCTCGCATGGCGACGTCTATGGCGTCGCGCTGATTATCCCCGACCGGCCCCCCCAGATCAACCGAAAACCCTGCGTGAGAACCGGGTGTTCACCCTCGCAACAACGGCTCGGGGTCGTCTTCCTGCGGCGGAGGTTCGGACGGCTCTTCCTTCGAGATCTTCTCGATCCGCTTCTCGGCCTTCTGGAGGATGTCGCGGCAGTGCTTGATCAGGGCCATCCCCTTCTCGTACTGATCGAGACTGTCCTGCAGCGCGATCTGCCCCTGCTCGATGCGGGTCACGATCTCCTTGAGCTGCCCGATTGCCTGCTCGAAGGTCAGCTTGGCGGTCTCATCCCTTTGCTTGCGTTCGGTCATATCAATTATCTTTCATCAATCCTTGTGACCCGGCTCTCAATCCGATTCTCACGGGCCAGTTCGGTGAGAATCGAATCGTCAATCTGCACGTCGGCGGCGGTTCGCACGACCCGGCCGGTGCGAAGATTCTGCGTAATGCTGTAGCCGCGACTGAGGACCGACCTGGGATTCAGGCCGGCCAGCCGGTTCTCCTGCGCGGTGATCTGGAGGTCCTGGCGATTGAGGGTCTGGGTCACTGCGGCAAGACTCCGCCCTTTCAATTCGTTCAATTCCACCATCATCCGCCCAAGCAGCCGGTGCGGCTCGATCCGGGCCACCTGCTCATAGGAATCCTGGACCCGCTTGTGGGCCTGGAAGAACACCTGTCTCATCGCGTCGCCCAGATCGCCGCAAAGATCGTCCACGAACTGCTCGCGGTTCAGGACAGGCAACAGCGGATTGCGGAACACGGCGCTGGCCAGGACCGTCCGAAGGTACTCACGACACAGGCCGAAACGAGAGCGAATGCTCCCCGTCAGCCGGCGCTGCTGGTTCAGCAGATCGGACAGCACTTCCTCCCGGTCGGGCACGGCCACCACCCCCGCCTTGGTCGGCGTCGAGGCGCGGGCGTCCGCCACCAGATCGGCAACCGTCACATCGACCTCGTGCCCCACCGCACTGATGATCGGGATTCGCGAGGCGAAGATGGCCCGGGCCAGCACCTCCTCGTTGAAGGCCCAGAGGTCCTCGATCGACCCGCCGCCGCGACCGACGATCAGGACGTCGAGTTGGAGCCGGTGACCAGCACGGCCAGTCCATTGCCCGGCTTGAACTTCACCTTCGAGAAGCTGCTTCGCCACATGGCGCAGGGCAGCACCGACTCCTCGTCCTTGA
>JBDKRX010000153.1:0-35354 GCA_039683175.1 Phycisphaerales bacterium
TGCCCTCGCCACCACTGCCCGATAACGACGCCGCCCCCAGTGCTTTCTGATAGGCACTGAAGTAGATGCGGTGCATTCGGAGCCTGTCGTAGAGCCCCCACATGTATTTCACGATCTCGGCATCCGATTCACCCGCCGGACCGACGATGAACTGGGTCGTCTGCTTGACCCGCTCGAACCGCGAGCCCTTGGCCGTCAACCGGCTGATGCGTTTGATCGGCTCGATGATGTCTCGCAGGTAGTCCTTGCGGCTCGAAAGCTTCGCAAGATGCGCGGCGCCCGGCGTCTCGATGTTGAGCGACACGGCGCTGGCGAGCGAGACCGCCTCGTCGATGGCGGCGTCGCTGGCGCCGGGGATGATCTTGAGGTGAATATAGCCCTTGAACCGGTGCCGGCTGCGGAGGAGCCGGGCGGTCGTATTGAGCCGGTCCATCGTCGCATCCGGCGTGCCGATGACGCCCGAGCTGAGGAACAGGCCGAAGACCTCCCGCCGGTCGAAATAGTCCAGGAACACGCGAGCGGTCTCCTCGGGATCGAGCGTGCACCGGCGGATGTCCTGCTCCTGCCGCAACGGGCAATACTTGCAGTCATTCGAGCAGACATTCGAAACGAGCGTCTTGAGCAGGACGCTTTTGCCGCCGTTGGGCAGCGTCACCGGATAGATCCATCGCCCATCCCCGCCCCGCCGACGAGCCTCCTCCTCTCTGCTGCCACACGCGCAGGCCAGATCGTACTTGGCGTCATCGCTGAGGATTTCCAGTTTCTGATGCGTGTCCGGCTTGGAGACGACCCCGACCATATGTCGCCAGTATGAAACGTGCCGCGTGGCGTGTCAAGTGCGAAAGAACTCACTGCGATGCAGACTTGCGAAACGCCTTCTGCGCCACCCGCGTCAGCAGCACGGTGACGACGATGGTCACTACCAGGCCGACCCAGAAGAACATACGGAGGGCGGGCGTAGCCTGGCCTTCTCCTCGAGTGTAGGCAGTGAGATCCGCGAGGGAACGCAGGCCGGCCCCGACGTACACGTACAGGACCATCGCGGGGAGTACCCCGATGACGGTGCCACAGACGTATTGCCGGAAAGAGACCTTCGTCAAGCCGAAAGCATAGTTCAAAATCGCATAAGGGAAGACCGGGCTCAGGCGGCTGAGCAACACGACTTTGAAGCCCTGTTCACCCACCGCATTGTCGAGCGAGGTGAGCCAGTGGCTGCGTGCGGTTCGGTGCTGTGCCCGGCCATTGGCGACGATTCGGCCGATCCAGAAGGCCGCGACGGCGCCCGCTGTGCCGCCGACCATCGCCGTGATGCTGCCTTCGAGCACACCGAAGAGGAAGCCCGCCGCAAGTGTGGGAATCGATGCCGGGACCAGGAACACGCAGGAAGCAGTGTAGAATCCGCAGAGTGCGACAGGACCCCACGATCCCAGACCACCGATATATTCGAACACATCCCCCAGCGGGCCAATGATGGGCACCATGCCGCCGGCCACCATCAAGCCGACGACGACCACAATGACGAAGACGATCAGTTTGACTCTCCGGACCGCCATAGTCCCTGCCTATCGCGCTATTGTTTCTCCTGCTTCGGTCCTTCTCCCGTGAGCATACCCGGACAATCCCCCGTCCGCCAGATGCAGTTTGTCACATTCCCAATTTGCCCTTGAGAAGCCGCCATCCGCAGGGTATACCGGAATGCCAACCGGATCTTCCCTCTTTGAAAGGATGGCTGCGATGAACGAGACTCGTGATCGTCAGGCAACAGTGGTATCGCGAAGGGGATTCATGCAACAAGCAGCCGCCGTTGCGGCATTCACCGTCGTTCCGAACCATGTCCTCGGCAACCGGGTGCAGGCGGCCCCGAGCGAGCGGCTCAACATCGCCGGCATCGGGATCGGAGGCGTCGGCAAAGCCTTCTTGCAGGGCTGTGCGTCCGACCCAACTGCACGCATCGCCTTCCTGTGCGACGTGGACCACCAGTACGCCAAACCCGTCTTCGAGCAGTATCCGCAGGCGAAACGATACCGCGACTACCGCGAGATGCTCGATAAGGAAGGCGACAACATCGATGCTGTCCTGGTCGCCACGCCGGACCACACGCACGCGGTGATCTGCATGGAAGCGGTCCGGCGGGGCAAGCACCTCTTGTGCGTCAAGCCGCTCACGCGAACCGTCCATGAGGCCCGCACACTGACTGAGGCCGCACGCAAGGCAGGGATCGCCACGCAGGTGACGACCGCATCCTCCGTCAGTGACCGGGCCTGCGACCTGCAGGAGATGATCTGGGACGGCGCGATCGGCGAGATCCGCGAGGTCCATTGTTGGTCGAACCGCCCGCTGTGGCCGCAGGGCATGATCCGCCCGGAAGGCTCGGACCCGGTGCCGCCGTACTTGGATTGGGACCTTTGGATCGGTCCGGCCCCCATGCGTCCCTTCAAGAACAAATGGGGCTGGGACCACCTGGTCATGCAGCAGGCCAAGACCAAGTATGAGTTCGACGCGGTGTATCATCCGTGGAATTTCCGAGGCTGGTGGGATTTCGGAACCGGCGCCCTCGGCGATATGGGCTGCCACCACCTCAATACGCTCTTCAAGGCCCTCAAGCTCGGGCACCCGACGAGCGTCTGGGCCAGCTCGACCAAGGCGATGCCCGAGGCGACGCCGCTGGCTTCGACAGTGGCCTGGGAGTTCCCCGCCCGCGAGGGGATAGCTCCTGTCACAGTCTACTGGTACGACGGCGGAATCAAGCCGCCCAGACCCCGGGAGCTGGAAGAAGGCAGAGACTGGCCCGCCGAGGGCAATCTGTACATCGGCGACAAGGGCAAGATCCTCGGCGACACCGAAGGCGGGCAACTCATCCCGGAGTCCAAGATGCAGAGCTACAAACGCCCGCCCAGGACGCTGCCCAGGGTGACCTTCAAGAATATCGCGACGGGCGAGTGGATTCGAGCCTGCCGGGGCGGCGAGAAGGCAAGCTGCCACTTCGACATTGGCGGCCTCCTGGCCGAGGTCGTGCAGATCGGCAACATCGCCATCCGACGGGGCAAGAAGCTCGCCTGGGACGGCCCGAACATGCGATTCACCAACGACGACGAGGCCAACAAGTACATCCGGGAATCCTACCGCACGGGCTGGAGCCTGTAGGAATCGACTATTTACGATTTACAATCTACTATTTTGGCAGGCCCCTTGTCCGGAAGGGGTCTCTCGTTCGGGCGGCAGCGGTAGGGTGTGCTATGCACACCGTCTTCTTCTGGAGTTCTGTCATGGATGGAGCACCTTGGTATCCATACCGCGTCCTGCAAGCATCGGCAGTTGCATTCCTCGTCGCCGTCACCCTGCACGCGCCGGCGTTCGCCAGAATCAACTGGATCCTCAAGAGCAGCGCGACGGGCGACCTGCCCACCCCGAACGAGGGGAACGAGCAAACCTGCTGTGTCGTCTGTGACATCGACAGGGACGGCGTGGACGACTTCATCGTCGGAGAACGCACAAAGGCCCCCTCGGTCGTCTGGTACAAGTACAATGGCCGGGGTTGGGACAAGCGTGTGATCGACGACGGGCCTCTGCACCCGGAGGCCGGCGGCGACGCATACGACATCGACAGAGATGGCGACCCGGACCTCGTCCTGGGCCAGGACTGGGTTGGCAACGCAGTCTGGTGGTGGGAGAACCCCTGCCCCAATTTCGACAAGCCCTGGACCCGGCGATTCATCAAGAACTCCGGCGGCAAGAAGCACCACGACCAGAGCTTCGGCGACTATGACGGCGACGGCAAGGTCGAACTGGCCTCGTGGAACCAGGATGCGAAGAAGCTGTTGCTCTTCAGCATCCCAGGCGATCCAAGGAGAGCCGACTGGTGGAGGTCCATAACAGTCTACGAGTGGTCCGCCGGCCGGGAGCGGGAGGGCTTCCCATCGATTCCCGTCGATATCGACCTCGACGGAAGGCTCGACATGGTTGGGGGGGGGCGGTGGTTCAAGTACCTGGATGCCGAGAAGTTCCGGGAGCAGGTGATCGACGAGGAGATGGCCTTCACACAGTGCGCCGCCGGACAGCTCGTCAAAGGCGGTCGGCCGGAGGTAGTCTTCTCGCCGGGTGATATGGACGGCGACGCCAAGTGGTACGAGTGGGATGGAACAAAGTGGGTCCCGCACACCCTGCGCCGCGTCACCCACGGCCACACCTGCGAGATCCGCGATGTGGACCGGGACAGCAACCTCGATATCATGCTCGGCGAGATGGGCGACCCCGGGGCAGGCGACGAGGCCAACGTCTACCTCTTCTACGGCGACGGCAGAGGCAACTTCGAAGAGACCATCGCCTGGCACGGCCAGGGCATCCACGAAGGCAAGCTCGGCGACTTCGACGGCGACAGCGATCTCGACATCCTGCTCAAGCCCTATCACCACAAAGCCCCGCGCATCGACATCCTGCTCAACGCCGGACTCGTCAAAGCTTCGTCGGGTCCAGGATGACGTGCTTGATGCTCTTGCGGAGATAGGTGTACGTGATGTGGACTCGACCGTCCGACGCTTGGATGATTGCGGGATAGGAGTACTCGCCCGGCTGCGTTTCGAGAGCGAGCACAACATCCCACTGCTTGCCGTCTCTGGAGATCGCGACGTTCAGCGGGGTCCGGCCCTTGGGCGTATTGTTGAAGACGAGCAACTGGCGTCCATCTTTCAGCGTAACCGCGTCGATGCCTGAATTCGGGTTGGGCAAGGACGTGAGCGTCATCTCGCTCCAAGTCCGGCCACCATCCTGGGACCAGCTTTCCGCAATGAACCCCTTGCCCTTGGTACGACAGAGCATCTGGAGACGATTGTCCGGATAGGTCAGAATCGTCGGCTGGATCACCGGCATCTTCGCTGGGTCGTTCAACGGGCCCACTACCTCCCAGTTCTCCAGGTCCTTCGTAATCTCGACGAGCACCCGCCATCCTGCGTGCTCGCTGCTCGACGGGCACAGGATGGTGCCGTCGGCAAGTTGGATCGCCTTGTTCTTGATCGGTCCCATCACGTCCGGGGCCAATCGGCGACGGTTCTTCCAGGTTCGCCCATTGTCCTCGGAAACCACCATCTCACCCCACCATTTGCTTGGCGTCGGGCCGACCTTGAAAAAGAGCGCCAGCGGGCCTTCGAGAGGCTGAAACAGCACCGGGTTCCAGCATGGAAAACGCACCTGCGGCGACATGACACCGTTGGCGACCTCGACCGGCCGGGACCAGGTGCCGCCTTCCCAGCGGGAGACCCAAATCCCAACATCTTCTTCGCCCTCGTCGGCCCCCGCAAACCACGCGGCCAGAATCTGCCCCTCTCGGCTCTCAACGATGGTCGAAGCATGACACCCCGGCGTAGGCGGGTTCTCCAACGGAAAGATCAACTCGGCCTTGACGATTGCATCGTGTTGTGACGTCTGACCTGCCTGCGCACCCATGACCTGACATCCACCCGCCAGAACCACGATCAACCCCAGAACCAATCCACAGTCTCTCATCCTGCACCTCATGTCCCCTCAGATCGACGCATGTTTCGGTATCCATCAGCATCAGACCGATTCCCCGATTCTTAGTATTGTCCTACATAAATCCCTTTCCGTAAAGACCTTCCCACTCACGCCCAGTTGACTCACCCAGCGCGCACAGTTATGATCCGCACAGTACAACGTCGCGTGGAGAGTCATCATGAGCCAATTTCCTTGCCCCTATTTGGGGGGCGAAGTCGAATTGACCGAGGAACGGGAGCGTCATATTGCCGAACGACATCCCGATCTGCTGCCGGAATACCGCGAGCAGGTGGCCGAGACGGTGGTTGCCCCTGACGAAATCCGAAGGAGCATGCGGTTCGGGAATGCCAGATTGTTCTCCCGGTGGTATACTGACATCAAGAAGGGCAAGTATGTGGTAGTCGTGGTGGTCAGCGAACTGGCCGCACCGACTCGGCATTGGGTCATCACGGCCTATATGACAAGAGAACTGGTTGAAGGAGAAGTCGAATGGAAGCGAAGCTGACATTCAAGTACGACCGCCAGGCCGACATCCTTCACATCGACAAGTGTCCGCCATATGCGGAGCAGGAATCGGAGGAACTCCCGGACGAAATCGTCGCCCGGCTCAACCCCAACACCGCTCAGGTCGAGAACTTGGAGGTGCTATTCTTCTCAACCCGGCTCTTGCGGACAGATCTCTTCGAACTGCCGGTCAACGCCGACCTGCGACTTACAGGGATGTAGCCAATTAGGCGGGCCATGAACGAAATAGTGCAGACGGCTTTCCGCAGCACGGTCGAGTTCCTTCGATCAGAAATCGAGTTGATGCCATTGAGTCGATGGAATGAATCGGTGCTGCGCTATTACTTCTGCCGCTTCCTTGCCAGGACCTATCCCCAGGTCGAGCAGTTTGTCGAGTGCTGCAAAATAGACCTCGTGCTCAGGCAACCGCCGTTGGTCGCGTTCATTGAGTTCAAATTCTACCGGCTTCCTTACCGGTACGATCCGTACGACGGAAGTCCACGTGGCTTCAAGGGCGGTCCCAGCCGGAAGAACCTATGCGAGTTTCAGAGATGCGTTGATCAGCTCTATGCGCGTCCCTCCGTGCCACACTTGTCGAAATACGTCGTCTTGGTCTACGCGGATTCAATGGATGGCAGCGGACCGAGACGTAGGTTCTCGCATTACTATGACGACTACCGCCACCCGCGTGACTGCGTCTCGCTTCGCCGGATGGAGTGCAACGGACCAATCCAGACACCCGAGGCTATCATACGAGCACAGTTGTATGAAGTCACTTGAGCCCTACACCGCGTGGCGGGAGGACACCAGAACTGCCAGCACCGGCATCTCCGGCCACGTCTTCGACATCCGGCGGTATGCCATCCACGACGGGCCGGGGATTCGGACGACCGTGTTCTTCAAAGGCTGCCCACTGCGGTGCCGCTGGTGCCACAATCCGGAGAGCTGGAAAGGGGGACCCGAGCTGGGGTTTCGACGGAGCCGATGCGTTAAGTGCCGGCACTGTATGGAGATATGTGAACATGGGGCCATCTCGTTCTCGGAATCGGGGCCCGTGCTCGATCCGGACAAGTGTACACTGTGTGGGCGATGCGTCGCAGAGTGTCCGACCGGCGCGTGGGAGATCATCGGGCGAAAGGCATCCGTCGCGGAGGTGATGGACCAGTTGCGAAAGGACATCGTATTCTACGATGAATCCGGGGGCGGCGTGACCTTCTCGGGGGGCGAGCCGTTGATGCAAGCGGACTTCCTGGTCGCACTCATAGATACCTGCCGGGCGGAGGGAATACACACCGCCGTGGATACGACGTGCTATGCCGACCGCGAAGTCGTCCGACGCGTCGCCGAGGTGACGGACCTGTTTCTCTGCGACGTCAAGCACATGAACAGCGAACTGCACAGGCGGTTCACAGGTATACCGAACGACAGTGTTCTGGAGAACATTCGGATGCTCGCCGAGGCCGACAAGAGGATCTTCATTCGAGTCCCGATCATCCCCGGCTTCAACAGCGACCGGACGAACATCACGCAGACGGCACAGTTCGTGCAGTCGTTGAAGACGGTCCGCAGGGTCGATATCCTGCCGTACAATCGCGGCGGGCTGGAGAAGGCCGTGCGTCTGAACAGCGGGATCGATTTGATGGAGGCCCAGGCCCCGGACGATGGTACAATGACCGAGATTGCCGGCATTCTTCGAGGATATGGATTCGAGGTCAAGGTAGGTGGTTGAAGGCATGATGAACGAACGAGTCGCAAGACTGCGTCAGCAGAGCGTCGAGACCAAACCGAGCATTTCCGCCGAGCGGGCGGAGTTGATCACGGAGTTCTACCAGGGCGATATCCCCATGCGGGAATCCGTGCCGGTCTGCAGGGCACTGGCTTTCAAGCACCTGATGGAGAACAAGACGATCTGCATCAATGACGGTGAGCTGATCGTCGGCGAGAAGGGCCCCGCCCCCAAGGCAACGCCGACCTACCCCGAGCTGTGCTGCCACAGCCTGCAGGACCTGCAGATCCTCAACGACCGCGAGAAGACCGCATTCTCCGTCTCGGACGAAGTCCGGCGGGTGTACCGTGACAAGATCATCCCCTTCTGGTCCGGCAAGACCATGCGGGACCGGATGTTCCGGGCCATGGACGAGAGCTGGCTGGCGGCCTACGAGGCCGGCATGTTCACCGAGTTCATGGAGCAGCGTTCGCCCGGCCACACCGTGCTGGACAACAAGATCTATCGCAAGGGCATGCTCGACTTCAAGCAGGACATCCAGCGCAGCCTCGACAGCTTGGACTACCTGAACGATCCGCAAGTCTACGCAAAACAGGAAGAACTCAAGGCCATGCTCATCTGCGCCGACGCGGCGATTCGATTCGCCGAACGTCACGCTGAGAAGGCTCGAGACCTGGCTGCGAAGGAATCGGATCCACAGCGAAGAGCCGAGCTCGAACGAATCGCCGAGGTCTGCTCGCACGTCCCGGCCCATGCCCCGCGGGATTTCTGGGAGGCCCTGCAATACTACTGGTTCGTGCACCTCGGCGTCACAACCGAGATGAATCCCTGGGACTCCTTCTGCCCGGGCAGGCTCGACCAGCATCTGTTTCCATTCTACAAGAAGGGAGTGGACGAAGGGACATTGACCCGCGAGCAGGCGGAGGAATTGCTCCAGTGCTTCTGGGTCAAATTCAACAACCAGCCCGCGCCGCCCAAGGTCGGGGTCACCGCTGCCGAGAGCGGCACGTACACGGACTTCGCCCAGATCAACAGCGGCGGCATGAAAGAAGACGGCTCCGACGGCGTCAACGACGTGACCTTCCTCGTCCTCGACGTGATCGAGCAAATGCGCCTGGTACAGCCGAGTTCCTCCATCCAGGTGAGCAAGAAGAACCCCGACCGGTTCATCAAACGCGCGGCCAAAATCATCCGCACCGGCTTCGGCCAGCCTTCCGTCTTCAACAGCGACCTGATCGTCCAGGAGTTGATCCGCATGGGCAAGTCTGTCGCCGACGCCCGCAACGGCGGCTCCAGCGGCTGTGTCGAGGTCGGCGCATTCGGCAAAGAGGCTTACATCCTCACCGGCTACTTCAACCTGCCCAAGGTCCTGGAGCTGACTCTCAACAACGGAGTCGATCCCAGGACCGGCAAACAGATCGGCCTGCAAACCGGCAACCCCGAGCAGTTCGGCTCGTTCGAGCAGCTCTTCGAGGCCTATCGCCGACAGGTCAACCACTTGATCGACGTCAAGATGCGGGGCAATAACATCATCGAACGGCTCTATGCGACGTACATGCCTGCCCCTTTCCTCTCGATCCTGATCGACGACTGCGTCGCCCGAGGGCAAGACTATCACGACGGCGGACCCCGCTACAACACAAACTACATCCAGGGCGTCGGCGTCGGCACGATCACGGACGCCTTAGCCGCAATCAAGTTCCACGTCTACGACAAGAAGTCCCTCTCGATGCGCGACCTGCTGGCAGCGCTGAAAGCTGACTTCGAGGGCCATGAGCCGCTGCGCCAGACGCTCCTGCAGCGAACGCCCAAGTACGGCAACGACGACGACTACGCAGACGAGATCATGCGGTCGGTCTTCGAGACATACTTCGACGCGGTGGACGGCCGGCCCAACACCAAAGGCGGCAGGTACCGCATCAACCTGCTGCCGACCACGGTCCACGTCTACTTCGGGTCCGTCATGGGCGCGACGTCCGACGGCCGCAAGGCGGGTCTGCCCCTGTCCGAGGGTATCTCGCCGGTCCAAGGCGTGGATCGTCAAGGCCCGACGGCGGTCCTCAAGTCCGCGGCCAAAATGGACCACGGCCGGACCGGCGGCACCCTGCTAAATATGAAGTTCACCCCCGCCCTCCTGGAGGGTGACGACGGCCTGGACAACCTCACGCACCTGATCCGATCCTACTTCCGCTTGGACGGACACCACATCCAGTTCAACGTGGTGGACGCCGAGACGCTGCGCAAGGCACAGGCCCGTCCCGAGGAATACCAGAACCTCATCGTCCGGGTCGCAGGCTACAGCGACTACTTCGTCGATCTCGGCGAGGCCCTTCAGAACGAGATCATCGCCCGCACCGAGCAGCAAGCGTTCTGAACGTTGCCAGGCGGCGCCCACCACAGGAACACGAACGACTGTGACTCCAGATCATCGCACAGGCCATTCCTGATTCACCATAAACACATACAGAACAACAACTTACACACATTTATCACAGATGAGCTTGAAATCCAGTCCTTGGATGAGATAGCATATCAGTAGCCGGCGGCTTGTTTCTCGCCGGCATTGATTGGCACTTCGCCTCTGGAGCAGTTGCACAGGGTGTATGAAAAAGGACGGGAAGCAACAGATGGCAGCGGCAGGCTGCGGCAGACAACACATATTGAACCAACCGCGGGTCCGATCCGACGACTGGGAGACCGTTCGACAAAGGCTATTGGCAAGACGCATCTGCGACTTCGGGCTTCGGGTCAGGGGATCGTGCGTCGAACCATGTATCCGGCAGCTCAAGCGGGAACTGGCAGCCAAGGGGTTGGACTTCACGCCGGCCTTCTACCTGACCGATAGCTGGGGTTGCCCGGACCGGGTGCCGGCCATCGGCATCCCCTTCTACCTGGCCAGCGATCCGCTCGGACGTATCGAAAAGGAACAGACCGGCGACCTGGAAGACACCCAGACGGTCATGCAACTGCTGCGACACGAGACCGGACACGCGATCAACTATGCATTCCGACTGTGGGAGCAGCCAAGCTGGCGGGAGATCTTCGGCCCGTTCTCCAAGCCCTATCGAGACGCCTTCCACCCGAATCCGTGGAGCCGGCGATTCGTTCGGCACATCTGTAGTTGCCCCTATCGGTACACGTACGCACAGAAACACCCGGATGAGGACTTTGCGGAGACGTTCGCGGTCTGGCTGACTCCTCGTTCGGGCTGGCGCCGCAAGTACCACGATTGGCCGGCCATCGAGAAGCTGCGGTACGTGGATCGCCTGATGCGGAAGCTCTGCGACCAACAGCCTCAGTGCAAGCGAGGCAGGCTCGTCAACCCGGTCCGCGAGTTGACTATGCCCCTGGCTGAACACTACCGTCGGCAAGCCAAGCGGTATGGCAGAACCGCCTAAAGCAGCATGGGAACGCTGACGTCGTAGGGCGGCCCCTCCAGGGCGGCGTCGATGATCATCTGAAGCAATTGCGGGTAGCTGATGCCCGCCTTGCCGGCGGATCGCGCCAAAGCGACGCCTTCCTCCAGCGACGCATTGCAGTTGACTTCGAGGACTCGGGGCTGGCCGGCTTCGTCCAGCCGGATGTCCACGCGGCTGTAGCCCCAAGACCGGACCGCGCGAAAGGCACGCATCGCGATGTCGCTGACCTGTCGAGCCAGCTCGGGCTCCACAATCGCCGGACAGATGACCGAGGTCTTCCTGTACTCTACCGAGTTCTCGATCCATTTGGCCGCATACGACATGATCGGCGGTATCTCCGCAGGCAATTCTGTGTAGTTCACCTCGGCCAGGGGCATCACCCGCGGGCGTTTGCCTCCCACGATGCCCACGTTGAATTCCCGACCGGGCAGGAAGTGCTGGACCAGCGCCGGCTGATTATAGTTCTGCACGATCCGTCGCACTTGCTCGCGGAGGGCCTTCTTCGAATGCACGATGGAATCCCGGTCCAGGCCGATGCCCGCGTGCTCCTGGCTGGGCTGAACGATGAGGGGAAACCGCCATTCACACTGATCCACGTCGCCGATCTTCTCCAGCAGCTCCGTGCAGGGCGGGATGGGAATCCCGGTCCCATGGAGCAGACTGGCGGACATGTGTTTGTACCGGCTCAGTCCCAAGGCCAGCGCGGGCGAGCCGGTGAGCGGAAAGCCCATCATCCGCACCATCGCGGCGAACCACATCTCATAAAGGGCGCCGTGGACGACATCGTCGTACTGGTTGAACACCACATCGGGACCCAGACGACGCAATTTCCGCTGGAACGTGAAGAGGTCGTGGGCCAATGGCAGGACGGTGACCCGATGTCCCAGCGACCTGAGCACGCGAGCCATGTCGCGGATCATGTGCCGCAGGTCCGCCGTGCTGCCTCGGTCTTCCGGCGTATCGGGTATGATTCCCGCGTCGGCGTTGTACACCAGCACCACATGGAGCGACTTGCGCGGTCGTCTGGATCGTTTCGGCATATTCATGTCCTCACACTCCCTGTTCGGTCGCCCAAGATCGCCTCCCCTCGGGGCATACGGGATCACGCCCCGAACCACACCAGTCTGGCTCTGTCGCCACCAAGACCACATCCGGGGCACTCCGTGCAAGGGCATTATCGTCCACAGAATCCGAGCCGTCAACTGCGTCGCTGTGATATCTTCATACCCGCGACAGGATCGGGTGCCAAGGGGTCGCCAATTCCGCGGCCGAGGCTTCCCCCCTGCTCGACAGGACACTATAATGGCGGGCGAGTCGTGTCGTGATGATGCAACCGCCAATGAGAGGTGCCCTATGAGAAGGCTCTTGTCCCTGTGGCCTGTGATGCTGTGGCTCGTTTCGTGTCCGGGCTGTGTCGTGAATTCCCGGCAGGAGGAGGCAGCGAGGCTCGTCCGAGACTGCGTGGCAAAGGTCGAGCCGCTGACGACGCAGGCGAATCGGCTCTACTGGGAGGCGACCACGACGGGCAAGACCGAGAAATTCGAGGAACTCCAGCAGGTCCAGTTGTGCATCCGTCGGATA
Organism: Phycisphaerales bacterium; assembly: GCA_039683175.1. Taxonomy (GTDB): domain Bacteria; phylum Planctomycetota; class Phycisphaerae; order Sedimentisphaerales; family Anaerobacaceae; genus PLanc-01. The sequence continues at coordinate 12,739 of JBDKRX010000153.1, forward strand.
CAGAGCGATCCGGACGACTTCGTCCGCATCAAGGCATGCAGAGAATCCGGGCGCATTCGCGACGCCCGCCTGACTCGGCAGGTGGACAAGCTCTACTACGCCTATCTCCAGAACCAGATCGACCCGGCTCTTCTGGAACGGACCGTGGCGCTCGATGCGAAAGTCCAGGAAGCCTACAACAACTATCGGGGCACGATCGACGGCCGTAAAGTCACCGTCAGCGATATCTACACGATCATGACGACCGAGATGGACGTCGGCAGGCGCGAGGCTGCCTGGCGGGCCAGCAAAGAGGTCGGCAACGCCATTATCGGGGATTTCCTCGAACTGGTCAGACTGCGGAACCAGGCCGCCCGGCAGCTCGGCTTCGACAACTACCACACGATGCTCGTCGTCGCCAACGAACAGGACGTCGGCGAGCTGGACCGCATCTTCGAGGAACTGGACCGCCGGACCCGAGAGCCGTTCGCCAGGCTTAAACACGAGCTGGACGAGATCCTCGCGAAAGGCTACGGCATCGGGCACGAAGAGCTGATGCCCTGGCACTATCACGACCCGTTCTTCCAGCGGACGCCGCTCGTCTACGAGTTGGACCTGGACCAATACTACAAAGGTCGGGACATCCGGGAGCTGGCCCGCACGTACTACGCGAGCGCCGGCCTGCCCATCGACGACATCCTGGCCCGCAGCGACCTGTACGACCGCGAGGGCAAGTATCCGCACGCCTACAGCCACGACGTGGACCGCTGTGGCGACGTCCGCATCCTGGCCAACCTGCAGGACACCGAGCGATGGATGGAGACGATCCTCCACGAGTTGGGCCACGCGGTCTACAGCAAATACCACGATCGCAGCGAGCCCTGGCTGCTGCGGGAGCCGGCGCACAGCTTCACGACGGAAGCCATCGCGATGTTCTTCGGCCGGCTCAGCCGCAATGCCGACTGGATGCGGGAGATGCTGGGCCTTTCCGATGAGGAAACCGCAAAGATCAGAACCGTCAGCGACCGATACCTGCGATTCCAGCAGGTGCTCGTCGCCCGCTGGGCGATGGTGATGTGGCGCTTCGAGAAGGCGCTCTACGCCAACCCGGATCAGGACCTGAACACCCTGTGGTGGGACCTTGTCGAGAAGTGTCAGTTGCTTCAGCGTCCGCCGGGACCGGCCGACGCGGGTTGGGCCTCCAAGCTGCACTTCATCGTGGCCCCCTGCTACTACCACAACTACATGCTTGGCGAGCTGTTCGCCTCCCAATTGCACGACACCCTCGTCCACCAGGTATTGAGGCTTGAATCGGACGAGGGTCTGAGCTATGTTGGCGACGAGCGCGTGGGACGGTACCTGCGCCAGTACGTCTTCGGTCCCGGCGCCCGCTACCGGTGGGACGAAATGATCGTTCGGGCCACGGGCAAGCCGCTGACGCCGAAGTACTTCGTCGAGCAGTTCGTCGAATGAACCTGCCACAAGGGTGTGCGAATGGTCTATCTGATTGCGATTCTCGCCTATCTGCTGCTCCTGACGGGCATGGGGATCTACAAGTCCCGGCAGGTCAAGACACAGGCGGACTTCTCCGTGGCCGGCCGGTCGTTGTCGCCCTGGGTGCTGGTCTGCACGATGCTGGCAGCCTGGATCGGCACCGGCTCGATCGTCGGCAACGCCGGCATGACCTATGAAAGCGGCTTGGCCGCGTTGATTCTGCCGATCGGGAGCGTCCTCGGCATGATCCTGTTGACCCGGGTCGCCCCACGGGCCCGCAACTATGAGGTCTACTCCGTCCCGGAGATCATCGGCTCTCGCTATGGCGGAGTCGCCAGGCTGCTGGCCGTGGTCGCTCTGGTGATCGCGTACATGGTGATCGTGAGCTACCAGTTCAACGCGCTGGGGGCTGTCCTGAACGCGATCCTGATCGACAAGGCCGGCCAGCCGCTGATCTCCGAGGGAATCGGGACGATCATTGCGGCGGTCGCCATCATCACCTATACGATCCTCGCGGGACTGCTGAGCCTCGCCTATACGGATATCGTGACCGGCATCATCATCACCGTCTCGCTCGTCATTGGGTTTCCGGTCCTGTGGAATCATGCGGGCGGATGGTCCGGCATGGAAACCCGCTTCGCGGACATGGCCAAACCCGAGCACATGAGATTCTGGGGCGTCTTCAGTTGGGCCGAGGTCATCAACTACACCCTGCCGACCTTCCTGCTGATCATGGGCGACGCGAATCAATATCAGCGGTTCTTCGCCAGCAAGAGCGCCAAAGGCGCCAAGAGCGCGGTCACGTTCATGGTCTTCGCTGTGCTGGTGATCGAGAGCCTGATCATCCTAGAGGCGTGGATCGCCTCCAGCCTGATCCCGAACGCCACTGTCGGCAAGTACGTCCTGATCTACGCCGCAAGGGACTTCATGCCGATGATCCTCGGCCTTCTCTTCATGATCACGGTCGTAGGCATCATCATCTCGACAGCGGACTCCTTCCTGTTGATCCCGGCGACAACCCTCGTTCGTGACGTCTACCTGAACCACATCAATCCAAAGGCCTCCGAAAAGAGAACGGTTTTCCTCAGCCGGCTGCTGGTGCTGGCTCTCGGCGTCATCGCGTATCTGGTCTCGCTCTCCTTCGCCCAGTCCACCACGATCTTCAAGCGGGCCATGTACGCCTACACGATCTACGGAGCGGCCATCACTCCCTGCCTCGTAGCCGCGCTGTTCTGGAAGCGGGCAACAGGGGCCGGAGCGATCCTCTCCATCGCCGCCGGAACGGTGACGGCGCTGACGTGGTCCGAACTCCAGTCCCGGGATGTCCTGCCGGGCTGGGCGGGCGAACTCGACGCCGTGTTGCCGGCGATCATCCTCTCCGTGCTGGCCCTGGTCGGTGTCAGTCTGCTCACGCCAGGAAGACCCCGATCACAGGAGAATCGCTGATGTTTCCCGCCGCAACCTACATACAGAGACGTGCTCGTTTGCATCAGCAGATCGGTTCCGGGCTGGTTCTCCTGCCGGGCAACGACGAGTCCCCGATGAACTTCGCGTCCAACACGTACCCCTTCCGTCAGGACAGCACGTTCCTGTACTTCTTCGGGCTCGACCTGCCGAACCTGGCTGCGATCATCGACCTCGACGCAGGGACCGAATGCGTCTTCGGCAGCGATCCGAGCGTCGAGGAGATCGTGTGGACCGGGCCCCTGCCGCTGCTGCGGGATCGATGCGAGCGGGTCGGCGTCACAGGCACCGCCCCTCCCGACAAGCTGGAGCAGATCCTGCGCGAGGCCATCCGACAAAAGAGAACTGTTCACTTGCTGCCTCAGGATCGGCCGGAGAATGTCCTCAAGATCTGGCGATGGCTCAGCATCGCGCCGGGCGTTCTCCACAAGCACCTTTCCGAATCGCTCATCCGGGCTGTCGTGGAGCAGAGGTCAACAAAATCGGCCGAGGAGATCGAGCAGATCGAAGCGGCTCTGGCGGTCTGTAGCGAGATGCACACGACCGCAATGAGGATGGCCAAGCCGGGTGTGGTCGAACGAGAGGTGGTGGCCGCGACGGAGGCAGTCGCGATGTCGCACGGCGTCCGCCCCTCCTTCCAGACGATCCTTTCCGTGCATGGCGAAACCCTGCACAATCCATGCTACGACAACACCCTGAAAGCCGGCGATATCGTGGTCCACGACTCGGGCGCCGAATCGCTCCTGCACTACGCCGGCGACATCACGCGGACGATCCCTGTCGGCGGCAGGTTCTCGCAGAGGCAGAGAGAGGTCTATTCCATCGTGCTGGCCGCCCAGGAGCGATGCCTCGCGGCGGCCAAGCCGGGCGTCGAGTGGCGACAGATTCACCGCCTGGCAGCGGTCTCGCTGATGGAGGGACTCAAAAGACTCGGCGTCGCGCGAGGCGACCCGCAGCAGGCCGTGGAGGCAGGAGCACACACGCTGTTCTTCCCCTGTGGCCTCGGCCACATGATGGGTCTCGACGTGCACGACATGGAGAGCCTGGGCGAAGACTACGTGGGATATACCGACACGATCAAACGGAACCCTGCGTTCGGCTGGCGGTCCCTGCGACTGGCCAGGGCCGTCGAGCCGGGATTCGTCATCACCGTCGAGCCGGGGATCTACTTCATCCCCCATCTGATCGACCGCTGGAAGGCCGAACGCAAGTGCGAGTCGTTCATCGACTACGACCGGCTCGAAGCCTGGCGCAACTTCCACGGCGTGCGGATCGAGGACGACATCGTCATCACCGAGGATGGCTGCCGCATCCTCGGCCCGCACATCCCCAAGACCATCGAAGAGGTAGAGACCCTGGCCGGCTCGTAGGATCTCACGACGGCGAGTTCATCAACCGGTCCAAGACCTCGCGGTACGCACGCTCCGGTTGTGCCCCGGCAAGGCGCTCGACTTCCTTGCCCCCCTGGAAGAACAGCACCGCCGGGATGCTCTGAATCCCGTATCGGCCAGCCAATTCGGACAGGCGGTCCACATTCACCTTGACCACAACGGCACGGCCTGCGTACTGCGCGGCGAGTTTCTCAATGGTCGGCGTCAACATGCGGCATGGGCCGCACCAATCCGCGTAGAAGTCCACCAGAACCGGCTGTTGCGCGCGGAGCACCTGGGCATCGAAATCCTCGGCACTGTCGATGTGCAAATCCCCACCACCGGTCGTCGCAGACCCACGTGACGATCCGCTGGAGAAAGCCAGAAGGCCTCCAAGTACGGCACCGACGGCGCCGCCTCGCAGGGGATTAGCCGTAAGCGGACAGGCGCCGGTCGCGCACTTGCCGAAGTAACCCATTGCCGCACCCAGGCCGCCGCCAATCAGAAGTCCAGCAAGTAACTGGATGAATAGGGCATTCTGCATGGTTGAGTCTCCTCATTCACAAGGCTGTTTCCAGCCACTCCAGGGCATCTCGCACCTGCGACACCCTGCCCGCGTCGAGCCCGCTGCAGATCCGGCTCTCGCAGTCCTTCATATGGTCGAACATCTTGAGTCTGGTCTTCCGCCCCTTGGCGGTGAGCGAGATCAGAATGGTCCGACGGTCCTGGGGGCTCAGGCGAGTCCTCGCATAGCCGCCGGAAACGAGCTTGTTCAGAACGCGGCTGCCCCGCGAGGGCGACAGCGCCATCTGTTCGGCGAATCCGCAGCCGGTGGTCTCCCCGGCATCTTCCAGGACCGTCAGGGCGTTGAACTCGGCCGGCGAGAGACCAAGCTCCCGCTGGATTCGCTCCTCGCTCCCCTGGCACTTGCGCCGGACCGCCAGGATCAATTCGAACAGACGCCTGCTCATGACCAGACTCCCATCTAATAATTGCCATTGGCATTATTTGCTATTAGCAATTATAAATACGAACGAGGGGTTCGGAGGGTTCGCCGGATTCTCGGTCAGCCGGGGATAGACAATCGGGAGACTCTGCACAAAGCACAGAGGGTGAAAAGGAGCGGATACAGCTCTTCGAAGTACCACAGCCTTGCGAAATACAGGCCGATGGGCGACGCGGGAAGGGATGCCCCGCGATTCGTGCTCGCGATGAGCCATTGGGCACCCCGACAGGCTGCCCCCACTGCGGCGGGCGAATCCGGGCCTGCCGTCGCCAAGGCATCGACCGCCACCGCGGTTTCCTCAATCGAGGAGGCGACCGAGTCAGCGCCGCCCCACCCGCCATCGGCGTTCTGTACCGACAGGAGCCACTGCAAGGCCCGCTCGCACATCGTTCCCATGGGTCCGATCGATCCCATAGCCGATGCGCAGGTCGCCAGATGCTTCAACGCCCGGCTTGTCCCGTAAACCGGGTTCTCCTGATTCGCGGCGGATTGATTCCCGAACCACAATGGTACCCAGGAACCATCTGGACGCTGGACCTCTTGCAGATGGCGCAGCGCCCTGCGCATGGCCTGCTCGGTTCGGCCCTTGAGCGGTCCGGACAACGTGGGCAGCCAGACGCCCATGGCCGCGAGGACGTGAGCCGTGAGATCCGCGGCGCTCTTGTCGAAGGGCAGATTCATCCAGCCGCGGCAAAAGGTGGGAATCCCGCCATCGGCGTTTTGCAGACCCAGGAGCCATTCGATGCCGGCGCGGACCGAGGGAATAAGACCCATAGGACCCATGGGACCTATGTGCGATAGTTCGCGCAGGGCGATGAGCGCCCCGGCGGTATCGTCCGCGTCGGGGACCGCGCCGGGAAGATTCGTCCAAGCCCACCCGCCCGGAACCGCCTGCGTATAGGGATGAACACTACGATACTGACACGACAGGAGCCAGTCCAGCAGCCCTTGCCGCTCCGACGGAGACAGCGCCTTCTCAATCCCCCCGGCGGACAATGCGTCAATAGACAACGTGGTGCCCCACGTGGCGAGATTCGTATCGATGGGCCAGCTTCCATCCTCGCGGATCGAAGCCGCCAGGAATTCGATGCCCTTCGCGACGACGGCATGCTCGCGATGCCCGGCTGCGGCCAGGCTCATCACGACGAAAGAGGTCAAAGGGGCTGCTTCGAGAAAACCACCGTTCTCAGGCTGGAGCGTGGTCAGGACCCGCAAGGTCTTCGCGGCGGACAGACGCCGAATCCCCCTGACGAGCGGATTGCCGGGCTTGCGATGCCTGTACCGAACCTGCCCGATGGCGATCAACGCGGGCAGGGCATAGCTCACGACGGGCAGGCGCAGCCACTTGAACAACCGATGGGGCAGGACCGCCAATTCGAAGGGCAACGGCCGGACGAATCTCCACGCCCTGCCGGCGTCGCCCAGCCGGCCGGCCAGGGCGCACATCGTCAGAATGGGCACAGAGAACGTGCGGTCCTTGCCGTACTGCAATTCGACGGTTCTCGCGAGCGGCTCCGGCTCCAGTGTGCCGACTATGCGGCGCAGCCAGCACTCCGTTCGTTCCACGCACGGCAGACATGCATCCGGACGATCCGTGACGGCCATCACGCTGTAGCAGAGCATCGTCGTGCTGAGGTTGCTCGGACTGCCCACGGTGTCGCCCCAGCCGCCGTCGGCGTTCTGATGCTCGCAAAGCCACAGCAACCCCCGATCGACGAGAGCTCGATATCGGTCCCTGTCCGCGAGGGCCAAGGCAAAGGCTGCCGTCGCAGTCGAAAGGGCACTGCTCGACAATCGGCCTTCCCAATGGCCGTGCTGCCCGCGAGCCGCGAGCAGCTTTGCCCGCAACGTGGCGATCGTTTCCTCAAGGGCTTTCTTGTCGATGGCGGCATTCATTCGGACAGGGTCCCCAGGGCCAGAAGCCCGTAGTAGGTGTACTCACAATCCACAACGTCATCGGCCCAATGGCCTCGAAATCCCCCCTGTGCGTTCCACAGGCTATCCAAGTAGTCCAGATGCTTGTCCTTCATGTCGTCCGCAGAGACGTCGAGGAGGGCGAGGGCATGCAACGCCGTGGCGGTGGAGAGCAGATCGGGCACGCTATGACCTTCTCCGAATGCAATCGCTTCGAAGCCACCCATCGGATGCGCCCGGTCCAGAAGCCACCGGACAGCCGACTCCGGCACGGGCATTCCCAGATAGTGGAGCACCGAGATCGCGGCCGCGGTGGCAGGCGTCAGGCCGGCCGTCATCGAAGCTTCGTTGGCGTAGCCGCCATCCGATCTGAGCAACGAGGCGATGGATCTTGCCATGGCCTCCACGTCCGGGCAATCGATTCCCAGGTCCTGCCAGGCGCCGAGCGACAGGAAACTGCCGTAGGCACTGCCCTGCTCCGCGTCCGGAACCAGGTTGAAGCCGCCGTCACGCGACCGGCACTTCATCAGATATCCGGCCGCGATCTCTCGCGAGCCGACGTTCGCCAGGTTCGCCCGACATCGGATCAGAGACGCCAGGTGTACGAGGTCCAGGGGTTCGCCCGTCCCGAAACCATCGAGGTAACGGCTCACGAGATCGAGCGGCAGATCGACGCCCAGCGACAGAGACGCTTCAAGTCCAAAGACGGTGTAGTACAGGTCGCTGTGTCCATCCCGCCCTCGAAAGCCGCCATCCGGCGCAAGTTGCCGCCGGAAGAAATCCCCGACCGCCCCTGCTGAGTCGCCAAGGACATCGGAGGCTTTGTTCACGGCTTTACGCATATCCAGTCTGATCGTCATAGCAGCGATCCTGGTCCTCACGAGTCACGGGACGCAACGACGCTCGCCTGTCCCGTCATTTCCTCCGATGGTTCGCCGCCGGCGGCCTGGAGGGCGATAATCATCTGACGGGCCTCCTGCTTCAATACCGGCAGATGCCACCCGAACAGCGCCGCGCCCGCGACACACGCAGCGCCGCCCAGCATCACGGTGGCCGGCGCGCCGACGCGATGCGCGAGGGTCCCCGCCAGGAGCGAACCGAAGGGCGCCATGCCCATGAACATCATCGAGTATACCGCCATCACCCGCCCCCGCAACACATCCGGGATCAGCGACTGAATGAGCGTGTTCGAGGCCGCCATCTCGATGATCATGGAGAAACCCACCGGCACGAGCAGCGCCATCGACAGCCAGAACGAGCGGGACTGCGAGAACAGCATCAGGCTCACTCCGAATCCCGCTGCACCAAGGGCAATCCAACTGCTCAGGCCGCGGATACCCTTTCTCGCGGCGAGCACCACGGCGCCGATCAGCGCGCCGGCCCCCGATGCGCCCATCAGCAATCCCAGTCCTCGCGGGCCGCCGTGCAGGATCTGATCGGCAAAGACCGGCATGAGCACCGCATACGGCATCCCCATGAGACTGACCAAACCCAGCAGCAGCAACAGGGCTCGAATCGGTCCCGTGCCTTTGACGTAGCGGAATCCTTCCACGATGCTCGCCAGCGCCGATCCGGGAACCGGGACGCGAATGTGACTCGTCACGTTCATCAGCAGCAAGCCCACGATCACCGCGATGAAGCTGACCGCGTTGGCCAGGAAGCACCATCCTTCGCCCACGGTCGCCACCAGGACGCCCGCCACCGCGGGTCCGATGATCCGCGCGCCGTTGATCATCGAGGAATTCAACGCGATGGCGTTGATGAGATCCTCCCGGCCGACCATATCGACGGCAAACGCCTGCCGAGTCGGGATATCGACGGCATTGACCGCGCCCAAGAGCGAGGCCAGCACGAAGATATGCCACACGTGCACGCAGCCTGTGAGAGTCAGACCGGCCAGGACGAAGGCCAGGAGCATGGCCGCAGTCTGCGTGCCCAGGAGGACGCGGTGTCGGTTGTATCGGTCGGCGACCGAGCCGCCGAGAGGGGCCAGCAGGAAGACCGGGATCTGACTGGCGAATCCCACGAGGCCGAGCAGCACGGCCGAGCCAGTCAGCCGGTAGACAAGCCAGGACTGCGCCACCGCCTGCATCCACGTCCCGATCAGGGAGATGAGTTGCCCGCCGAAGAAGAGCCGATAGTTGCGGTGCCGAAGGGCCCGCACAACACGAAGGAGTCCGGACCATGGAGCCGTCCCGGTGCCCCCGGCCTTGTCACAACCATGATTCCCTGCATCCGTGGCTTCACTCATGGCGTGGCGGGCGTTGCGCCGACGGGTCGTTGCAGCAGCCCATAATCTCGAAATCATGGAACATCGTGCCGATCACACGCCGAAGCAGACCCTTGAGATTCGCATTCTTCAGGGCGATCAGACTGCCGATGGCCTGCGACTTGTACGCCTCCATGAGACGCCAGGCCGCGGCCTCGACCTCGGGCGAAGAGCAGGCCGGAGGCTGGAGACCGGAGGCCGGAAGAGCATGCACGCCGTCGCGCGCCAGGGCCGGCAGAATCGACGGGCGTTTGCCGGTGAAGAGTTCTTCGCTGCCGGGCAAACGGAGATCCTCCAAGTCGTCGCGAATCTGGTACGCGATCCCGAGCGAGTCGCTGTATTGCTTGAGGACCGCGTGGACCTGCTCGTCGCAGCCCGCCAGTATCGCGCCGAGACTCAACGCGACCTCAAAGGCCGGCGAGGTCTTCATGCGAAAAATATCGAGGACATCCGAGACCCGCAGCGGTTTCGGGGCCCGCATCCAGGCCAACTCGCTGCCCTGCCCCAGGCACAAGCTGCGATGTCCCTCGGCGGCGGCGAGAAGGAGCCTGACCTTCTGTGCGTCGGGCGCATCCACCTCGGCCAGGAGCCGGTACCCCTCGCCCAGCAGCAGATCACCCACGTTCAACGCAACGGGCACTCCGTGCTCGGCATGCAGCGTCCGCTCGCCATATCGCTCGCAGTCGCCATCCTCGATGTCGTCATGGATCAGCGACGCCTTGTGGAAACACTCAACGGCCATCGCGACCTTTCGCAGGTCCGCCTCGCGAGAAAGAGCGTGATCGCCGGACAGGGCGCTGTAGGCGCAGACTGCCAGGAAGGGCCGCCATCGTTTGCCCGCTTTGGCCATCCAGTCCAGGGCCACCTGCTCCGTCACGCTCGCGTGCGGCGCGATCGCGGCGGCGAGGGCCTCCCGCGAGAACCAGTCGTTCACCTGCCGGTGCAGCGAGTCCAGATTGAAACGCCGCGTCTGGTCGTCGGTCGTCTGGTAGATGGCCTCCCAGAGCCATTCGAGGTCCACACTCGTATTGGCGCAGCCATCCTGCAACAGGGGGATCGCAATCCCCGGCACCGCGCCGGCCTCCATGTAGGGATACACGCGTTCCAGGACGGACAGGCAACTGGCCCCGACGACCGCCTCGATTCGCCCGGTCTCGATCAGGGACATGACGACGGGCGAACCTTCCGCAACCAGCACGGCGTACCCAAGCTGCTCGGCCTGGCTCTTGAGATCGTCGATCACGCAACGCCCACAGTGCTCGCAGAGCAGGCCGATCTCGTCAAAACTGGCGGGACATCCCTTGGCATCTCGCAGACACTTGGGCAACAGGAGCAGGCGTTTGTCATAGGGGATGGCCGCGACCGTGTCGCGCCAGACCTCGTTGTTCAGCAGGACGGCTGCGAAATCGGCATACTTGGGTTCCATGCCGGCCTGTTCGAGCACGGCGGCCGTGTGGACCCGCAGTTCCTCCATGCCCAGAGGCGGCACCGGACGCTCTCGCCCCACATACGCCCGGATCGCTTCGAGCAGGCTGTCGCGCGCGTGCTTGCTCTGGGGGACATTGTCCTGAGGCTGCCGCAGAGGCTTGGCCGCAATGACACGGTCATCAGGCATACGCTTGCTTCTCCTCAACCACAGCGCCGGCAGGTCGTGCCAACTGCCTGCCCAGCTTCTTGAACGCCCGCCGCCAGTTCAGCACCTCCCCGCGCCCCAGTACCTGCATGACGGCCCGCTTGGCCCAGGGAACGCCGCCCGCCCGTTGGTTGTCCCAAATCAACCGGGGGACCATATCGAAGTTGATCTCATAACACGTTCGATACAATTCCAGATGCTCGGGCGTCATCGTCGCAAGGGTGAACCTCCTGCCGGCCGCGATTTCGTCCGCAGACATCGGCTCGTAGAACACCGGAAAGACCACGGCGCGTCTTTGCCGCAGGTCCTTCACCAGTTCCAGGGTCGCCGCGACATCCGCAGGCGTTTCGCCCGGCAGGCCGAGCACGAGGCTCAGCACCGGGAAGAACCCGCAACGGTTCAGGCGGTCGGCCGCCTCGCGGATCATTTGGCCCCAATCCGCAGGGTCGAACGGCGCTATTTTACCAGGGCTGTTGGCCGCAACCAAGCGTCCGTTTGCGCTCTCGGCCCCCATGTTCACCCACAAGTAGTCGCTCCGTTGTTCCCAAGTCAGGAGTTGCTTGACCTCCTTGAGCTGCTCGTCGGTGAGCTGCAGGACCGACGTGATGTTCGCATGGTCGATCTGCATGAACGAGAGCCCCTTGATCTGGCGCATCCGAAGCAGCAGATCGCGGAGCTTCTCGAAGTCGGGCTTCAGACCTTTCGCTCCATAGCGGAAGAAATCCTCGCTGCCGCTGACGACCGCCTTGAGACCGCCAGCGACGTTGGTTTCCAGATCCGCGAGGATCGTGTCTTCGTCGAGGTGCGCCATCTTCTGGCGGGCCATGGCGCAGAAATGGCACCCGCGGCCGCAGCCCCGCGACAGCTCGATGATCCCGAGCAGCGAGGGAGCCTGGATCGGCTGGATTCGATCAGCGCCGATGTCCGATTGGACGACGCGGCTTGCCGGCGACCGGCCATCGAGCAAGTCTTGGAAGACCTCCGGGCCGGAGGACTCGAAATACCCCTGGAAGACCAGGTCGATATCGACATCAGGCTTCTCGTCGGCATGTGCGAGCCACTGCCAGGCACCGGCCCCACCGACGACGATCTTGAAACCATACCTGCGTTTGAGGGCAGTGAGCTGCTCCAAGGTCTTGCGAGTCCAGTACTTCGTGTACAGTTCGCCTTTCCAGAAGTTCGCGGTTGTGGTATTGCTCATCCCCCTGCCCAACGGATCACTTGAGCTGAACCCCACGATCTTGACCCACGGCCCCATCAGATCGGGCAGCCTCTCCGGCGTGGTGCAGACGACGTCCCCAGGTGTCAGCGACGTGAACCTGAGCAACGCAGACTCGACCCGGCGCAATCCCAACGGGACGGTGTGCGCCCGTCCCTCGGCGTCCGTGCTCACCGGGGGAGCCAGGAACCGCCGAAGGAACACCTCGGGCACCTGCGTCGTCTGCATCGTCGCGAACATACCCTCGAAAAGAATCCGGTAGCTCGCGCTGAGCGTCCTGTCCGCGACGAGAATGACGGCAGGTCGAAGAGGTTTACTCATGGCGATTCTCACCCTTCCCAGCGCCGTCGGCCCGCGACTGCGACTTGGATTGCTTGATGATCCGTTGCATCTCGGCCGGGGACAGCGAGGCCAAGACATCATCGGGAATATTCAACTCGCGTTTGAGGCTGTCCAGCGTCGGGCAGGATCGGGAAGCATCGCTCGCCTGGGTGGAGAATCGTTTGCCTGGGACCGTCCTGGCGCGGATTCGCTCGTACACATCGCCCGCGACCACAGGGGCAACCCCCTGGGGTTGCCCATCATCGCCATTGATCGGGGAATCGGCGTACTTCGGGAAGATGATCGCCTTCTGAGGACACATCCGGGCACAAGCCGGACAATTCGTCTTGCAGCCGGAGGGCTTCTGCACCGTGACCTGGCCCTCATCCGACAGTCCATATACGCCGAACAGACAGAAGTTCAGGCACTGTTTGCAGTTCACGCACCGATCGCAGTCGATGACGGGGAACCAGGGAACCCAATCGGATTGTTGATCGATGATTGTTGATTGTTGATTGGAGGTGGAAGATACGGATTTCTCTTCAATCATCAATGATCCATCATCCTTCATCAATTCCCGAGTGATCTCCTCGGGCGACCGCGTTCTCATGTTGAAGAATCGTACCCGCTCCTGGGAAAGCGGTGCTCCGGCGGCGTGGAAGAGCCAACGGATCGCACGCGGAAAGCAGGCGATGATTGCCAGTGACGGTGTCCGGGCCCATTCCTGCAAACGAGGATCGCGGTTGGCCGCCAAACCGCAGAGATCCGCAACCACCTGGACCCCTGCGGCGCCATCCGAAAGCAAACGAAGCACCTCTTCCCTCGCGGCCCGGGAGATGATGTCGTAATGGGCGCACTTGCAGAGAAGGACAAGCTGCTGCCCGGCGGGCCGGCCTTCTGTCATAACTTGTTGTCCTACCTAACGATACATTCAAGAATGACTTGTCCGGTCCGCCCGGGCAAATCGACACCTCTCGGTGTCACCGTGCTGTATTGTACCATTTTTCCGCCGTCGATGTTCGCTTGCTCTTTGGATGGGATTCCTGCTGTCAGGATCCAGACTTGATGTCGTAGGCCATCAGGGCGTCGCCGTGGCGGATGTATAGCCGGCCGTTGGCAATCGTCGGATGGGCCCAGTGCTCGTTGGTCCCACCGGCGACGGAGAACTGGCCCGCAGGCTCGTACGCTGCGGGGTTCGGCTTGACCAAACGCATCGTGCCGTCCACGCCGTAGACGTAGAGCATGCCGTCGGCAGCGATGACCACGCCCTGCTTGACCTCGGGGGCAGTCCACATCGCCTTGCCCGTCTTCCACTCCAGGCAGACGAGGCCCTTGTTGGCGCTCTGGGCGGTGCCATAGATGCAGCCGTCGATCAGGACGGTGCCCTGCATCTGGCAATCGAGCGTCTTATCCGCCCATTTGGGCTCCGCGGCCGGACTGCTCTCAGCCAGGGACAGCATGGCTGCGCCGGTCCCCATACCCGAGCAGATGAAGACCATCCCATCGGCATACAGCGGCGGGTTGGGCTGCACGCCCGCCCGATGCGTGTATTCGTGCTGCCAGACGACTTGGCCGTCGGCGGGATCGACCGCAACGACGCCCCCGCCCAGCATGGTGAGAATGAGTCGGCGACTGCCATCCTGGACAATCCTCGCGGAGCAGTAACCGGTTGCCTGGCTCAAGCCCTTGGTCTGCCAGAGAGTCTCGCCTGTGTCGCGATCCAGGGCCACGAGCGTGGCATCGGGTCCGCCGGGCGTGCAGATCACCTTTTGCCGGTCCACAAGCGCGGATTCCGCAAAGCCGAATCGCGCCTGCTCAGGCTTGAACCGTTCCAGAAGGTCAACCGTCTTGAGCACCTGGCCCTTCTTGGCATCCGCGATGACCAGTTTGGTGAAACCGGTCATCACGAAGACACGGTCCCCATCCACGGTTGGCGTGCCCCGCGTTCCCGTCGGAGCAGGCCCCGTCTTGACGAATTCCGGGCCGTAAGCCGTCTTCCACTTCAATGAGCCGTCGAGACCGAAAGCATATAGCTGCCCCTGGTTCTGAGCGTCCATCCCGGTGACGTAGACAGTGCCATCGACAACGACCGCCGAGGAGTACCCCGGACCGAGCCCGTCCACCGACCAAGCCAGCTTCGGCCCGTTTTCGGGCCACTGCTTGAGCAGCCCGGTCTCCGGAAACGTGCCGTCGCCGGCCGGCCCGCGGAATCGAGGGCAATCGGCAGCCTGGGCCGCCACCGTCAAACCCGCCATCAGAACAACCGCCGAAAGAACCCTGTTCTTCATCATGATTTGCCTCCTTCACAAGTCTCTCTACCGAACCCGTTGAACAAACATCTCGTCACATTCTTCCATTACGCCGGATAGCCGACGGTCTGAGCGAAAAGCACTCGCTGCTGGGACCGCAGCTTGAATTCCCTGATTGTATTATCCTTGTCGCAGTTGTGGAACCAGGCTGCCAGACCCTGCGAGGCCGCGAAAAGATAGACGCTCTGGGCGATCAGCCCCGAGGCACAATAATAGTAGGATTTCTGGACTTCCGGGTCGTTGATCCTCCGGTCGGGATTGCCCTCCAGCACATACCGGGCAAGGTCCACGACGTAGAAGATGTTCACCGGTGCGGTCGTCGCGGCCCTCCGGCCGGACCTCGCACGAAAATCCCCTGCCGCCACCGGGACCAGACGATGGGGGACCGCTTCATAGAGGTAGACCCCCTCGGGCAATGCCACGTACAGGTCGATCTCCTGCGAGTTGCTGGCGGAAGGGGCCGTCCGTCCGGGCTCGCCGAAGTTGCCCCTCTCGCGGTTCACTCCGAACGCCGCCCACAAGAGATTCGACAGCACCTGCGGCGGGAGCTTCTCGTCGCGGATGTCGCGAACTGTCTTCCTTTCCCAGAGGGCCGCCAGCACGGACTTGCCGCCGTCCTTCTCGGGCTTGGGCAATACGATGGGCGGTAGTTCCGCGATGGGCTCCGCTTCTTCCTGAGCCAGACTGGACGCCGAGTCAGTCAGTGCAACCAGTGCCGGCATCGTTTTCATGAAGGTTCTGCGATTCATGCCATTCTCCTTTCCTGGAGATAGAGTACAAAGCCGCCCGGTCGCGAGAAAGCAAATTCTCACGACCAGGTGGTCCGTTCTCCGACACAACTGCCCTGCCGCCGGGGCGGACGCCAGCTCACTTCAACCAGGTTGGTTTGGTTTCCAGGATGACTCCATCAGCCCGGGTGAATTGAACCAGACTGTTCGCCTCGGTTTGAATGCAGATATACCGGATCGGAATCTTGTCGTCGGCTCTCAGACACCTCGCGCCGGCGGGGTCGACACGAATGACGCTGCCCTCCTCGACGTCAAATTCCTCGCCGTCGACATAGAACTGCCCCTTGCCTTTCAAAACGATATAGACCTCCTCGTTCCGCTTGTGACTGTGGACGAACGGCACGCTGGCTCCCGCCGGCAATTCGTTGATGGATACCTCCGAGCCGGTCAGCGCGAGCTTCTCCTTCAGGGTGACTCGCCCAAGCGTCTGGATATCCCCGATCGATGAGACCTGATAGGTTGTTCCTGCCTTTTCCATCTGTTGCTCCTTTTTAAGTTGAGGTTACGGCTCGTTCCTGTTTCGATGAGCCAGGATCGCTTTGGGTATTTTTGGGGTCGCATAGTTCGCATACGAACCAGTTGCACAAAAAGAATAGACTATTGGCTCAAGTTGGCTTCGATCTTCTCCAGTTGCCGAGCCAGCCGCTCCCGGTCTTTCTCCGCCATGTCGCCGTAGAGCTTGGTCCGCAACGCCGCGGAAATCTCCTCAAAGTCCTTCCGAAGCCTGCGGCCCTTGGGAGTCAGTTCCACATACGTGACGCGGCTGTCCGTCTCACAAGGGAGCTTGCGGACATAGCTGTGTTTTTCGAGTGTGCCGATCGTCACGGTCACAGTCGATTTGACTCTTCGCACGTTCTCGACCACAGCCTTGATCGGAACGGGCCGGTTCTGCCGCAACAAGAAGGCCAGCACCGGCCCGTGAGCGGGGACGATCCCCTGGATCCCGCGGTCCTTCAACTCCTTCTCGATCAGAGCGTTCGCCTTCTCTCTGATTCGGGCGATCTGCCCCACGATACCCTGTACGTCAGCCATAGACCATCCCAATCAAAACCGCCGCCAAGATAGTTCGTGTACGAACTATTGTCAAGCACAAATCCGGAGAAAAACCTCTCTTCGTTGTGCCGCGCGTCGCTCGTGCTGGAGAACTCGAGTCACGAGACGGATCAGTCGAACGTCCACAGGGCCAGCGAGTCCTTGTCTTTCACGTAGATCCGCTTGCCCGCGACGATGGGGTAGGCATAGACCTGTTCCTGGGCAACTTTGTATCGGGCCAATTCCGTGTACTTCGCGTCGGTGGGCTCGATCACGAGCAGATCGGAGACCGGCAGAGCCAGCAGGACCGAACCCGCGTCGATCACGGTGCCGAACCGGCCGTACTTGGTGGTGTCGGTCCAGAGCGTCTTGCCGTCGCGGGCGCTCATGCAGAAGAGGTAGTTGCCGGGATCGGAGATGCCGAACAACAGGCCGTTCTTGAGGACCGGTGTGTTGTATCCTGTGCCGACATCGTCATTGCTCCACAGCTCTTTTGCAGCGTAGCCGTCGCCCGTCTTCTCGATCCTCACGGCCTTCGTGCCCGCCCCTTGGCCCGTGTAGATGACGGTCTGTCCCTCCACAATCGGCGTGGCAGAGCTGTAGAACCGCTGCCGGGTCGGGACCGCCAATTGCCACAGGAGTTTGCCGTCCGCGGCGCCGAGGCCGACGAGATCCGTCTCCGCGTGCACGACGAGCGTCTTGACGCCGTCGAGTATCATCAGGACGGGCGAAGCATACGTCGGACCGCCGCCGGACCATTTCCACTTCTGATCACCAGTGGCCAGGTCGTAGGCGACGATAGCCCCCGCGCCCTCCTTGCCGAGATGCGCAATGACCAGGCCGTCCACAACAATGGGCGACATCGCGGCGTAGAATCGGGGCCATGCACCCGGAAACTCATCCCTGGTCCACAGGACCTTGCCGCCGGCGGCATCGAGGCAGGTGAGCACGCCCGCGACGCCGAGCGTCACAACCTTTCCATCGGCAACCGTCGGCGTGCTCCGCGGCCCGGAGTGCTGGGCGGGCCCGCCCGTCACGGCCGGCGCCGGGTGCTTGTCGCGCCAGATCTCCTTGCCGTCGTCGGCGTTGAGGCACGTCGCCACCTCTTCATCGCCCTGCCGTGCGAAGACGTAGAGCCGGGAGCCCACCAAGGCAGGGGTCGCATCACCCAGGCCCACCGGGACCTTCCATTTGCTCGTCAGTTCCTTGGGCCACGTCTGAGGCGCTGCGAACCCGCTGATCTTCGCATCCCGATTGGGTCCGCGCCACTGAGGCCAATCCTGCCCCCACGCGCAAGCGGCTCCCAACGCGACCACGCAACCTGCCAGCACAACCACTCTTCGAGTCATGTCTTCCATGGCGCACACCTCCCAAATGAACGATCAATGGAGGATATTATGGCCTCCGTGCTCCAGAAGAGCAAATGCGATTCACATCCCGTCGGTGTCCAGAACACCGGGCGAACCGCCCGCGCGCGAGCTTGGGCGCCATGCGTCCTTCTGCGACCATGGTTGGGGGTCGGACTGGGCCGGATCGACACTCGTCAGAGAGTACCCCTGGCCGTCGGTGGCATCATACCAATCGTCTTCGTACTTGAAGCTTTGGATCGTCGCGCCGCCGGCGTCCGCCAGCGTGATCTTCTCGCCGTCATTGGCCAGCGATCCGCCGTATTCGCCGACGATGGGCAAGCCGGGACCGTATTTAGCCTCGAACGCAGCGGTGTCTTTGACCACCAGGCAACATGCGCCGGGCAGCAGGTCGATGCCGGGAAAGGTGAAGTCGATCCCATTGGTGAATCGGACCAGCTTGAGCCGAATCGATTCGGTCCCGACGTTCGTCAACTCGATATACTCGGTGTTGGGATCATCCGGATTGCCTGTGTCGGCCGGGTGGTACATGATCTCGCTGATCCGCAGACCCTCGGCGACCGGCCCGACGGCAAAGATCGCCTCGTGGACCGCACTCCAGGCGCTGCCGAACACACGGGCCTTGACCTGCGTCGATTCCGTCAGCACGACAGGCCCGGCGTACAGCATCGCGTGCGCGGTATTGATCGCCCCGCCGGGGAGCCGGGGGTCTTCGCCGTCAAGTGTGTAGTAGATATCGCCCGACGGCGCGGTCATCACCAGACTGAATCCGGCATCGACTGCCCCGCCGTGCTGGTTGAAGGCCGGCGCCTCGATGGCGGGATACCAGCCCTTTGTCTTGAACTGGTTGAGAACGATGCCCGTCCGCTGCGGGAAGTAGGTGTTGAGCAGAAAATCGACCTGGGGAAGCCAATCATCATCCTTGGTTCGCGGCTTGGTGACCTTGGCGTCGCCCCAGCGGGCGGATTCCGTGATGATGGCCAGATCGATCGTGTCCTTACGGGCTGTCAGGAGGCGCGCCGCGGTTTCCGGCGTCATAGCTCCGTCGTTGAAGAAATGCCTGTAGACATGGTCCGCGAAATGCATCTTGTACTCGGCGTTGGCCGCGAGTTGTTGGTGCAGCCACTGCGGATTGAAGTACTGGGACTGCTGACCGGCGCCGTAGGGTCCGGTCCGGTTCTCGTTTACGTTGAAGAGGGTGTGTTCCGCATCGTGCCGCAAGAACTTGAAGCCGTCGGGATTCGTCCGGCTATAAACCGCGTAGAAGTTGTTGGGGCGGCTGTTCTGGAGGAAGTTGGAGATCGGGGCATCGAGATCCCCCACGTAGAACGTGCAGATCATGTAGTCGATCACGTTGTCGACGTCGAGAAGCCGCTCGCAGGCGGGGTTGACAGTGCCGTCCGAGTTGAGTCCCTGCGCCTGGTAGTACGCCGCATCTGTGCTGAACCCCTGGCTGGCCGCCTGCCAGAGCCGAGTGTAGGCGTCCAAAGTGCCGTCCGTCACCTCGATCGTGTAGGGCGCCCCGGGACCGGCGTTGACCTTGGCCACATCATAGTCCTCGCTGTTGCCGCCGAAGTACGACGCCGCATAGCGGGCCTCGGAACGTTCCTGGGTCTGGTAGACTCCCCAGTACTGCCCATTGAGATAGAGACGGTAGTAGCGGCTCCTCGTGTAGGGTTGGCCGGTCGCCCCCTGCAGGTCGCGGGAGAAGACGTCCCGCAGCAGGGTGTTCTTGCCGCCATTGTCGTCGCCCATGCTGCCCTTGAAAGCCCACGAGTAGTTGCTCTCGGTCCGCAGGTCCACCTTGTCGAACGTATCGGTCCCTTCATCGCCGAACAGGGGATATTCCAGCTTGGACGCGCCGTACTCGGCCCTGAAGAAGAGGCGGAATGCATGCTTGGCGTTGTCTCCCTGGCGACCGTAGCCTCCGCGAATCCGCAGACCCGCATCGATCTGGAACCCCTGCGTTCCGTCCGGATGGATCAGTTCCATCGAGACCGGACGCTCCCACGCGATGCTATCCTGGAGGGCGTTGACGTAAATCCCGGTGCCCGAATCGAACAAGTTGACCAGGGGCGTCACCAGAGAAATCGAGGGGATCGACAGCAGGGCATCATCAATCAGGTCCTTGTACCGGGCATCGTTCACCACGTCGGGGTCCATGCCGTAGTCGATCGCCTGTCCCCCGCCGCCCCCCCAGGGAAAGCCGCCAAAGCCACCGCCCGTGCTCGGGGCAGGCCAATTCACGCCGGGCTTGGCGCCGGTAGGGGATTGCTTGCTCACGTCGCTGACGAAGATGTAGGTTTGCGTATAGATGGCGGAGGGTTTCCAGCCCTCTTTGACTGCCACGGCTCGCAGGCACGCAGTCTTCTCGATCTGGATGGGAGCGGTGTACAGTGTCCCCGATAGGGCGGGAGTACTCACCTGGCCGGGCACTGGGCGTCCCGGTACGGTGCTGCTCGCTGGCGTCTGGCCGGGCAGCTCGCCATCGAGAGTGTAGTAGATCGTTGCGTCAGGTGTCTCGCTGGTGAGTACGAGAGAGAAGGGCTCGGTATGGAAGCCGCGTTCGTGGCTGAACCCAATTCCGCCGACCAACCCGTCATAGCCTTCCTGGTTCGCAGCTTCAGGCGTGGGCGCAGTGAAGAACTGCCACTCGTCGCCGGCGTCGGGCCGGCGGCCGTAGGAGACATCCGCGAGCAACTGGGGGAAGGTCATGCTGTCGATCAGAGAGACCCCGTCGGCGTCAAAAAGACAGAGATCCTCCCCGGCGGCACTGAGCCTGAAACCCGCGTGCAGACCCTCAGCCTCGGCGTCGCCATCCGCCCAGATCAGAAGATAGCCGCCGGGAGCGATGGTCGTCAGGGTTGGATCGGTCGCCGGGATCTGCCACTTGGCCGGCTCGTTCGGATCGTCCGTCAGATACAGGCCACCGGTGTCAACCGGCGTGGTTCCATAGTTATAGAGCTCCACCCAATCGTCATACTGCCCCTGCGGATCGGCCTTCGTCGAGCTGTTGGCCGCCATCACCTCGTTGATCGCGAGCGAGAGACCCGGGCCTTCTTGCGCCAGAGCACAACTCACAATCGCCGCGATCACACAGCTCATCGGTATGGCACTTCTCAGAAAAGTCCTTCCCATAGTCAGCACCCTCTGTTTGTCCTGTTTCGAATTGGACAGCGGCGCGAAACCCGAAGACATCGCCCGCCTGGTCCGACACGTAGATTCTACCATGCGCCGGCAGCAGAAACGACCAGGACCTGGGGGTTTCCTTGTCATGACGCTTTCTCCTGACGTTCCTGCAGATAGATAGAATGTGAGCACTTTATTCTATAGTGGCCGTATTCGAGCGGCGGTGACAGATCTGCGGGATTTTTCCGGAAGAACGCCCGTCGCCGAGAGGCAATGTGGCAAGATTTTCGCCATTTGTCGCAGGAAAACCCGCACTCCTCGCGTCGGACAGGAGTAACAACGCTATTGTCCCCCGGTCCGCGGTTTTCTGGGCTCAGGGCTTGATTTGGAATGGAATCGAAACCTCCAAAGTACGAACTGGAAAGGGTATGGATTATGACAACGAGCCTGTTTCGCAGGGACCTGCTCAAGATGGCGCCGCTGGCCGGTTTCGGGATGGTGTTGGGCAGCGGCCTTCCGGGCGGCAAGAGCTCAGCCGCCACAAAGGACGCATTTGCCGGCGCTTATGACGGGGGGACCTATCGCCTCCCGCCGCTGCCGTACGACTACAACGCCCTCGAACCACTCTATAGTGAGCAGACGCTGCGAATCCACCACGACAAGCACCACGCCGGGTACGTGAATGGGCTGAACACGGCGATGGAGAAGTTGCAGGCCGCTCGGGAAAAGAACGATTACGCCGCAATCCGGTCGCTCAGCAGCGATCTGGCGTTCAACGGCAGCGGCCACGTCCTGCACACCCTGTTCTGGCATTCGATGAGCCCGAACGGGGAACAGATCCCCGACAGCCTGGCCCAGGCCCTCACTGCCAGCTTCGGCTCAGTACAAAACGCCCAGAACCAGTTCGCCGCCGCGACGAAAGCTGTCATGTCCAACGGCTGGGGCGCGCTCGTCTACGAGCCCATCGCAGACAGGCTGCTGATCCTGCAGGTCGAGAGGCACCAGGACCTGGCGGTCTGGGGGGCGACTCCGCTGCTCGTGTGCGATGTCTGGGAGCATGCCTACTACCTGCAGCACCAGAACAACCGCGGCGCCTGGGTCGACAACTTCCTGAAGCTGGCGAACTGGCCTCTGGCGGCCGCTCGACTCGAACAGGCAAGAGCCGCCCGCCAGGCTTGAAATGTCGGCGAGCAAGGATTAGTACGACAGCGCTACTTTGGCTCAAGATTTTGTGAGATGTGATCCGATGATTCTCCTGACGGTAGATATTTTGGAGAATCTGGAGATGAACTCAGAGCAGATTGCTTCGCTGCAACCGGCGT
>JBDKRX010000154.1:0-9623 GCA_039683175.1 Phycisphaerales bacterium
CACTACCAGCGCGACACGGTGGCGATCTCGTTCCGTGTGATTCCCAACCAGGTGCACACGATCGACGATCTGCACCTGCCGCCGATCGTCAAGGAACTGACCGATCTGCCCCGGGGGTTGGTGCTGATCACCGGCCACACCGGCTCGGGCAAGAGCACCTCGCTGGCCGCCATGATCGGACTGGTCAACTCGCGGTACAGCAAGCGCATCATCACGCTGGAGGACCCGGTCGAATACCATCTCGAAAACGAGAAATGCATGATCGAACAGCGGGAAATCGGTTCCGACTGCCCGAACTTCGCATCGGGTCTGCGCCACGCGTTGCGTCAGGATCCGGACATCATCATGGTCGGCGAAATGCGCGACCTTGAGACGACGAGTTTCACCATCACGGCGGCCGAGACCGGCCACCTGGTGTTCAGCACGCTGCACACGATCAACGCGCCGCAGAGCATCGAGCGTATCGTCGACATTTATCCGGCGGGCCAGCAGAACCAGATTCGGACCATGCTGGCGAATACGCTCCAGGCGGTCATTTCCCAGACCCTGTTCAAACGGATCGACCAGCCGGGCATGGTGCCCTGCACGGAGATCCTCCTATGCACCTCTGCGACGCGAAACTGCATCCGTGAAAACCGAATTTACGAGATTCCGAACATCATCGAAACCTCTCGCCGGCTGGGCATGCAGAGCATGGACAACAGCATCGCCGAGATGTACTTCAAGGGATTCATCGACCGGGACGAGGCGATCGTGCGGTCGAGCAACCCCGGCAAGATGGAAAAGACCCTGGTAGCCGCCGGCAAACTCAATGACACGTCCAAGGCAGCCCCCGTCGGAACGGCCAGGTAACGGAGAACGGATATGGCGACACAGACGATTTCCAGACAAGAAGAAGCAGCCGTTTCCGAAAGCCGGCAGGGTCTCAATCATCGCGGCTCCTCGGACAGCGCCCGCAGCTACAGCCAGGCCGAGGGGACAGGCGGCGGGGGAGCGTCCGTCATGGACAAGTTGCGCGGGTTCCGCGTCGAGTTCGGGCCCAGCCGCAAGGATATTCTCCATTTCACCAGTCAGTTGGCCGTCATGATCCGGGCCGGCATCAGCCTCCAGGACGCCCTGGAAGGAATCGGCAGCCAGCAAGACAACCAGAAATTCAAAGCCGTGATCCGGGATCTGAAGATCCGCATCGAAGAGGGCAACAGCTTCTCGCAGTCCCTTGCCGAGCATCCACAGGTCTTCTCGAATCTGTATATCAACATGGTAGCGGCGGCCGAGGCCTCCGGCTCGCTCAGCGACATGCTGCAGAAGCTCGCCGAGTATCTCGACGAGGAAGCCGAGACCCGCTCGCAGGTCAAAAGCGCGATGGTCTACCCGGTGATTATTGCCGTGATGGCGGTCAGCGTGACCGTCTTCCTGCTGTGTTTCGTACTGCCGCGTTTCACGGCCATCTTCCAGGGCAAGGAGCACCTGCTGCCCATGCCGACCACCATTCTGATGGCCAGCAGTGCATTTCTTCGTCACTGGTGGTACGTGATCATCCCGTGCATCGGCGCCGCCATGTGGGGCTTCTTCTTCTTCATCAACACGACGGTGGGACGCCTGTGGTGGGACAAGACCAAGCTCGTGCTCCCCCTGATCCGTACGTTGTGTCGAAGCCTGTACATCACCCGCGGTCTGCACACGATGGGCGTGTTGACCCGGGCCGGCGTGCCGATCCTCAACACCTTGTCGATCACAGCCCACATTTCGGGTAATATCCTCTACAAGGAGCTTTGGCTCCACGTTTATGAGGAGGTCCGACAGGGCAAGAAAGTGGCTTCGGCATTGGCCCAGAGCAAGCTGATGCCCAGCAGCGTCGTACAGATGATTCGCAGCGGCGAGGATTCCGGCAACATGGCCGACGTTCTTCGCGATATCTCCGCCTTCTATGCCCGAGAGCTCAAGGCGGTCATCAAGGCGGTCACCTCGATGATCGAACCGATCATGATCGTGCTGATGGGCGTGATGGTTGGCTTCATCGCCATGAGCATCATCCTGCCGATCTTCAAGATGTCGAACCTGGTCTCAGGCAAGTGACCTCGCATACTCCCGGGGGGGATCATGAAAATGGCTTACCGAACCACAGAACAGGGATTCACCCTGATTGAAGTGTTGATCGCGACGATTCTCGTCGGCCTGTCCATCGCGGCCCTCGTCGGCGCCAACAGTTCGTTCACGATCGCCAATGGCGCAGGAACCGACATGTCCACGGCGGAGTTCCTCGTCGAGCAGATCCGGGAACTGACGGCCATGCTGCCTGTGATCGATCCCCAGACGGAGACTGCGTTCGACGCGAAGGAGGCCAACTGGACCAGCTACGACGACGTGGATGATTTCGACGGCTTCACCAGCCCGTCCGCGGGTCCGATCAGCGCCAACAAGACCGTGCTGACGGAGTTCGCCTCATTCAGCCAGCAGGTGACGGTCGACAAGGTGAGTCCATCAAACCTCGATCTGGTGGTTGCCGACACGTTTGACAGCGCCTTCGTGCGGGTCACCGTCCGAGTTCTCCAGAACGGGCGACAGGTCGTGTCGGCGAGCTGGATTCGGGCGCAGTACTGAGGGGATGACATGATTCGCAGATGGGCATATCGTGACCTTCCGCTCCGCCGTCGGGGTTTTACACTGGTGGAATGTCTGATCGGACTGGCCATCTCGGCCATGTTGCTGGTGGCCATCGCGGTAGCGTTCAATGCCTCCCTGGTCAGCTACGGGGAAAACGAGAACATGTTCCACGCGATCAGCAGCGCCAGGCAGGCGATGGCCAGAATGACCAGCCAGATTCGCACGGGTCATTGGTTTGACCCCAACGCCCCGAGCAATGAGTGTACCTTCTATGCAGCCCCGGGCGATCCGGGAGTGCCCACCACCTACGAGTGGCGTAGTGCCGACCAGAAGCTGTATGTGACGCAGAACGGGACCGACTATGTGCTCTGCGACCACGTGACTGCCGCCACCTTCACCTCGACGACCACGAATGACGGGCTGGACTGCAAGAGCGTGCAGATTTCACTGACTGTCCAGAGCGGCAATGTAAGCCGCACGCTGTCAGGAGCGGCCGTGGTCCGCCGGAACCTCGGTTCATAAATCCTCATCATTCCTCAAATAAGTGCTTGCTTTTTCCCGCCGGCCGGGGCATACTATCCCCGGATTTCGGTCATGGGCGGCTAGCTCAGATGGATAGAGCACCAGCTCGACACGCTGGGGGTCAGAGGTTCAAGTCCTCTGCCGCCCAATACATGTTCCCGTAAGGACTTGCGTTCACCGGTTCTTCTCGGTGAATCTCCGTTATCGTGTCCTCTCTGCAGCCGGTGTGGGTCGCCCGGCATCATTCCCTGTACTCTCAGCACCAGGGGAGACGGTCCGCGCAGTGGCGAGGACGTGCCCCAATCGGCTCCGGGCGTTGGGGACATCACGGACTTCGGAACAGCTTCGCCCATGCCATCAACCGGTCGTCCGCGATGAGGATGGGCACGGTTGACCCTGGAGAGCGAACGTCCACGAGCTTTTTTTTC
This sequence comes from Phycisphaerales bacterium, assembly GCA_039683175.1. Classification (GTDB taxonomy): domain Bacteria; phylum Planctomycetota; class Phycisphaerae; order Sedimentisphaerales; family Anaerobacaceae; genus PLanc-01. The sequence continues at coordinate 3,555 of JBDKRX010000154.1, forward strand.
TTCAACTTTTTTCTTGACAACCAGACGCGATTGTGATGTACTAACCAGCATAGCAGCCGCGGACGCACGTCGGTGGCTGCTGGGAGGAATGGATTCCCGAACAAAACGTTGTGTGTGGTAGCGTTGTGTCTTGAATAGTAGAAGAAGCTGCAAGTGTGTGTATACACTTGCCTGGGACTGTCAGATGGAGGTGTGGGCCATGAAAAGAACGTTGAGTAGCATTATGAGATGCATGATTCTTGCGTCTCTGGTGTGTGTCTTGGCTGCTCCGGCGGGGGGGGCACCGACGATACAGATAGGGGATACCGTGGAGGTCGTCCATGTCAGTACCAACCCTGGCATGTGGGCCAATGTCACCTTGCCTACGTTCAGCGGCAGTGTGGTCATCGGCACCCAGAACATCAAAGTGGACGGGGTGCGCATGCAGGCATTCTGCATCGACTACCGCGAGATGAGCTCGACGTTGCCCAATCTGTACACCGTGGCCGAGATGGCGGATGCCCCGCTGCCTGGACCTGCGATGGGAGAGGCCGACGCGATGGACGTCATGAAGGTCTGGTCCTGGTGGAAGGATTCCGGCCAGACGGCGATGGATGCGGCCGTGGCACAGGTTGTTGTCTGGGAGATCCTGGACGACGGCAATTTCCTGACCGGCGACTTCAAGCTGAATACTGTGGGTCTCAGGACACAGGCGCAGGGCCTGCTGGACGCGCTTCCGACGCTGACGGAATACACGCCGATGCTGGCACTGACCAGCAGGGGATACCAGGACTACGGGATTCCCTTTGTGCCGGCGCCGGGAGCTGTGTTGCTTGGCTCCTTCGGCCTTGCCGTGCTCAGTTGGTCGCGCAGACACAGAATGCTGTAGTGCCGCAGGCGGTACCGAAAGTGCTTCATCGAGGGGCTGCAAGTAGTGCCTTGCAGCCCCTCTTCGCATTTTTTTCGGCGGCTGTCTCCGCCTCGTCTGAGTTGCGACGACTCCGCCAGGATACGTGTTCCTCCCCATTACCGTTGCAGAACCCTGGTCCTGTTCGTCGGACTCGCCAAGGGTGCGAACGCCATCCTCCTTCTCCGTCGTGGCATACGGTGTACCGGACCGGGCTGCGGGCATCTTATGGATATCGACGAATCTCCTGATTCCCGCCCCTGGCGTCGTCCTGCTCGGCGAGATCGGCACGGCTCTTGTCGGCTGGTTGCGCAGGCGTGAGATCCTGCAAGGACGTGCCGGGAGACAGCGAAACCGCGGATAGGACGGATGGGACCGCAACCCTGCCTGGCTCTTGGGTTGTTTGGCTGTCGCGAGTCGGTCCTGCTGTGGCTTTGGCGTTCATGCGGAAGTGAATCGAGGGGATTACGCGAGCAGCCGTTCGAGCTGGTCCAGCAGGGGGAGCTGGCTTTTGAGGATCTTCTCTCGGGCCTGGGGGAGGCCGAACCAGGCGGCCCGGTCCACCTCGGGGAATGAGCACTGCCGGCCGGAGTGGGGCGGGTATTCCATAGTGAACGAGTTGCTCTGGGCTGCTTCGGCGTCGCAATCCCCCTCGACCGCCCAGGCGTGGACGATCTTGCCGCCGGCTTGTCGGATCGTTTCCAGAGGCCGGAAGTCACCGCAGGCGGTGAATCCCGTTTCCTCGTGGAATTCACGTTTGGCGGCCTCCAGCGGGGTCTCGTCCGTGAACTCGCCCTTGGGAATGGACCATGCACCGAGGTCTTTTCGCGTCCAGAAAGGCCCGCCGGGATGGACAAGGAGCACCTCAATCTGTCCCTGTCGTTTCCTGTACACAAGCAATCCGGCACTCTGCACAGGCATGATTTCCACCGATCGGGGGGCTGCCCTCGACGTCCCAAAGAAAGATCGCAGGTGGCGAGTCACGACACGGTGATTCGCCACCTGCGATGGACTTATCCACACAGTATGGAAATGCCGACGCACAACCTCAAGGAAATCACTGCGGCCCGAACTGTGACGGGCGGAAGGACTCCTGCGGATTGTGTTCGGCTGTGCAACCTGTTAGTAACGGGGCCTTCCGCCGCCGCCACCGCCGCCGCCACTGCGAGGGCCACGGTCGCGGCCGCCACCACCGCCGCCGCTACCGCCACGGCCTCGGAAGCCGCCGCCGCCGCCCGGTCGCCCGCCCGGCCTTCCACCGCCGCCGCGGGGCCCGCCGCTGTGGCCGCCCGGTCGCCTTCCGCCGCCACCCATGCCCGGAGCCGCGGGTTTGGAGCGGCCCAGCTCGACGTGGAGCTGATTTCCCTTGAGCTCCTTTTCGTTCATCCCGGTGATTGCGGCCTTGGCCTGCTCCTCGTTTGGCATCTCCACGAAGCCAAACCCTCGCGATTCGCCGGTGGCGCCGTCCCTGATGATCTTGACCGACGCGACATCGCCGAATGGGGCGAAGGCTTCTTTCACTTCGTCTTCGGTGGTGTCCGGGGTAAGATTCCCGATGTAGATGTTCATTGACCTTCCTTTCCGTAGGGTCTGAATATGGAGGGCATACCGGCTACACAGATCAACGTTTCACCGCGTAGGCATATCTTGTGATGCCCGTCGTCTGACTATCCTATACCAGAAGAAGAGCGAAAGGGGAATAGTTATCCCGGAATTCTTGGTGCAAATCTGTGCAGTTTTCGCGGGAGGACGCCGTGCGTCCGGGCGTGATTCCCGCGGTTATGGCCTTGTTTTGAGGGTGACCTGGGGAGCACGCAGGTAGAACGGGGTCAGGCCCAGCGGGTCTGCGAATCGTCCTGCGGAGGCCTTCTGGCGTCCGAGGCGGTAGACGTTGGCTGCCCGGGGACTCCAGTATCGGTCGGGCAGGACCGTCGTATTTGCCTGCACGAACTCGTCGCGGTGGTACAGCAGGCCGTCGCCGAGCAGACCCAGAGGGGCTGCCCCGGCAAAGCCATCCACGATCTCGATGGCGGTCATCAGGGCATCGGGGTGGCTCTTTCGCCAGACGGCGCCGCTGGAAGCGGGAATCTCGTATCCGGGGGCTTCCTGTTCCGCGCAGCGGGGTGTACTTGCGCCGGCCGGGACACGGTCATAGATGCTCGCATAGAACTGCCCTCGCTTGGCGTCGTACAAAGCGGCGATCCGGTCGGGAAAGGGGGCCGGCTGGCTTTGGGCCGGGCTTTCCTCGGACGCATCGGACAGATTGGCGGCGACAACATCCAGGGAGTCCACGGTGACGATCCGGACCCCCTGGGCGAGGTGCATCGCCTTGGCCATGGCGACCGCGATCCGCAGGCCGGTGAAACTCCCCGGTCCGACGGCGATATGGACCTGGCCGATATTCTCGGTCGTGTGGCCATGGCGTGCGAGCAGGCCTTCAATGGTCGGGCAGATCTCGGCGCTGTGCTGCATGGGGGTGGAGAAGGCCGATTCCTCAAGCAATCGGTCCCCGATGGCCAGCGCCACCGAGCCGATTCGGCTCGAAGTCTCGATTGCCAGCGTCACGGGCCGGCGGTCCATGTTGGCCGTGTTGTCGATGTCATTCATAGAGTTGAACTCCCCTTCGGATGAGACGCCCATTTTTGATGCCTCAATCTGCCCGCAACCTCGGGATGACAATTGGTTCTACATGAGGCGGTTTGGATTTTATCGGTCAAACAGGTTGGGGGGTGATTTTTCCCTTGCAAAAAATTCGCCATTTTAATAGATTGAAGTCGTAACTCTGTCCTACATCCTTCCAATGGAGGTAGTTAACAACCAGCGACGGTAACAGGTTTCCCATAAGAGGGTGACGACATTATAGGCAGGAGGTTAGGTTTTGGACAGGCCAAGTGTGTACGCTAAGTCTGTGCGGAAGGGGACCGTTTTGACAATTCTGGCATTGGTCTTGCTCGCCGCAGCATGTCTTGTGAACCCGAGTTCCTCACTCGCGGCCCAGGGAGCCGATGACGCCACGATGCGGCGCATGGTTCAGTACATCGTGACCGTCGGGCAGCAGTTCTACGATCGCGGCTCCTACAGCGAGGCGGAAAAGACGTTCCAGAAGGCGCAGGATTATGCGCAGCATCTCGATCCGGTCGAACAGCGCAGGCTCGAGTCGCTCCGTGTCAAGGCGGGCAAGGCCGTTACGGAGCGTCAACGCATTGAAGAGGCCAGGCAGGCTGCCGAACGACTGAACCGTGCCGGGGATGTTCCTGGTGCGCGTGCTCGTCTGGAGAGCATCAAGGACAGCGAGTTCCTGACCGATCAAGAGCGCCAGGAGGTCGCAGGCATGCTCCGCGGTGTGAGTCCATCCCCCGTGCCCGCAGTCGCCAGTGTTGCTGCGCCCGCATCGGGCGACCCCGCGTCGCCTGCTTCAGAGGTCGCCGGGACGACCAGCGTAGACTCACTGAAAGAGGTCCAGCTTGTCGCCGGCGACCCGCTCGGGCAGTCCAAGAGCAGCATCGCCGAGACGTACTACAGGAGCATGCTGGCCTATCAGAGCGGCGATCTGAAGACCGCCAGAGAGGGCTTCACCAGGGTCCTTCAGAGCGGACAGATGCCGACGGCGATGGCTGATTCCATTCGTGGCTATCTGGCCCGGATCGAGGTCTCCGAGGCGGGCAAAGAGGTGGGGCGTCCCGTGCCGCTCGCCGACGTTTCGACCCAGGCGATGCCGGGGATCGGCGGGATTGAGCCGGTCAATACGCCATCCAATTTCCGAGCGCAAAACACGTCCGCCGGACAGGGCGAGAGCGAACGCATCCAGGAGTTGTACAACCGCAGTCGGGGGCTCTATATCCAGGGCGAACTGGTCGCGGCCCGCGAGGGATTCGCGGAAGTGGCTCGCAGTGGCATGATCTCCGCGCCTCCGGGATTGCGGCCCGAGGATTACATCGCCCAGATCGACCAGCAAATGGCGTCCCAGGCTGTGCCGTCGTTGTCGAATCAGACGACTTCGGTCCCGATGATGACGCCTGTCACGGAGCAGGGGGTGACCGCGCTTTCTTCGCAGCCGTCCCCCGGCGACGGCGGATTCGTCGAGGAGATCAATCGGCGTAGAAACACGATTCGCGCCTACGCCGAGAATATCGTGAACGACTCGATCGCGCAGGCCCAGAAGTTCATGGCCCAGGGCGATTTTGCCTCCGCGCGGGACCGCGTGGACAATGCAGTCCGCGTCGTCAACGATTACAAGCTGTACCTTGAGGGCGAGCTGTACAAGCAGCACATGAAGCGGTTGAGCGAAACCTCGGATCGGATCGGCGAGGCCGAGGCCCAGAAGGACAAACAACTGGCCGAGCAGAAACGACAGGATGCGGTCGAGGAGCAGCGCCAGTACAGGGACCAGGCGGAAGAAGACCGCCAGAAGAGGATCAGCGAGTTGATGGAGCGGGCACAGGCCTATTGGAAACAGCAGCAGTACGAGGCCGCCCAGGGTCAGCTTGAGGCCCTGCTCATCATCGATCCTCTCAACGATGAGGCGCTGACGATGAAGGATATGGTCGAGGACATGATCTATCTCCGCAAGCAGCTCCAGCAGGGGAAGCTCGATCGCAGGCAGACGGCCGACATCAAGCTGAGCACGGATGAGGCGACGATTCCGTATGCGGACGAGATCACGTACCCCAAGGATTGGCGTGAGATCATCCAGAGGCCGACGCGGAAGCCGGATGCGCCGTTCCAGTTGGACGAGGCCAATTCGCAGATCTACGACCAGCTCGACCAAACGGTGGATCTGTCGGCGATCACGACGACGACGCCGGCTAGCGAGGCGTTCGATATCCTGCGCAACAGTGTTACGCCTCCGCTGAATCTGGTGGTGCTGTGGCGCGATCTGTACGAAAATGCGAACGTCGAGCCCACGACTGGGGTGGACTTTGATGGGCCCGCCAGCGCCCGGCTCGGCACTGCATTGGAGAGCATGGTTGCGGCCCTGTCCGACCCGCTCTATCCCGAGAACCCGGTGGACTATGTGGTGAACCGGGGCGTCGTCACCGTGGCGACCCGCGATGGGCTGCCGAGGAAGAAGCTGGAAACCCGCGTCTATGACGTCAGCGATCTGGTCAGCCCGCCCTCCACGGGCCAGAACATGATGGGCGGCGGCATGATGGGCGGTATGGGCGGCGGCATGATGGGCGGCA
>JBDKRX010000155.1:0-4339 GCA_039683175.1 Phycisphaerales bacterium
GCGAGCGTCTTGAACCCGTGTGAGGAGAAGAAGCTGAGACTCTCCTTGCGTATATCGAAGTACCAGCACACAATCGTCAAGTCCTTGGGTACGTACTCCCAGGAGCCGGCAAAATCTCCATCCACAAGGTAGTAGTCGCCGTGGGCGTTGTGATTGGGGTCCAGCATGTCGGACCAGATGAATATCTCGGCCTTCGGATTCACCTGTCTCAGGATGCCCACCTGCTTCGTGACACAGTCGCCGAGAATCCGGGCCATGCTGAGATTGCGGCTCTTGCAGGCCTGGCAACTCCCACCGGCACGGATCTCATCCATGCTCAACAGGTACCTGGCCGGGGCCAGATAGCGGTGTATCAGCTCCGCTTGTTTCTTCCAGATCTCGTAGACCTCGGGCTCGGACATGCAGGCGGTGACCTGTCCATCGTTCACGCCCATCCCGTGGTAATAGCTGACCTTCAGCCGCTCGCCCTCCTGGATGCTCCCGCCCGGCAGCACTCTGATCGCCGGCGGCTCGTGGTCGAATCGGAAGTTGAGTTCGTCGTCCCGGATGGGGCCATAGTCCTTACCCTCCTCGCAGACCTCGCCCGTTCGCTCGCTTCGCACGGTCACAGGCGTGCCGGGCCGACGCAGGACGTTCAGCAACGCAACTTCCTGGACTTCGAAATCGTCGATCCAGAGCCGTCCCGCCTTGCCCTCCCAGACGCCTGCGTAGATATTCACCTTGTCGCGATCGAGACTGTTGAACCCCATCACGATCCGACGCCACTGGCCGGGGGCTACGGGGTCCGGGATATAGGGGGCCAGATCGCGACCGTCCTCGCCGAGAACCAGCACATGGAATGAATTGGCCGGCTCAAGGGACTCCGTCTTCACCCAGCAGCTCACTCGATAGCATCGATGTGGCTGCACCTCGATCTGCTGCATGACCCGCCCATGCCCGTGCTCGAATCGCCCGAAGCCCTCGAACCGCAGGGACGCCTTGCCTCCGTGAAAGACCGTCGAATCCACGAACGAGACCTCGCCCGGCTTGTCGTGGAACCCGTACCCTTTGAGGCGGTCCCCGTCGTGCTCCTCGAATCCGCCGTTGACGAGCCGCACCGATTGGCTGGCTTCGAGGCGCGCCTCGCCGGCCTTCACGACGAACGGGGCATCGTTGACCGGAATCCCGGCCGCCAGATTGCGGTTGTACGTCAGCACGTCCCAGCCATAGCCGATGCTGAAGATGCAGGGAATGATCTCGACGCCAAGCTTGTCGCAGGTCGCCTTGACCTTCGCCAGTCGCCCCAGATACTCCGGCGGCTGCCGGTCAAGATTGTCCAGTCCGGCGGACAGGAGCATGCCGTTGAGCCCATGCTCCGAGGCCGTCCGAACGATTCGCTCGACCTCGTTGACGTCCTTGTCGGCTCGCAACGAGTTGGATACGAAGACCCACCGACATGGATACACCCGCCCGTCACAAAACGGCGCAAGCTGGGCGAGCAACAGCACAAAGACAACGGTTCTGATTGTTCTGAGCATGATTGAACTCCTCTGAAATCCTTTACTGCTCACCCACGTGGCTGTTTTCCGGGTCACCGGACTTCTGAGACAGCCTCTCTTCGTCCCGTTCCCCATTCGGTACGACTTCATAGAGGACCGCACCTGCGGCGGGCAGCGTGTCGGCGATGGTTACTTGTCCGTCGGCAAACCGGCACATTTCTGTGCGGCCTTCAGGAAGTCGTTTGTACACGCGTCCCCGGTCGGGCAACCCGTATTCCTCACGGCTGAGGGTGAAACATACCTTCGCGTTCGTGTCGGCAATGCCGGCAACCGCCACCGCGATACTGCCGTCCTCGGCACGCCAGGCGCCTACGAGGTATTGGGGCACGCGCTTGCGGTATTCCTGGACGGCCTCCTCCTGGCCGGCATAGATGGACAGACGCGACACGTCGATTTCCATGTCGGGAATATCCATTCGCGGGGGACACAGGAACGTGCCGTGCAGCAGATAAGGCAAGGCCGCCTGCCGCAGTTGGACCAGTTGCCTGATATAAGCCACCTCCGTCGTGCGCTCCGCCAAGTGTTCCGGCCGGAAGTTCGAAAGACAGGGTTGCTGTCCCCAGACGAAGGTGCGCGCTTGCTCCAGCCGGAACTGGTAGCGAAATCTCTCGTCGAGCAGTTGGAGGGGATGTCGTGGGGCGGAGCCCTCGGGCCAGCGCGAGTCATACGGCGGCCGTGTCAGGGATGCATAGTTTCCATAGAGGATGGTGTAGCCGTGATAGACGGCATGAAAAAAAGGGATAGGTTCCCACGGATCGGGCGCCGCGTAACGTTCCCGGCTGACCTGCAGGCTCAGCATCAGGTCGAGATGGGGCAGCCACGCCTCGCCGCAACCCTCCCCCGCCAGGGCGATGCCGGGACATCGCGCGCGGATGTCCGATTCCAGAGCGCGAAATCCTCCCATCCAATACGTGCCGCCTCCGGATGGGTGCCCGTGCCTGGCGTCATAACAGACCAGGCTCGAACAGGCCTGGTCCATGTAGATGCCGCTGACGCCCAGGTCGTTGTACACGGCTTCGGACAGGCCCGCGTAGGTGTTGCGCCAGAAGGCCGTGCCCATGCACATAGACGCCATGGGGGATCGCGTGAAGGTGTTGTACACCTCCGGCTGTACCGTGCCATCCGGCTTCTTGACGGCGTAGCGCTCCGCCTCCTGGGAGACCCAGCTTTCCGCGGTCATGCCCCAGAGCCGCTGGTTCATGTACACGATGGGATTCAGTCCTCTTTGACGGGCCCTGCGCACTGCCTGGCGAAAGGCATCCGTCCCCTCTCGCGGCGGGAGGTACTCCGGGAAGTTGACGTCGTAGGCGCAACCGTGCCACCAGTGCCAGAACACGCTGACCGGCACGCCAAGATAGTCCTGCATGGCGGCGGCCGGCGGCAACACGCCGTCTGAAGAGCCGCGGTTCCAAACCCAGAACCCTGTGTCCTTGACCCACTCCGGCGTGTGACCCTGTTTCAAGCGACTCTCCTTTGCCCAAGGTTGCCGCAGTGCCCACTCGCGATACCGCGTCGCCACCGTAGTCCAGTCGCCCTGAAACAGACCGATCAGCACATCATACCCCGGCTCATACGCCCCTTCCGCTGCCGTATCCGCGCCCGGAAAGTGGCAGACCTCCAGGCCGATGCCGCCCTGTCCGTTGCCGAAGGCCGCGAAGCCCTTGCTGCGTGCCTCGACATCATCGGCCGCAAAGTACAGGCCCGCGCCGTTGTCCCGGTAGAATGCCATGCACTGCATGGACAATAGGCCGGGATAGGAGAATTCACGCCGGTGGGCTTGTCCCGGTGCCGGCGAGAGGAGGCGCCTCGCCTGCGTCGTCTTCTCACCCATCCAATAGGGCACGGCGAACACTTCCGATTCTTGTTGTGCGATGTCGCAAATTCGCGGGAAACGCACCACCAGGGGAACCACGCGCCCGAGGCCTTGCACCCTGATAGAGAAGCGAGCTCCGCGGGCCGCTGGGTCAAAGCGGACGCGGACAGATACGGACAGACTGGGCATGGCTTCTCGGCCGAACTCGTTCCACACCAGACGCAATCGAAGCGGATCGCCGTCTTCATGCTGACATTCGAATTGTTGCGCGTGTTCGGGAAGCAGCGCGCCTCCGGCCTGCTGGGGCAACTCCAACACCCAGAGACTCCCGAAGGCGTCCCCGGCAATGTGATCATGACCTGAACGCTTATCGAGCAAGGAAACAAGATGCCCCCGTTCCTCGTTGAAACGCAGGGCGACGTCCGGGGTGTCCACGGACAACGCGAAAACACCGGTGCTGAACCCCGGCATCACAAGCACAATGACCCACCGCAAGCGGAGCCAGGCCCTATCAGAGCCACACTTCATAGTCCGTATCTCCATGAGGCGTTTCTTGTTGAGAGCAATATCATACACTGGCTCGAGGGCCACGAATAATCAATATCAGAGTCATCGACATGAGAGATTTCCGCGATTGTCCGGAATAGGCTCCCGAGAAGACTTGAAGTCAGACCGCCTTCGGCGGTAAGCTTGGTGAAAACGATAAGATCAGAAGGTAAGGGAAAGACCCTATGAGCAACGACAATCGCACGACACTCACGCGGCGTCGATTCCTGGCACAAGGGGCGATGGCGGCAGGCGCCGTGGCGCTGCCCTATCATATTCCGGCCTCTGCACTGGGGCTTGGCGGCGCCGTTGCGCCCAGCGAACGCATCGTGATGGGCGGCATTGGAATGGGCGGCCGCGGCTCCTACGATCTGGGCTACATACTGACCCAGCCGGACGTGCAGTGGGTCGCCGTCTGTGACGTCCTGAAAGGCAAACGCGA
>JBDKRX010000156.1:0-11488 GCA_039683175.1 Phycisphaerales bacterium
AACCCCGTGGCCCCGTTCGGACTATAGACATCCGCCTGCCTGCGATGCCCCATCGAGGCATAGTCGTTCAGTCGGGAGTCGATGCAGCCGGAGGTGATGCCCCAGAACAGCCTCGGGGCGCCGAGCGAGCGGAACGGCTCCACGCTCCGCCAGTCGGGCTGGGCGAGAATCGCCACACGATAGCCCAGCTTCTCCAGCCACCGGCCGATCAGCGCCACGCCGAAGGAGGGGTGATCCATGTAGGCGTCGCCGGTAACGAGAATGACATCCGCCCGGTCCCAGCCCCGGCGGTGCATTTCATCCTGCGTCGTCGGCAGGAACTGTCTCGTGTCGTCGAATTGCCTCATCAGTCCAGATAGCACGTATCACTCTGATACTTGAGCCAGTCGGCTCTCAGTTTCCACAGATCGTCGATATAGGCCAGGATACTCGCAGTACCCTGAACCACTTTCCCGTCATCAATGAGCACCGGGGTTTCCGTCCCTTTCGGCAGCCGATCCGACACCCCTTGGGCCGGCACCACGACCGTTTCATGGATCATCGCCGTCTCATCGAGCGAATCCCGCAGGATCGAACAGATCGGACTATCCTCTGTAATGTAGAGCGTCATTCTGTCCTCTTTCACGAGTCCTTCACGTTTCGGGCATCCATCTGCCCCTTTAGCAAGTACGTGAGGGCATTGCGGAACGTTCTCACGACAAAGGCAATACCATATCATTGAGCAGGCTCGCAAGCGGGCGATGCCGTCACAGCCCTCCGCCGCTGCCAGGGCAATGTCAGCGCCGCAAGCAGGAGAACAAGACCCGCCACGTTGCAGGACATCAGCCACATGACGAGTGCGCCGAGCATCAGAGCACTCCAGACCACCACTTGGAATCGAGGCTGCGGCGTATAGAGCCGCTGACCGCCCCGCCGCCAGTGACAGAGGGTACGGAGCGTCCAAACGATCTCGAAGACCCCGAGCCCCAGCAGAATCGCCAAGCCCCCACACACAGAGGCCGGCGGATTCACGTGCGGGTCACCTTCTGTTGGGACCAGAGACCGGCGGGTGAACGCGAAGAGCGTCGCTGCCTCGCCGAGATAAGGTGCGTCGGTTACGTTCGACAGAATCCGAGCCGTCAGCAGCGTTCCATTCGGCAGCGGCCAACTCGCCGTCAATGCCTGGGCCGTGAGCTTGTACGCCTGATCCATGCGTCCCATCACTCGCGCTGCACCCATGCCGAAGGCGCTAGCAGCGACCCCATAGCCCCCGACGACGGGTCCGGCGTCCACGTCGCTCATGTTGAACCAGCCGACGTCGATATCTCGGGGAAACTCCCGGAAGCCGGCGAACCAGGTCCCCTCCTGCCAGAACTGCCGCTCGTATTTGCCATACCAGCTCTCGGCAGTCTGCGGCCACAGTTCCGCTGCCCAGATGAGCATGAACGACAACCCTACGCCCCGCGCGCTGTCTTCAGGCCGTCCGCTCTTCGAATCGACCACATACGCAGGCAGACCCGTGTTGCGATCCAACCGTTCCCCTTCGAAACCACGGATCGCCCGCGCGACGAACGCGGAATGGTCCGTCCCGAGTACGGCGTCGGCCCGCCGGATTGCCGCAATCGCCGGCACGATGTCGACGGGATAGCACTGGCCCGGGTAATCGTCGAGCAGCCCGTGCGGCGATTCGTCCAGTTCCTTCGCCAGGGACTCCACCTGCCCTCGCAGCAACTCCTCATACTTCGGATCACCGAGGAGCTTCTGATAGCTCGTCAACGCGTTGATGAGCAGCATCCGATAGAACAGGTTCTCCTTCTGAAGATAATCATCACCCCAGTGCTGTCGGACCCAGCCGGCGTGATTGGGGTCGGCGACCAGGGCCGTCGCGGCTTCGATGGCCCCGCGCGCATACTGGCTCGGTGCCACAGGGCAAAGGCTCGGGGTCTCCTGCACCGCCTGCTGCAAGGCTTCGGTCGCCCACAGGTAGAACACCGAGCCGAACAAGGGCCACTCGGTCCCGGCGATGTCTTCCGTCGTCAACTGCGAGGCCGTGCCCGATGCCACGCGGTTGCGGGCCCATTCTTCGTATTTCGGCGAGAGCGCTCGATGCCAGCGGAAGACGTACTGCGGAATGCCCCCGGTGCGCAGCGCCGGATCGCGCAGAGCTCGAACGACCCCGATCCCAGGCAGTACAAAGACAAACAGGCTCAACACGATGGCTACCACCGTGTTCGCGTACACACAAATCATAAGCAACCTTCGCATCGGGGACCATAACCTCCAACTATGCGTGTGCAGCATAGTGCGAGTTTCCCTGCCGGTCAACGTGTACATCAGCCACAGAGTTCGATAGAATACGGTCACTCGGCGCGATAGATGAGACGGATTCTGTATTGCGTCTTGTCTGCTATTGCGCGTGCAGCGGAACTGGACGATCGGAAGCACTTGGACGTGAAGCCGCAGACGACAAACAGGATGGTTGCCGGAGTCTCCCGTGTGTGGAACTGGCTCAGGGCCAATACGGACCTTGTCATGCTCGCCGCGATGGCCATCATTGTCGGCACGAGCTGGCTCGCGATCGAGCTGGCCGATGAGGTGTTGGAGGGCACCACGCAGCGATACGACGAATGGGTGCTCCAACTCCTTCGCACGCCCGGCGACATGACGGACCCCATCGGGCCGCCGTGGTTCGAGGACATGTGGCGCGACGTGACGGCCCTCGGCAGCGCTACCGTGCTGACGCTGGTCACTCTCGCCTGCGCGGGTTATCTGTTGATGCGGAAGCAGCATGGCATGCTGGTGCTGCTGGCGGTCGCGACTGTCGGAGGGCAGCTTGTGTCGCTGCTGCTCAAGGGGTTGGTCGACCGGCCCCGTCCCGCCTTCGATTCCGGCGCCGGCTACGTTGCGACGTCGAGTTTTCCAAGCGGTCATTCGATGCTCTCAGCTATCGTGTGCCTGACGGTGGGCACCCTGCTGGCCCGCGCCAGCAGTCGATACCCCGTCAAGGTCTACTTTCTCAGCGTGGCCATGATCGTCACCCTGCTCGTGGGCGTCAGCCGGGTCTATCTGGGCGTCCACTACCCCACCGATGTGCTCGCCGGCTGGAGCATCGGTCTGATCTGGGCCCTGCTCTGCTGGCTCGTCGCCCAGTACCTCCAGAAACGAGGGACCATCGAGCCGCCGAAAGAAATGGACTGATCCGCTGCCCAGAGTGTACAACACGTATGTCAAGTAGTCTGATTCAGGCGCTGCGACCATCCGCCGTGTCCGGAGAGTAGATCCTCAAGCCGGCTTGCAGAACCAGATTCTCGAGGCGGGTCATTTGCGCCGTTCCAACTCCGACAGCAGATCCAGTTGCACTTCCTGGATCTCTACGAGTCGCTCCCACTGATGCAGCAGCAGATGATCGATCTTCTCGTGGAGATGACGAATCTCCAGTTCGGCCTTGAGGTTGATCTGGTAGTCTCGCTGGCCGCGGAGGCGGTCCTTCGCCTCTTGGCGATTCTGGCTCATCATGATGACCGGCGCCTGGATTGCCGCCAGGCAGGACAAGAACAGGTTCAGGAGAATGAAGGGATAGGGATCGACCGGACGTCGGTAGAGCACAACGGAGTTCATCATGATCCACAGCAGGATGAAGAACCCGAACAAGGCCACGAAGATCCAACTGCCCCCGAAGGAGGCGATGCGGTCGGCCAGTTTCTGCCCGAGAGTCCGCGCCTGCTCGAATTGGGAATCAATGTTCATCGAGAGGATCTGATGCTCTTCCAGACTGTGCAACACCTCTTCTTCCAGAGTGGTAATCTCGCCCTTCTCCGACTCGACGAGATTGTGGACGTACTTCGCCCGATACTTCGCCAGATCGGTCCGGCAGAGGTATCCCTCGCGAGACCAGTCCGGATGATCCCGGAGGATCAACTGAACGATCGGCTCGCGGATGAGGACGCCGGCGGTCCCGTCGTGTGGATCGAGGGTCTTGCCGCAAAGGGCGCACGTTCGGTTCTTCCTCTCGTTTCTCACCATTTCAATCCCCTTGCCCGGGAGGACACCGGGCGCAAAAGCGTCTTCTGTCACGCGCCGAACAGCTTCTGGCGGAAGATGAAGAACACGGCCCCGAGGATGCACAGGCCCGCCCAGAGGTAATCCAAGCGAATCGATTCCTTCATGTACAGCACGGAGAAAGGCACGAAGACCAGGAGCGTGACAACCTCCTGAAGGATCTTGAGCTGGCCCACGTTGAGCACCTCGTGGCCGATCCGGTTGGCCGGGACCTGGATCATGTACTCGAAGAACGCGATGCCCCAACTCACCAGGGCCGCGAGAATCCACGGCTTGTGCGAGAGGTTCTTCAGATGCCCATACCAGGCGAACGTCATGAACACGTTGCTGCAACACAGGAGAAACGCCGTCGTCACAATCACGCGCATACACTGCCCTTCATGCCTTTGTCAAGTCCTCCAAGCCCCGCGGCGCACCACTTCGCCGACCGGCCAGCCGAAGTATTATACCAGCAAAACCGGCGGCGTCTGCACAATGATCGGCGTCCAACGACACAGCAGAGGCGCACCACTTCCGTCGTCACATGGGCGATCCTGGAAAGGGTGAAATCCCGGGTTTCTCGCGTGATCTCGATGAATGATCGCGCAAATCACCTGCATCTGCGTACGCTGTTCACTGAGGGGTCAGAGATCCTTGAGGCCGACTCCTCGACTCAGGGCGTCGAGGGATCGGCAACCGGCTCGGCGTTAACTTCAGCCGAAGGGGCATCCGGATTCTCGCCGGGCGATGAATCCGTTTTGCCGAGCTTGCGCTCCATCTTCTCCTGGTTTTTCTTCTTCTTCTCGATCTCTCGCCTGCGTTTCTCGAAACTGTACTGGTTTCTTGCCAAACCGGCCTCCATTCACAGACCCCAAGGGGTCGAAAAACACGAAAATGACGAACATCCGACGTCCGCTCATGCCTGCACAACCGGTTGTAACCCAATCCGGCCGCCAAGTCATGTGATTTCCGTCATTTCTTCATCGTGGGTCAGACAGGAGGGTTGAGTTGATCCATGGCCCCGAGGGCCCAAGCAACCTTGTCCGAGACGGGAACTCTGTACGATACGAGCTTGGCCAGAAGGGGTTCGGGGGAACCATCCACGAGCAGCAGGTCGCGATGGGTCGGGTGGATGAAGCCTTCCTGCACGGCGTGGTCGATGAAGTGGATGAGATGGTCGAAGTAGCCCTGGGTATTGAGCAGGCCGCAGGGTTTGGCGTGGAGCGAGAGCTGCGCCCAGGTCAGGGCCTCGAAGAACTCCTCTGCGGTGCCGTATCCGCCGGGCATGGCGATGAAGGCGTCCGATAGCTCGGCCATGAGGGCCTTGCGTTCGTGCATGGTCCCGACGACCCGCAGCGAGCTCACGCTCGTCAACGCCAGACCCTTCTCTTCCAGGTGCCTGGGGATCACGCCGATGGCCTCGCCGCCGGCTTGCAGGACTGTCTCGGCCAGGACGCCCATCATCCCGATCCGCCCACCGCCGAAGACCAGTCCGATCTTCCGCTCGACGAGCGCACGGCCCAGCGCCCGGGCGGCATCCGCATATCCGTCATGCCCGCCCACTCCGCTGCCACAATAGACACAAACACGTTTCAACATGGATGATCGATAATCGATGATTGATGATTTCAGTCGGCCACCAGCTCCGGACTCTCCCTCGTGGGCGGATGACCCAAGCGACACCGCCCGGCAACGAGGTCAGGTCCGCGGGGCTTCTTCAGCATCCACAGGAGCACGGGCCAGACCACCAGGACCACGACCGGCGCAGACACGGCCAGCAGGCCGAAAACGCGGATCGGGGCGTGCCACGATGTCGTGACGAACCGCATGCACAGCGCGCCGACCATGAACTGATAGAACACGATGAACGACGAGGCCGAACCGATATCCGCGCGGACCTGCTCCAGAATCAGGTTGTTGCTCAGCGGCCGGCTCATCCCACCGAAGAAGGTCACCATGCACATGCACGCAGCGAACGCCAGATAGTGCAGGCCACCCCAGGCAAGCAGACCCGCCCCCCCTCCGGCACAACCGATCAGGCAGATGGTCAACAGGACGGTGTCTGATGTCAGTCTCATCATCCGAGTACAGGCGAACGCGCCGGACATGCCCATTAGCGCATTGAGACCGAACAGGATGGCAAATGCCTGACTCGACAGGCCATAGATCTGGATATAAACAATCGGGGCGAAGGCGATGAATCCGTAGAACGGCCCGACGATCAGACCCATCGCCGTGACGGACAGCAGGTAGCGGTAGTTTCTCGCCAGCCGGCCGTAGCGGCCCATCAGTGAGAAGAAATGCCCGTGTACCCGCTCGGCCGCCGTTTCGCGATAGAGCCGGCAGGAGGCCAGGAGTACGACGCCGCCGAGTATCGCTTGCGCGACGAAGATGCCTCGCCAGTTGGCGAACCTCAGCATCGCTGCACCGATGCTCGGCGCGATCATCGGCGCCAGGCCCAGGATGATCCCTACCCAGGCCAGGATGTGCTTTCGCTGCGGGCCCTCGTAGCGGTCGCGGCAGATCGCCATGCACATGGAGGACGGGCCCGCCGCCCCGATCCCCTGGAGGATGCGGAATACGATCAACTGCACGACGTTCGTCGCCATCGAGCACGCCACCGTCGCACCGGTAAACAGGGTCAATCCCGCCAACAACACCGGCCGGCGCCCGTGCTTGTCGGACAGCGGGCCACAGATCAGCAGAAACAAGCTGAAGCCGGCAAACCACAACACCAGCGACAGCGCTACCCGGCTATCCGGCACGCCCCACTGCTCTGCGATGATCGGCATCGCCGCCAGGTACATATCGGTCGCCATCGCCGGCACCGCCGCAATCGCGGCGAGGAACACGACGTATAACCGTCCTCGATTTCGTTTTGTCTCGATGTTGTTCTCGTTCACACGAAACCTTCACAATCCCAAAACCGCCGACAGCCCCCGAGCAGCCTGTCCTGACAAGGGAGCATCCCATGCTGCGAGGAAGATAGTGGTGCGTCGAAAGGCGGTCCCCCACTATCGTCGGTATGCGTGCTGATTTTATCACGAGCCCAGAGAGAGGGCAATACCTTTGACCTCACGGGCACGACGGAGGCGAGTCAGTGTCGCGTGAATTTGTCGAAAACTGTGATGACAGGAAGTGAGTTGCCTTCGTCGTCAAAGAAGCCCCGGCTTCGCAGGCCGCCCTGGACGGCGGGCTCCCACCAGAAGACACCCTTGCCCCGATTGTTCGGCGTGGCCAGGACCATCCGATGGACCTCGTCGAGGAACTGCCGCTGGCCCTCGGGCGTCTCGGGGAACGGCGCGGGCTTCGACCGGTACTCGGCCGGCCGCCAGTTGTACGCGACCTCCACGAGCAGGATGTCCTTCTTGTACTCGTTGGCCATGAAGATGAGGTTCTCGCGGAGGTCCAGCAGCGAGCCGTGCCACCAGGGGTAATAGGATTGGCCAATGACGTCGTAGTTGATGCCGTAGGAGTGCCACTTGTCGAAGAATCGCTTCGTCGCTCGCCGGTCGCCGCCTTTGTCGATGTGAATCATGATGAGCGGTCGAGGAGCATCCCCCCGGCCCTCCTCGACCCCCTCGATCCCGGCATGCAGCAAGTCCGCGAGGTTGTCCCAGTTGTCGGGCAGTTTGCCGTCAGGCCAGAGCATGCCGTTGCTGATCTCGTTGCCGATCTGGACCATGTCCGGCATGGCGTTGGCGTCGCGGAAGGCCAGGATCGTGTCCTGCGTGTACTCGTAGACCGCCTGCACCAGTTCCTCGTGCGACTTGCCCTCCCAGGCCTTCGGAATGAACTGCTTGCCGGGGTCGGCCCAGGTATCGGAGTAATGGTAGTTCAGAAGGAACTTGAAACCGAGCTTCTTGGCATCCTTCGCCAGTGCTACGGTGTATTCGAGATTGTTCGGCAGCCGGGTCGGCGTGTGGAACAGGCGAAGGCGAATCCAGTTGTAGCCATGGTCCTTGAAGATCTGCAAGCCGGGCCTGGGCTGTCCCTCATCTCTGAACACCGTCCCCTGCTGCTCGGCCTGGCGGAGAAACGACAGGTCCGCTCCAATCGCATAGTCCGCAGCCCATGACCGATCCGACCGCCCTGCCACAAGTGCGGCTGTCACATACAGCACAAACGTAAGTCTCGCTGCCCTTCTCATGACGCGCGTCTCCTCAACAGAACGGTCATCCGGCTCGATATCTCGTATCATATGCGCCTCGAATCGCCGCAGTCTGTAGATCACGATCTCCGTGAGTGCCCAACGGCCCTATTGTCTTTCGCGACGCACATCGACATAATACCATACCGGACGGCGTGTGGAACATAGTGGCATTTGACGACAATCAGGAGGTTGAGAATGATGGTGCGGATCGGTATATCGGTGTGCGTGATACTTGTGACATGGGTCGGTCCTGCCCATGCGGGCATGTTCTCGCGTCTGCGAGGAAACTCGGCCAATACAACCGCCCAGCCTCAGGAGAACAGTAACAGCGTCAAACCCGCCATGGTCAATTTCCAGCGACAGTGGGAGCCCAAGGAACACGCGTACTCGTTCCTCGTCCCGGCCGGCTGGACGGTCGAGGGCGGCATGTTCCACGTCGATCCGACGCAGGCCAACGGGACCGCCAACTCCATCGACGGCAAGTGCGACCTGGCGGTCAAGAAAGACGCCGCCGGCACGGTCATGTTCCGATGGCTTCCCGTCTGGAACTACTGCGACATGAGTCAGAGTTCCCAGTTCAGCATGACGGCGGGCTTCTTTCCCGTCGGCTCGCGATACCAGGGCATGGAGGTCCGCCCCATGCCGAACTACAGTACCTTCCTGCAGCAAATGTTCCAAACCCTGCACCCGACGGCCTCGGATGTGAACATCGTCGAAATCAAGCCGATGCCCGAACTGGCCGAGGTCTACCGCAAGATCAACAAGGCGGTCGATGAGCAGTTGCAGGCGATAGGTCTCGGATCATCCCGATACGACGCCGGCGGACTGATCGTCGAGTATACCGAAGGCGGCACGCGATTCCGCGAGGGGCTCGTCACGTGCCTGGTGGATATGCGAGTCGCCGGGGCATTGTGGAACAACCAGCACACGCAGATGATGCGTTCTCCCGCCGGGGAGGCTAAACAGTGGAAGCCGATCCTCGACATCATCTGCCAGTCCGTGCGGCTCAATCCCGAGTGGTTCGCGGCCGCGTCGAGGGCCGGCGCCGAGCGGGCCCGCTTGTCCCAGGAGACGATGAGATACCTCCAGGCTGTCGATCAGGAGATCGTCGCCCACCGCAACCAGACCAACGCCGAGATCCGCTACGAGGACTATCTCATGCTCACCGGCCAGGAAGACTACGTCAACCCCTACACGAAGGAGGTCGAACGGGACACCTCCGAGTACAAGTACCGCTGGACCACCGAGCAAGGCGACATGATCTACACCGACCAGTACGGCTTCAATCCGAACACGCAACGGGAATTCAACCAGAAGGAATGGAAACTCACGCCGGTCCGGGAGCGGTGAGCCGGGCGGGTCGAACGAGAAGACGCCATCATAGCCTCGCGGAAAACGCGTCGCGGGCGAGGTGCATGGCCCCGAGCGTGCCCACAACGAACGGCTGCCACGGCCCGTCTACGAGGATGTACGTCCCACCGATGTGATAATAATCGATGCCGAAGAGCGTCTGCGCATGCAGCCAGCACGGTCCGCCGTCCGTTCATCCTTCCCCCCTTTCGACAAGGGTCGATTCGATCCTGTCACTACGGCAGCGCCCCGGCCGGCGCGCCGTTGTCCGGAAGCCCCCGGACCGGACTGTCCGGCGCCAGTCGGTAATCCCGCCGGGCGGCATCGATGAACTTCGGCTCCGCCAGGATCGAGCGGGCGTCAAATCCTCGCTGCTGTTGATGGGCATCGAACGCATCAGCCCCGACCGATTGCTGTCCCCAGAGCAGGATCGGCCCTGCCGGTTGGTGCCAGCAGTTGTAGTCCATCGTCAGAGCGTCCGTCCAGTCGCGTCCATGCAGACGCAGGAGGCTGTCCGTCGCATTGCTGAAGATGTTGTGACGAACCACCATGTTCGACGTGGTCGCACTATTGTCGTAGAACATCAGGTGCCGGCCGTTGCGGTCTGGCCTCTGGCGGTGGCCCCAGCCGAAACCCGCGTCCACGCAGGTGTTATGCTCGAAGCGGATGTTGTTCGTCCGGCTGCTGTCGTCGCGATTCCAGTACTCGAATGAGTACTCGCAGTTCCAGATCACGTTGCGGCGATAGACGATGTTCTCCTGGACGTTCGTCCCGCTGCCCTGGTTGGTCAGTGCGGCGTCGTAGATCTCCCACAGCCGGCACCCTTCCACGAGGCAATCGCGGGCATCGGACCAGAACTCGATCCCATTGCCATACCGCACGGGTCTGCCATCGGCGCTCGTGTGCTGGTGGCCGCCGCCGATGAAGGACAGGTCGCAATCGCGAATGACGATGTCGCACACTCCCGACCCGCCGATACCGTGCGCGGCGCCGTACCGCAGCGCGAGGTCCTCGTAGACAACATGGCTCTTGCCGCTCTGGTCGATGATGTGTCTTTTCATCGCCAGCTCGATACTGCGATGAGCACTGGCAGGATGGCCGTTCGACCAGAGCTTCACCTGCTTGGCGTCCGCGTCGTAGAAGAAATCGCCCACCTCTTGCAGGTCCGACTCGCTCCACTTCTTCACACCCGTGGCCGGGCCCTCGTCGAAGATGATATTGCCCACGTCCACGGACAGGGCTACCGCCTGCTCGCTACCGACGGTCGTGCTCCAGACGTTGCCACCCACGCACACCCAATCTGAAGGCGAGTTCATCGCGACCGAGCCGAGTAAGGCGGGTTTGGCCCCCTCCCCGAACGCGCCGTAGGTCACCCGACTGTCGGCGTCTCCGCTGCGAGGCACGAGCTGACCGCGCCACAGGGCGCCGCGTCGGAACCGGACGCTGTCGCCCGGCTGAAGCGGAGCGCCGTTGACCTTCTCCAGGGATCGCCACGCCGTCTCGGGCGTCAAGCCATCCGCAGTATCTCGTCCTTCCGTCGCATCGACATAATACGTCACCGCCGACTGCACCGGCTCCGCCGCCGTCGTCCAGCCCTCGCCCACTACCATGGGCCAAGTCAATACGAGACACGCAACACCCCAAGACTTCTGCATTCACGGTACCCTGCCAATGCTGACGCCACGTACAGACTCAACAATCATACCTCTGTCCGGACCCGGGCCAACCTCCGGTCTTGTCCTGGCACTTCGAACGAACCGTTGGCTAGTCTATCAGGGGACTACGGTGATGGCAACATCCCGCGATTTCCTTGCATAGGAAACGGGGCCCGTTCCGTGAGGAGACGGGCCCCTTTGATGCACACTGGAGAGAAGTGTCTCCGGACTATTCGAGCGGATGCCCGAAGCCAATGTCGTCGATGAAGATCAGGCCAGCGCCTTTCGTGGTCGTGTCGCGGTTGTCCACGCC
>JBDKRX010000157.1:0-27138 GCA_039683175.1 Phycisphaerales bacterium
CGAACCTTACTGTGCACACGGCGAGGCAATAGCGGCAGGGTGTGCTGTGCATGCCATTGCCCCGCGAATCTGCTTGAGAGGGGACTATAGCGGTGACGAGGTCAAGCGAGAGAACGAGGCCGTGTGCGGCAGTTCTGGCCGTGGTATTCATTGTCTGTGCGGTCGGTTGGGCCGGCGAATCTTCAAACGGATTGGCGGTCAGTGCAGCGGAGGACCCCAATGAACTGAGGTGGGACTTGGCGGGAGGATTCGACTTCGACTGGGACTCGGTTGAACTGTCGGGAAAGACCCTCAAGGGGACGGACCCAAGCGCTGCGGCGAGGACACTTATCATCTCGGCCGCTCTCAAGATCCTCGATACGAATGACCTGGTTGGTGTGGATACAACCTGTCTTGGGATCGTGAGCGTGCGCGACGAGAATGACGACGATGTTCGGTGTTTGAGCCGCGAGTATCGCTTTCTCCATCAATACGAACAAGTAAGATGGGGGTACGCGGGCGGCAACTCGTTCCGTGACACTTTACTGCCATCTGTTTTCGCATTTACAGTAGAGCTTGCTCCCGACCAGCCAGCACCATCCTCACTCTCACGGGTTGAGGGATATATCTACGCTCTCTACACAGAGGACACGATTGAGGTAAACGTGCCGTTTGGGCCGCCACGAGACTGGATCAATGCAACCACTGACCTCCGGATCGCTGTCCTGAAGGACACGCCCCCGCCACCGGGTCCGCTCCAGCTTGAAGCCCGAGACTCCCATTCCTGTTCATACTACGCTTCACCTACTGCAATATACAAGGTCCGAACATGCGTGCAGTCGACGACAGGCCGTCCCGTACTCGGGCTGGAAGACCCATGGAGTCCCGCATGGTTCCTGGGTCTTGGCGATTATGTTGTGGTGAGGACGTACTTGTATGATCATGTGAAGGATCGCAGCATGTCTTTGAACTCGCAGAACGTTACGAGCGACCCATGGGGTCAGAGTGGCGCCGTCTGTTCGGGGTGGGCCGAACAGGACCTCAACGCATACGATATGATACGCCACGTCATCGCCGTTCATCCGGTCGAGGTGAAAATCCCCTTCGTCCTGCAGAACATCCCTGTGCCAAGTATGCAGCCGGTAAACAGATGAGGGGAAAGCATGCGATCATCCTGCGAAACCGTGGCCCGGGTCACGAGCGACGGGTCACGGCCCGTCACGCCCGCCAGGGGCGGGGGCGGTTCTGACAGGCGGCCACGACGTTTTTCGTGATGATGGCGTTCTCGCGGATCTGGAAATCGAACATGCCGACGCAGATGAAATCCGCGCCGCCCTCGAAGGCGTATTGGAATCCGCTGCTCGGGTGAATCGCGCCGGCGGCCAGGACCTTGAACGCGATCCAGGGCGCCGCGACGGTCTTCATGAACTCAATGTCCTTATCCGGCGTGATGGACCAGATGTTGTCGTGGTCGTCGCCGCTGTTGCTGTCGACGTTGAACTCGACCCGCTTCTCCGGCGGGGTGGCGGACCAGTAGTCCCCATGGTGCAGCGTCTTCATGTAGAAATCGGGCTTGACCCCGGCCTTCTCCACCGCCATCGGCACCTGGATCGAGTGGCCCCCGATGCCGCCGGGGATGCCCTGGCTCTTGATGAAGTCCAGCGCCTTGCCGAGCAGATCGACCCGGCCGCCCTTGACGAAGCTGTCCCCGACGCCGCCCTGGACGTAGGCGGCCGCAGCCCCGACGTCGATGGCCCGCTTGATGTTGCTCGTGAGATCCGTCGTACTGGGGTGGACCTGAGCGATCCACTGCATCTTGCCGCCCCGTTCTCTGTTGTACCTGCCGATGTAGTCGGCCTCGCCCGAGAGGATCGTGTTGATGCCGCTCTCCTCCGCCAGTTCCAAAGTCTGCATGATCCGCTCCGGCGTGGAGTACGCCTTGAACAGGTCTCGCAGGTACTTCAGGTCCCGGCTGTGCGACCAGCCGCTGAATTGGTTGCCGCCGATGATGAGCCGGCCGATCGTAAGATTGCCGATTTTGCCCGTGGGCATGCCTGTATTCGACATGGTCTATCTCCAGCAAACGAATCCGCCCGATTCCCGGCCAATCCATCGCGATCCGGGACACGGGCCGGACGTATTCTACCACGTGCCGCCCGCGATCTCCCGCGCAAAATTCCGTCGCGATGGGCCGGCTTGTAGTGACGCCGTGAGGCGTTATCCTTTTCTCTGGTGAGGAAGATATGCCCTTACGGGCACACTACGAACAAGCCCCGGGGGCTGTGTCCTGCGAGGTCCGGCCCTTGTGCGTTCCAAGCCTGCGGAGCAAATGCTCCCGATCCACGGTCCAGGCGATCAATAGCATCCCCATGATTACGAATGCTGCGCCCAGCGTGCAGTGGAACGACAACGCAAAGTGGTTGCGATGATGCAGGATATGCTCTGTCCAGGCGTAAAGGGTGTCGTACGTTCGCAGATCCTGATATGCGATATCCCCGTTGGGGTTGTACCGCGTCGTCAACAGGTGGACATCATCCGCTGCGGCGAATCGTGTGACCGTGGCCGCGAAAACCAGCGGAATTGCCCCGAGAAGCAGGGCCAGCGCCGACAAGGCAATCAAGACCTTGGAGTACATCTGCATCCATCTATCTCCCGAATCTCAGCAGTACGCCGTCCACGTCAATTTGGGGACCAGCATAGTCTGTGTCGAGGGCATCTTGCCCTCGAATCGCGAGCAGGATGCCCGCGACACGTTACGCTACTCGTGCCCAACATTTTAGGATGGACGGCGCAGTAGGGTGCGTATCACGCACCACCTTTCTCAACCTTTGACGCAGACCAGTGGTTCCAGGCGAGCGACCTTGCGGGCTAGGCCCGCTCTCTCCGTGGCGTCGACGACTACCGTCACGTCCTTGTAAGCTCCCGGGGCTTCCTCAGCGATGCCTCGCAGGGAGGAGCCTTTGATGACGATGCCCTTCTGGGCGAGGTGCATCACAATGTCCTTGCCGTGCCAGCGTTTGGTGGCCTGGCTACGGCTCATGGCCCGGCCGGCCCCGTGACAGCAGGAGCCGAAGGCGAGGTTCATGCCCTCGGTGGTGCCTGTCAGGATGTAGGAGGCGGTGCCCATGGTGCCGCCGACGAGGACGGGCTGGCCGACGGCTCGCAGGTCCTCCGGCAGCGACAGATGTCCCGGCCCAAAGGCGCGGGTCGCGCCTTTGCGATGGACGTAGAGCTTCCTGGGCCGGCCTTCGATCTCGTGCTCCTCGACCTTACAGGTGTTGTGTGAAACGTCGTAGAGCAGCGTCAGTTCCGCCCGTGGGAAGACCCTGGCGAAGGCCTCGCGCGTCAGGTGCGTGAGGACCTGGCGATTGGCCAGGGCGCAGTTGATCCCGGCGCACATCGCGCCGTAGTATTGCTGGCCCACGTCGGACTTGATCGGGGCGCAGGCCAGCTCGCGGTCCGCCAGTTCCAAGCCGTGCTTCTTGGCCGCTTTGATCATCCTCGGTGCAAAGTCCGTGGCGATTTGGTGGCCCAGGCCGCGAGAGCCGCAATGGATCATGATCGTGATGTCGTTGAGGGCTAGGCCGAAGACCTTCGCGACCTCGCCATCGTGGACCGCCGTGACGCGTTGGACCTCCAGGTAGTGATTGCCCGAGCCGAGCGTGCCGACCTCTTTCTCCTGACGCTGCTTGGCGTGGTCGGAGACGTATCGCGGCTCGGCGCCGGCCATTCGGCCGTTTTCCTCGATGTATTTGAGATCGGTTCGTGTGCCGTAGCCCTCTTCGACCGCCCACGAGGCGCCGCCCACCAGCATTTCGTCCATCTGGGCCGAGGAGAGCTTGAACCTGCCCTCGCTGCCGACCCCCGCCGGGATTCGGTGGGCGAGGATCTCGGCCAGTTCCTTCTCTCTGCCTTCGATCTGGTCGTAGGTCAGGCCGGTGCGAAGGGCGCGGACGCCACAGGAGATGTCGAAACCGACGCCGCCGGCGGAGATGATCCCGCCGGCCTCGGGATCGAATGCGGCGACGCCGCCGATGGGGAAGCCGTAGCCCCAATGGGCGTCGGCCATCGCGTAGGAGGCCTTCACGATCCCCGGCAGGGCAGCGACGTTGGCCGCCTGCTGATAGACCTGCTCGTCCATTTCGCGGATCAGCTCGTCGTCGGCGAAGACCACGACGGGTACCTGCATCCTGTCGAAGGGCTCGATGGACCACTGGGCCTCAGCCCGCTTTTGCAGCTTGTTGGCGAACATCTTCTCTACTCCCTGCGGGAAAATCCGAAATTCGAAGTTCGAAATCCGAAACAAATCCAAAGGACCCAAATCCAAATGACCGAAACGCTGTCGCCCGTCGGAAGGGCCGTTTGGGATTTCAGATTCTGGTCATTCGTGCTTGTTTCGGATTTCGGCATTCGAATTTCGTGCTTCTCTTCCTACACATCTACGATGCACTGGGCGAGCCAGTTGCCGGCGGCGTCCTTTTCGACCTTCAGGTCGGCGTAGGTGGCGGCCTTCACTTCGACCGCCGGCTCGTGTCTTTCGACATCGACGGGCTCGCCCCAGGCCCTGGCCCGGATGCCACCTTCGATGGGCTCGATCTCGAACCGGCTGAACAGCATCCCTCGCGTATCCATCTCGTAGAGCAGCGTGCCCAGCCAGCTCATGAGGAGCAGCTCATCGTCCTGCTCGCGGCAGACGATGTCGATGGCTTCGCGAGGCTCGATCTTCTCGGGATCGGCAATGACGGCTGTCATCGCGGTGGCCGCCTGCGCGAAGGCCTCCTCCCGGGTCGGCCCCAGGCCGCGAATGCCGATATCCGCCGGATGTGAGAACAGCTCCCAACGCCCTGCAGTCATAACGCGAGATTCTCCATGTCATCGAGACCCGCCTCATGGTAGCAAAAGAAATCCGAAATCCGAAACTCGAAATCCGAAACAAGCACGAATGACCAAAATGCCAAGTTCAAAGCGGACCAGCCGGCCGGCGTCCGCGTCTGGATCATTTGGGTTTCCCCAATTTGGATTTGTTTCGGATTTCGTGCTTCGGATTTCACCGCGCCGTCGGCCCACCGCGACGAATGCCGGGGGAACGAGGGCATAGGGCCTCCCACGCAGGGGGACGCACGCAAAAGCTGGACGAGCTTGGCTTCTACTTGGCCGCCAGCTCGGGCGACCAGCCGGTCTCGTTGTGGTTGGGCGAGGTGTCCCTGGCCTTGACGCGGAACCGGTGCTGCTGGCCTGCGCGGCCGACCTTGACCGAGTACTCAGGAGAAGTCTGCCAGCCGCTGCTGAAGGCGGATTCCGTCGTGCACTGGAAGAGATACTCGACCGTGCCGCTGTCATCGGTCGCCTCAGTGGCGGTCATCGTCGCATAGTAGTTGTTGAAGGAGGCCGGAGTGCCCTGGACTTCCTTCGGCGCCGAGGCCCACGTCATCGGATCGGGCGTCGGCGGCAGCAGGTCCACCGCGATTTCGGTCGAAGAGGCGGTCGTATTGTGGTTGGGCGATTTGTCCCTCGCCCACACGCGGAACGTGTAGTAGCCCTTGGCCAGGCCAGTCACCTCATACGTGGCGCTTTCCTGCCAACCGCTGCTGCAGGCGGAATGCGAGGTACACTCGAACCAGTATTCGACGCCGCTGTCGTCCGTAGCAGTTGTTGCGACCATACGGATGGAGCTACTGGAGACGGCGTAGGGCTCGGTCTGCCAGGTCATCGGGCTCGGCGCCGGGACCGTCAAGTCTTCCGGGCTGGTCGTCGCGGCGAATCGTTCAGACCACTTGGTTTCCAGTTGGTTGCCCCGGTTGCGGGCCTTGACCCGATACCAGTACAAGGTCCGAGGCTCCAGACCGACATCCTCCCACCGCGGCTCTTCGCCTTTTTCATAGGACAGCCATCCGCTGTTGAACGCGGGCGAGAAGTAGTCCTCGAAGTAGTACTCGACGCCAGTCCCGTCCGTGGACGTGGCGCTCGTCGCGACCATGGCGATGGAGTACGGGCCCGTCGCGGCCGGCGGCATCGCGAATGTCATAGGGCTCGGAACCGGCGGGGTCTGGGCCGCGGCGCCGGTCCGCCACTCCATTGCGAAGACCGCGAAGTCGTTGAAATCCACGGTTCCCCTGCGATTGAGGTCCGCCGCGACCGGAGCATCGGCGGTCTGCCAGTCCAGGCAGAATGTCATGAGATCTAACGGCCCCACCTTCTCATCGTGGTCCACATCCGCCGGCAGACCTGCGTCCGACTGGGACATGCTCGCCTGACGAGTGCCGCCATAGGCGCCGAGGTTGATGCGCTCGCCATGCGGCCAGAGTTCCGCCGCCCAGTTCGAGCTTGGATCGCCCACGTCGATGCAGCGGCTCGTGTCGCTGTCGGTTGCCCATTGCCGGTTGTTCGGGTCCCAGCGTCCGGTCTGCGACCGCAGGTGATAGTCGCCGTCCACCCAGGAATCATCGTCGTCGGTCGAGGCGTCGTTCTCTTCCCAGTGCCCGTTCGAGGCAAATCGGGGGTCGATGGACATGTCGCCCGATCCGGAGGCGGCGCCGCCTCCGAAATTGCCGCCCGCGTTGCTGTAGAAGGCGTTGTAGGTGTTTGTGGCAACCCCGTACAGACCGGCGCCGGCGGGCGCCTCGTTGAAGGCGATGATGTTGTTGTAGAGCGTCGTCGGACATTGGCTGACGGCGCCGCCGGCTTCGCCCGCGCGATTGCCGACGATCGTGTTGTTATAGATCGCCTTGGTGCAGGCGTAAAGGCCGCCCCCTTGTGTTCCGGCACGGTTGCCTGCGATGATGTTGTTGTGGATCAGGCCGGTGCAGTCAAAGAGCCCTGCGCCCTCCGTAGCGGCGTAATTACCGGTGATCGTGTTGCCGGCGATCTCGCCGGAGCAGGAGTACAGGCCGCCCGCGTCGGCGTTGTCGGAAATCGTGTTGTCGAGGATCGAACCATCGCAGAAGGCGACGCCGGCGTTGTTGCCGGAGATCGTATTGCCCTGGATAAGGCCGTCGCAGGAATGGATGCCTTCCAGCGTGTTCCCGAGGATCTGGTTGCCGAGGATGGTCGGCTTGGCGCCGTCCTGGCCCTTGATCCCGACCCCGGTGCAGTCGCGTATGACGTTGCCACGGACGGTGGGCGAGGCGCCGATGCAGACGATCCCGGCACCGGTGATGGTGAAGCCGGTCAATACGGATTCTTCGCCTTCGCCGAAGTCGAACACGACGCTCGCATCGGTCCCCCCTGCGATGACGGTGTTTTCCGCCGTCGTCGCGTCATCGGGCTCGTCGCTGCGTACCGTGATTTGCCGGCCGCCGAAGGAGATCTGCTCGTTGTAGGTTCCCTGCTTGACGACGATCGTATCGCCGTGCCAGGAGGCGTCGATGGCTGCCTGGATGCTCTGGAAGTCGGCCGGGCCGTCGTCATCGACCGTGAAGACCGTGGCCGCGCAGGGAATGGTTAGAGCGAGTACCGCCAGTATCGCGATGCGATTCTTCATACAAATCCTCGTTCTCCAATACAGTTTTCGCCAAGCCCCTATTATACCCATATCCTCCAGTCGGTTCAATTGAAATCGAGAGGGGTTTGGGGGAGAGAGATGGTTATGGGACTGCCTGGGTTTCCAGGCCCTTCTCATTTGGGATTTGGGCCTATTCCGGCAGATAGTCCTCGCGGACGGGCGAGAAGACCTCGATGGCGACGGAGTCCTCCAGGATCTGGGCGCCGTGCTCTGCGTCGGGGGGAATGCACCAACTGTCGCCAGGCGTTACGTCGTGCACCTGCCCGGCGATGGTGAGCCGGATATGGCCTTTGACGAGGTAGCCGGTCTGCTCGTACGGGTGCGCGTGCATGGGCAGCGCGCTGGCCCGCTCGAGGAGGAACTCGGCCATGAGCGTTCGCCGGCCGTAACACAAAGTCTTCATCCGAATCCCCGGCAGGGGTGTCTTGTACCCCTGCGGATCGTGTTTCTCGAACACGTCTTGCCTCCTGCACCTGATGCGGTTTTATACCCTCAATGCAGGGTGCGTATCACGCACCGTTCCACCATCGAATGCGGCGGAAGGTGGTGCGTGATACGCACCCTATGAGTCTGGCCCTGTGGATCATTCTCCTGGAGTTGTATCCGCTTCCAGGAGGATGATCATCGCGCCCATGGTCCGCACGTTGTTCACCTCCCGATTGTATCCGATAATGACCGGCTTGCCGACCTTGCCTTGAATGGAGTTCCTCAGGATCTCGAATGCGTTATCACCCTCCCATTCATCCACCCCGACCTCAATGGAAAGGGCGGTCGTCTGAGTCGGTTTCACCTCCAACTGGATCGACCAGGGCCCAATGGGGGCCTTGATCTCGCCGGGCGAGGACATACTGCCGAACCAGTAACCCACCGTCTGCACGTCCGCG
Organism: Phycisphaerales bacterium; assembly: GCA_039683175.1. GTDB lineage: Bacteria > Planctomycetota > Phycisphaerae > Sedimentisphaerales > Anaerobacaceae > PLanc-01. Next base: position 8,365 of record JBDKRX010000157.1, read on the forward strand.
CCAAGGAACTTGTGGATGTGCTGACGCAATTGTTCCGGCAATTGACTGATTTGTGCGGCAGGAACTACGAGATCGGAGGCCTGCTCATCGAACTCCATGTTCGCGATGCCGCCGGACGAGACCATGTCGAGCACCTGCGTGACGGTTTCGATGGAGGCTGCCCGACCTTCGATCTCGATTTTGTGCGGATCGTCCAAACCGGGTTCATCATCGCGGAAGGCGTCGATCACGACCTTCTTTCCTTCGCTGGCCTTCAGCAGATTCGGCAAAGACACGACCGAAGAGGGAACCTGCAGCGCAACCTTGAACGATTTGAGATCCGACTGCGGGGCCGCCAGTTCCACCATGTAGACGCGACAAAGCAGGGGTTCGCCTTGAGGCACGGACTCGGTCTTTGTGTCCAACTGTGCGACCAGTTGCTCGATCTCCACCATGCGATCCGGCGTCGCACGCACGATCAGACAGTTGGTCTTCTCATCGACAACAGTCTGGGTTCCGTCGCCTCCGCTGATTGTCTCCAGGATGCGGCTCATCTCCAGAACAGGGTAGTATTTGAGGTTCATGATCTTGAGTGTCATCTCCTGGGACACTGTCGCTTCCTGGGACCACAGCGCGCCCTGCATCAGAAGGAGTCCCAGACCCGTAATCATCAGTGCTTGTTTTCTCATCGTTCGATCTCCTTTTGTCAAAGATTCCATACAACGTAGATTTGACCGTCGTCCAATGTGCCATAGAGGACCCGTTGCGGCTTGGCGGACTCTCGGGTTCTCTCGACCACGATCTGGGGGTTCTCGATATTCGGGTACATCCGTTCGACCGCCTTGCCCTTGTAGATTTGTGTCTGCTGGATGTGCTCGACGGTCAACGGCGGCTGTGCTGCGGCCGCTATGCTCGCGATCTCCGGCAGGATGGGGCCCGACCGGGGGCTCAGGGCAACGAACATCACGGTACATCCGAGAATGATCCCCGCGGCAAACGTCACCGCCGGTCGTCGCACGACGTTGAGCCAGGTCCAGACCCGGGACCAGTCGCGTCGCCGGTCCTGCCAGGACCGACGGAAGATCTCCGCCTTCTGACGGTCGGACAACTCGGGAACAGGCACCTGATCCAGTTGCTCGAACACCGCCAGAAAGGACCGGTACTCCCGCAGCAGTTGCTCCTGCGACTCGAACCGGCCGGGGAACAAGGCCGCAAACTCTTCCAGCGAAAGACGCTTGTTGTCCATAGTCCTACACCTCTCGATTCAGCCTGGCCGCGAGTCTGGCCCGCAGCGACAGCAGGCACCGTCGAATGTGGGTCCGCACGGTGCCTTCGCGACATCGCAGCGTCCTGGCGATTTCCTCCAACGACATGTTCTCGAAGTACCGCAGGACGAACGCGGTCCGCTGGTTGACGCCGATCTGCTCCAGGGCTTCCTGGATCTCCTGTCGAACGGTCGCATCGTCGAATTGCCGATCCGGCTCATCACACTCGGCCAGGAGCGACTCCATGCTGGTCTCGTCGAGATCGACGGGACGGCCCCGCCTTCTCGACCGGCGATAGAAGTCGATGGCGGTATTGGCCGCCACGGCGTTCAGCCAGGTGGCGAAGGACCTTTCACACCGGAACCGGCCGAGATTGCGAAACACCTTCATCCACACCTCCTGGACGCAATCCGGCGCCTGGGACGAATCCAGCACGATCCGACAGCAGATGCGATGAACGCGGTCGATGTGGCGGTGGTACAGGCACGCTGCGGCGTCCCCGTCGCCCCGCCCAATCGCCTCGATCAAGGCCTCGTCCGAATTCGAATCGTGCCGGGTCATTCCGATAGTATGTACGAAGAGACGGCGGAAAGTGAATACAAAGAATCGGCGCATGAAGAAAGGCCGCAAGGCTTGCCCGCGTGCCTGCGGCCTTTCTCACATCGTCGTCAATCGGTCCGGCCGGTCAACCTGCGACCGTCCGGAAGAGACGCCGCGATCAGTTCAACTCCTTGTCCTTCCAGTACTTCGTCCCGGCGATCGTGGCTTGGAGGGCCAGCCCGGACTCGGTCATCGAGTAGACGTCGATTCCGGCGCGGATGTCTCCCTCGCCGCTGGCCTCCGCGCCCTTGTCTCCCGCTTTGGCGGCGGCATCCGCATGGGCGCCGGCGTCCCAGCCCTTCTCAACGAACTTGGTCATCGTGGCCTTGTCCTTGAAGATCATCACGACGCGATAGTCCTTCGCGCCCAGGCCCAGGCCGACGCCGCCGAGGGCCATTCTCATGTAGGTCCTCTGTTTGGTCTCGTTGTCCACGACGACGCCGTAGCCGCCGCCGGCGCTGACGAGCAGCAGGTTCACGTTCGCGTTGCTGAACACACCGTAGCCCGGGGCGCTCTCCAGTTTCGCCTGGGCATTGGGGGCCTCCTTATAGAGCCGCTGGAGCGTCTCCTTCTCCATGTCCGCGACAGACTGGCGTCTCTCATCCAGGGTCAGGCCCTTCTTCTTGGGTCCACAGCCGGCCAGCAGGACCACGGCCACCATGCCTATCCCCAGCCACTTCAATCCATTTCTCATTTGTTCTTCCTTTCAGTGATACAACGGCTCCAAGGCGTGTAACTACGCCGATCAAGTGCCTATTGTCTCGCGCCCGGCGCCGCGGGTGTGCCGGCGACGGCCGGGTAGACCAGTCCGGCGAGGAACCCTCCGAGCAGGGGGGCTACCCAGAACAGCCACAATTGCGCGAGGGCCCAGCCGCCCACGAATAGTGCCGGTCCTGTGCTGCGGGCCGGATTCACGGATGTGTTCGTCACCGGGATGCTGATCAGGTGGATCAGCGTCAAGGCCAGACCGATGGCGATCGGTGCGAAGCCCGCCGGCGCGCGCGAATCCGTGGCGCCGAGAATGACCATCAGGAACATGAACGTCAGGACGACCTCCGCGACGAAGGCGGCGGCCAGAGAGTAGCCGCCGGGGGAGTGTTCGGCGTAGCCGTTGGAGGCGAACCCGCCACTGAGACTGAATCCGCTCTTGCCACTGGCGATCACGTACAAAATGAAGGCCGCTATGACCGCGCCAATTACCTGGGCGATCATATAGGGAATCACTTCGCCCCAGGGAAAACGCCGGCCAGTGGCCAGACCGACCGTCACCGCCGGGTTTAGATGGCACCCCGAGATGTGGCCAATGGCGAAGGCCATCGTCAGGACGGTCAGCCCGAACGCCAGGGATACGCCGAGCAGGCCGATCCCCACCTCGGGGAATGCTGCCGCCAGCACGGCACTGCCGCACCCGCCGAACACCAGCCAGAATGTGCCGATCACCTCAGCTATCAATCGTTTGTTCAGAGGCATACACGTTCCTTTCAAACCAGCTTCCCGTCGGTTCGATCCTGCTGTCACGGCATTGACGTGAGCCGCGATCCAGCCGTGCAACCTGCCCCTCGGCGGTCGGATGTGTCATGCCCAGGACAACGCAAGTCCCACGTCTGACAGGTCCTTCTGCCAGGGACGTACAAACCTCCTTCATCTGAACATGCCATTGTATCGTTCCTGCGGACGAATGCGACAGTTTCTCGGCAATTTACGTTCCGCCGACGGGAAGGGTTCATCTTTCCATCGTGCGGTCTGTTCTCGCGGGGCGACGGGGCAGACTATGGTTGGGCTGTCAGCAGGCGTTTCGTGGACTCGATGACCTCCTTCTCCCCCAGCACGAGCACCACGTTACCCGGCCGGAACTCGGTCTCTCCGTTGGGTGCGAGGTACTCGCCGTTGCGATGGATCATGGCGACGAGCGCACCAGCAGGATGTCATTGGGGTTTTGCGTGGTTTCGACCGGATGCGGTTTCGCGGCACGCTGCGTTCGATTTGTTACGCCCCAGGCGGGGATCGCCTTCGAGCAACGGGACAATTGTTTCGTGGGGATTGAGGAGGTAGCCAGGGCCCAGCAGATGCTCGCGGATTCGGAGCAACGCAAGTGGGAACGATGGCTCAAGATGCTCTCGGTGCGGGTCAATCCGCTGGTGAGCAGAAGCGGCGGACTGGATCTGTATCCGTACTACTGGAGCGTCTCGGAGAGCGGGTGCGCCACGGATGTGATGTTCCCGGAAGCCCAGGGGTTGTCGCGGATCTACCCGGCGTTGGTGTATAAGGTGGTGCTGAATGGCCAGTTCCTGCTCAAAGGGTTCGCCAATCGGGATGTGTGGCAACGACTGGAGCCAGGCCCCACAATGGATGTGCAGGAGCGTCGCCGCGTCTCCGGGCGGACCACACGTCTGTTACGATTGCTGCGTGCCCATGACGTGATCCGCAAAGTCAGGTCAGACAGCCAGCGGAATTGTCAAAGACCGCGTTCGGTTTAGCTCGCTCATCCGCCTCTTCGTTTGAGACAGTGCGTCCTTGCAGCGAGCTGAGAGTGCCACGCATCCCTTCTTCCAGTTCTTCTTGTATGGTCCGGCACCTAATACCTTCATCCCGCCTGCTCAGGCTTCAAACCATCTTGTCACAGCTTCGTCAAAGATGCTGATCAAGTAGAATCGTGCCATTGTGCCAGAGACATGCGAAGGGGACAAGCAAGGAATGATCGAAGATGCGGCCGAAGGACATGCAGGAGCGTACAAGCGTATGAGCGTGGAGGCGTTACGGGGGATGCCGAGCGGGAGACTACGTGTGAGTACGTATGGTATTGTGGTGGGACGCCGCATCAAAACGTGGAAGCGGTTGGGGGGCCGAGGACCGGCTTTGCCGCGATTCCTCTTAGCCTATACGCTTGCACGCTTCTACGCTTTTGCGGGCCGTTGCGTGATGAACGTTGATGGCATGTGAAGGGGGCAGGATCGTGTGGGCGAATCCGCATTTGCCTGTGCGGGCTACGGCCGTCAGGGGAGCCTGGGGTCTTGCGCCTTGGTTTCATCACTCTCTGCGGGCGTCAGATCCCAGAAGACGCCCCCTGCGTGTGCGGCGTCGTGCCGGACCTGGTCGAATGGGCGAGCCAACCCGTCGGTGAGATCCAGATACAGGGCCGCACGGCAGTGGGGACACTCCACCACCACGGCGGGGCGTTTCGTCGTGTGGCGATGGAACTCCTCGATGCGATGCCTGACCCTCGGCGTGGGGTCGTACGTGAACGGTTCGTGACATTCGCAGCACTCGAACTGTTTTGCTGTACTCATCGCAGTTGTTCCCTCAGCTTCTCGCGACGATCTCGCCGCAGCATCCTTGCACTATAGGTGTTCCAGTATATCCGCTTATTGCGACGCCCGTATTCTCTCGGATCGCATCAGCCCGCCGTCGCTCAAGAACACCTCGTACGGGGCCGGCGCGGTCGTGTTGGCGTCTGCGTCGGGCACATCTCATACTGCCGAAGGCTCCACTGGAGGTGTATTGTGCAGGGTGATCGCCGCGAGAACAAGAAAAAAACGGCGAGATTCTCTTGTCCTTCTCGAAAAGGACAGGGAAGCGAATGGGGACGCCTGCCCGATGTGATCCTTCGCCCTCGGCGCCGGGGCTATCGCGCGGCGCCGGTCAGGACGTGGGTGGTGGTCAGGTTCGTGGTGGGGCGGGTGTAGAGGTTCTTCCAGGTCACGGTGACGGCGTCGGGCGTGCGTCGCAGGCCGACGAGGGTCGTCTGGTACGGGCCGAGCGCGACCCGATCTATTGGAATGCCCTCGATTTCAGCCGTCAACTCCTTCGGGCCGGAGTTTTGCAGGCGGAGAAAGGCCTTGCCGTCCGGCGTCGTGGTGGCTCGGATGTCGACCATGTTCGCCATGAGCAGATCAAGGACGCACTCGTGGGCGCAGACCATGTTGTTGAAGCATGCCAGGGTCCGGCCGGCGCGGAGGGCTTCCATCACGCCTGCCACCGACCGCTCCTTCGCGAGAACCAGCGTTGTGGCCTGCTCGGTGTCGCCTCGCGCGGCGTGTACGTCGGAGTTTGCGAAAATGGCCAGGCCGTAATCGACCGCCCAATCGAACGCGGACGGGTACCACCATGTGTCGTGACTGAAGACCGTGTTCCAGTCCGAGCCGACGACGTCGTTCTTCACCTCGATTCCCTGGAGCAAGCCCTGGCTGATCCCCCAGAGCATAGGTTCTCGCAGGCCGACGTGGGGGTGGGCGTAGAGGGCGTAGCCGCCCGCCGTGGCCAGCCGCTGCCACTGGTCCTTGTAGAACACCTGCGGCTGTCCCTCGGTCTCGGCCCAGTCGTGCGGATTGCGGGGCTCGTACTCTGCGGCGAAGTCGAGCGCGACGAGGTGCTCATTGCCGCTGAGGCCCGTCTCCATGCCTCGAATGAGCAGAATGCCCAGGGCGTCGGCCATGGAGCGGGCCTCTTCGTAGGCCTGGAAGTTGCGGTGGTCCGTGATGGCGATCACATCGTAGCCGTACTGCCAGGCTTCGAGGACGCGGTCGGCCGGCGACAGCGAGCCGTCGGAGTGGATTGTGTGCATGTGGAAGTCGCCTCGGAGGACCTCGTAGCGGACCGACTCGGCGCTGTTCGTTTCCGCCGGCGGGTCGAAGACCGCAGGGAAGGGGGCCTCCTGGCGAACGAATTGCTCGCGTCCCCAGGCGGACGGCGCCAGCAGGGCGGCTGCGCACGCAAGCAGAACCCACGCGACGCCTCCGCGCACCTGTGCGTGGTTTTCACGAGCACTTTCCTCGTTGGTTGTCACTGACACGGCTGGTCTCCTGCATACACATCCACTACAATCGAGATAACAACAGGGCAGGACACCATAGAGGCATCCTGCCCTTGCGTCTATCTCTGTCGCAACGGACGTTGACCCCTCTTGGATCGGCTTGGCGGCTCAGTTGGCCGCGAGCCAGAGCACCTCCTCGTCGGTGAGCGGCTTGTCGTAGATACGCACCTCATCGATCGTCCCATGGAACCAGTAGTTGTTCGGTCCGATGTCCCACCCGATGGCGAGGTCCACCGCGGGCGCCACCGCTCCGGCCGGCGGCGTGGCGCTTGTCCAGGTCTGCCCGGCGTCCACGGAGATCTTGTGGAGATTCTGATCCCGGTCCAGTACGGCCGTCACGAAGGTCCATTCCCCCAGCGGCACGAGCACATAGGCGGTATCCACCCGGCTGCCCGAGGTGTTTCCGAGCATGAACTTGAACCCGGTCTGCGTGCTGCTGCCCTGGTTTCTGTCCGCGCCGACGTAATATCCTCTGCTGCCGACGTCTCTCTTGGCCACCGCGAGGTCCCAGTTGGTCGCGCCGCTGGTCCCCGGCGTCGGGTCCACACTCGCCCAGAATGAAATCGAGAAATTGCCGGTCCCCGGGTTCAGGCTGTCGTTGTGTGCAATGCGGACGTAATCGTCGTATCCGTCGAACTCCATGGCCTGGCTGCGAATCCCGGTCACGTACACGGGATCGCCGTTCGCCGCGCCGTCATGGCCGTTGCCCGAGATGTCGGCGACATTGCCGTCGAGGGTGTAGTGGGCGACCAGGTGATTCGGGTCCGGCTCGACCGGCCTCACCGCGTCGGGCGGGGCCGGATAGAGCTGGATATCGTCGATGTACAGGATGCCCGCCGCATCGGAGCCCTCGATGCCGATCGTCAGTTTCTCGACGCTCGTCAGATCGGTTTTCAGGGTCCACAGATCGATGCTCCACGCCTGCCAGAGCAGGCTGGTCATGTCCCCGTCATAGAGGACCTTGGCGTTGTTGATCTTGACGTAGAGCTGTCCGGTGTTACCCAGCGCCCCGCGCAAATGCAGTGTGAGGGTCCCGATCCCGTACGACGTCCAGTCCTGCGGGTCGTCGAAGGACCGCACCGCCTCGGCGTAGTACGGGTCTTTGGTATTGCTGTATGTCAGCGGCATGGATTGGCCGCCGCCGTGAACGATGGCTTTCTCAACAAAGGGCGGGTCCCAGTACCCGACCTGGGAGCAGGTGCCGTTCTCCCAGCCGTCCAGCCAGGTCTGATAGACCGTGCTCCCCTCGATATCCGTGTAGCTCTCGAAGTCTTCCACGACGATGCACGGTTGCGTGGCGAAGCTCCAGACGTCGCCTTCCCAGACGGGGACCGCTGCGGCGTCGTTGACCTCATCGACCCGCCAGTAGTACGTCTGGCCCAGGTCCAGCACACCCGGATCGAAGCGGGATTCGGTCGTCGTGACGACAGGGGCCGTGCCGTTGAGGATCGTCTGCTCGTCGGTGCTCAGGTACACATCATGTTCGACGGCCTGCCTGCCCGGGCGCCAGTTCAGCGTCTGCTCCGGCGTCACGTCCACTGCGCCGGAAGCGGGATCGGGCTGCCGGGCAGCGGTCGGGGAGTACAGGAAGCGGACCTCGCTCAGGCCGGATTGCGGGAGCATGGTTCCCCAGTTGTTGATGGCGGTGATCCTGACGTACCGGGCGGCCACGCCGCCGAAGTCCACCGTTGTGTTGGCGGCGTAGTTGTCCAGCCCGGTGGCACGCGTGAATTCCTGATTGCCGCCCAGACTCGTCCAGGTCGTGCCGTCGAGGGAAGACTCGACCGCCGCCTCTTTGATGCCCAGGCCGATCATGGGCTCGGTCATCGTGTTGTGGTTCCAGACCAGCATCTGGCGCAGCGAGTAGACCCTGTCGAACTCGTACTGAATCCAGGCCGATTCCCCTTCGCCGACCGGCCCGCTGAACCACATGTCGGTCATCACCGTCGAGTGCTGATCGTCGGCGTTCAGGCCGGAGCCGTTGATCGTGTTCACGGGCTCTTCCTTGTCGCTGTTCGAGCTCGATGCGGTGGCCGTGATCTGCTCGGCGCCAAGTGCGTATGCGAGCGGCTCGACCTCGAACCGCCAGACCTCGCCCTTGAAGATCGTGTAATCGGGCGCCCCGTTGACCTCGTCGACGCGCCAATAGTAGGTCTGTCCCAGCATCAGGGACCCGGATTCGAAGGCCAGAGTGTCCAGGTCCTGGCCGACCAGTACGTTCAGCGGATTGGCCCGGTCGGCGGCTTCGACATCCGCGAGACTCGTCCCCAGGTACAAATCGTGACTCGCGGCGTACAATCCCGCAGTCCAGCTCAGAGTGACATCGGCAGGCACGTCCTCGGCGCCGTTTTGCGGATGCGGATTCTTCGCCAGCGCAGGGGTCATGCCTTCCTGCATGATCCGCAGGATCTGGGCGTCCGACAAGGCCCGGCTGAAAAGCGCCACCTCGTCGATCTCGCCATGGAACCAGTAGTTGTTCTGTCCGATGTCCCACCCGATCCCGAGGTCCCGGGCCGGTGCGACAGACCCGGTCGGAGGAGTCGTCGTCGCCCAGGTCGACCCGCCGTCGACGGAGATCTTCTGCACGTTCACGCTTCTATCCAGGACCGCGGCGACGAAGACCCATTCTCCCAGCGGCACCGGCAGATAGGGGGTGTCCGTCCTGCTGCCGGCGGTATTCCCCAGCATGAACCGGTATCCGGTCTCGGTGGCGCCTCCCTGGCCTCTGTCTGCTCCGACGTAATAGCCGATGCTGCCCGAGTCTCTCTTGGCCACCACGAGGTCCCAGTTCGTGTCCCCGCTGGTCCCGGCTGTCGTGTCCACATTCGCCCAGAAGACGGTGCTGAAGCTGCCGGCCCCCGGGTTCAGTCGGTCGTCCTGCGTCACCTGGACGTAGTCGTCGTACCCGTCGAAGAACAGGCATCCGTCTCGCGGGCTGTCGTCGCGCCACAGGGGGCCGTTGGTGAGTACGCCGTGCAGGCCGTTGGCGCTGGAATCCGCGGCCGTTGTGCCGGAGCCCTCATCGAACCGCCACCAGCCGATGAGATTGGGGTCCAGACCGCTGCCTGGGCTTGTCTGAACCACCCCCAAGGAAAGAACAACGGTCGCCAGGCAAAGAAGCTTTCTCGACATGATCGTCCTCCTTCAAAAGACATGCAGTCCGCGTAACTGTTGTCCCGTCGCACACTTGGATTGCCCACCTCCGATGCCCCGCGGGAAGATGCCCCGCGGGAATTGGACCTGCCGACTGTCCGCTTCCGCGGTTTCGCACACGTATCCCGGCGGCTACTGCGTCTGTTCCTCCTGCTCGGGCCTCAGCTCACGGATCGCGGGTCCGTCTGAGGTGTTTCTCCACCGACCATTATGGCGCACCTGTCCGGCGGAGGCAAGAAAAAAGGCTGGAACGACCGCCTTGCCGTTGTGCGTCGTGCGGTTCACGCTGCGGCGCGATGCCTCGCAGGCCGCATCAGGCGGGTATCTTGATCCTCTCGTACAGGAATTCCGGGGCGAAATCAGCGCCGTTGGGCCAGGTGATGGTGTGTAGCTCAGGGTGCACTTCAAAGCTCTTGAAGCAGACCGGATCCTTCAGGGGCTCGAACACCTCGCCATCCAGCTCGTTTTGGAGATCAATGTCCCCCTCGGCGCCATCTGCAAACCTGACATGGATGACATAGTCTCTAACATGTTGGGCATCCACAACTCGCGGCATCATATCTTCTACTCCAGAGGCTCGATCCTTTGCAGCGGGCGTCTTGCTTTGGCTCTCTGCCAGTCTTCCATCAGGTCCTCTCTGTGCAGGTCCAGCCATTCGAGGACCAGGTGGATTGCCCGTTTCGGGAACCGGCCATGGACGACACCCGTTTCGATATCTATGGTGACCTCGTACTCCCCGTACGTCGCGTGAAAGTGCGCCGGTACGTGGTCCCGGTAGAACATACCGATCACAATCCCAAGAAACCTCGATATTTCAGGCATAAGGGCATTCTACCGCAGGTTCTGGGATGAGGCAACAGTGCTTCGAATGGACCGAGCCCCTTCCGCGGGGCGGGCGAGAAGGGTCGCCCTGTACAATCGGCAGTTCTGTGGGCCAGGGGTTACGGACCGCGACTTTTTGCGTCATCCGTCCCATATTATGGCCGGTCGCAACTGTGCGGGTTGTTCGACGCAGAAAAGCATCAGCCGAAGGGTGCTTTTGTTCGGTTTTTGTTTGGGTTTTTCCGCGGGCTCGGCCGATAGAAAGGGAGCCGACTGGGAAGTACTCAAAACAGGATGTCAGGGTGCCAAGGATGGACATACACAGAATCAGACGAATCGAACCTGCATGCAAATTTGGGCCTGGGGGCGACTACCTTTCCACGTGGCCTGGCCCCCGGTCGATTGCGGGCGACCCGTCGTCGGGCCATCTGACCCGGCTGCTGGAGTCGCTCGCGGAGATCGTGGGCGTGCTGGCGGGGACGCGGTGCGTCACGGTATCCGAGGTGACGCCCGTCATGAACCAACCCATTGCCCAGGCCAAGGAGACAACGCAGGATGCGGCCGAGAGACACAAACCTCGTCGACGGTTTAACCCCGAAACAGCTCCAGGTGCTCCGGCACATCGCCGATTTCCAGGGGGATCGCTGCTATTCCCCGACGATTGCCGACCTGGCGTCGGCGTTGAGCCTGAGCCGAAGCACCGTGTTCGAGCATCTCGGCGAGCTGCAAAGAAAATCGCTGCTCACGACTTCCCCGGGCAGGGCTCGCTCTTTGAAGTTGACGCCCCGCGGGCGAAGAGTGCTTGAGAACTCGCAGTTCGAGGAGCCGGAGGTCGGTGATCCCGTGGGCGAGGGGGTGCCGCTACTGGGTCGGGTGGCCGCGGGCCTGCCCGTCGAGGCCATCGAAAACAGAGATAGTCTGTCGCTGCAATCGTGTTTTGGCTCCGGCGATGAGATCTTCGCTCTGCGGGTCTCGGGCGACAGCATGATCGAGGAGGACATCCGCCCGGGGGATTACGTGATCTGCCGGCGCGCCGACCGGGCCCGGAACGGCCAGATCGTCGTCGCCCTCATCGATGAAGGCGAGGCCACGCTCAAGCGCTTCTACAAAGAGGCCGATCGCGCCCGGCTCCAACCCGCCAATTCCCGCTACGAACCCATCTATTCCGACAACTGCCGCATCGAGGCGGTCGTCCTCGGCCTCGTGAGGAAGTTCTGAGCCGAAGAGTCCGCTTGAAAGCAGACGGGAGGTGCGCCAGAATGATGTCTTTGGGGGCGTCGCAGGCCGCCCATCTCCCCGCTTTGCAGCGGGATTGAATTGCAGTGTGGAGGGGAGAGGTGGAAACACAGGAGAGCCGATGCACGGACAAGATGCACGCACTCGCAAATTCCCCGCGAAGTTCACACTTGTTGTGGCGCTGGTGTTTCTTTGCGTCGCCTGCGTCCAGGCGGAGAATTGGCCTCGCTTTCGCGGTCCGAACGGCCAGGGACTCAGCGAAGACAAATCGATCCCGGCGAAATGGTCCGCGCAGGAGTATGCCTGGAAGATCGAACTCCCGGGCGGGGGGCACTCATCACCCGTGGTCTGGGGGGACAAGGTGTTCGTGACAGCCGCGGAGACCAGGACGCTCTCCGGCGTCATCCTCTGCGTGAACGCCTCCGACGGCAAGGAATTGTGGCGCCGGCGTTACGACCTGAGCAAAATCCCACTGAACTCGCTGAACAGCTATGCCAGCGCGACGCCTGCCTTGGACGACGAGCGCGTCTACGCAGTGTGGCCCGGCGTGGAGGAAACCAGGCTGACGGCGATGACACACGACGGCAAGGAGGCATGGACCGCTCGCCTGCCGGGCAGTCGCACCCGCCACGGCGTGGGCAGCTCGCCCATCGTCTGCGGGGACGTGGTCATTCTCTCTCACGAGCAGGACAAGGGCAGCGGCGACGTCACGAGCGTCTGCTTCGCCTTTGACTGTCGGACCGGGCAAATCCGATGGCGGCGTGAGCGCCCGGAGACGATCAACGCATCGTACTCGACGCCGTGCGTCCGCGCGGACGAGCGGGGACGGGCTCAATTAGTCCTCACGACCAATCTGCACGGTGTCGCCGGAGCGGATCTTGGAACGGGCGAGATTCTCTGGGATACGCCGGATGCCTTGCCTGCCCGGACAGTCAGCTCGCCTGTGCTTGCCGGCGGGATGATCGTGGCCAACTGTGGCGAGGGCGGACGAGGCATCCGCATGGCGATGGTGAAGCCGCCGGGAGGCGACACGGGGTCCGCTGCGGCGGAGGTCTATGCTATCGACGGCCCGACGATTTCGTATGTGCCGACGCCCATCGTGTACGACGGTCTGCTGTATCTGTTCCTCGACCAGGGCAAGGTATCGTGCCTGCGCGCGGGCACGGGCGAAACGCTCTGGAGCGAGAAGCCTGCCGGGCGGTATTTCGGATCGCCGGTCTGTGTTGACGGGAAACTATACTGCATCACGGCCGAGGGAGACGTTGTCGTCCTGCGAGCCGGAACCACATACCAGTTGCTGGCGGTCAATCCATTGGGCGAGAAGAGCCACGCAACGCCCGCGGTGGCCGGCGGGCGAATGTTCCTGCGGACCTTCTCGCATCTGATCTGTGTCGGTGGCGGGCAATTGTAGGGTCATACATATGAAGAGCTTTCTGTTCCTTGTGGTTGTTGTTCTGGCGACAATGCCGCAGACCAATGCGTATGGCGGACAGGGCCCATCGGCGCAGGCGCCGGCCACGCGGACCCGCGCCCAGGTCGAAGAGCTGATCCAGCGGATGGGCGCCACGCAGCCGGACTGGTGGGACTCGGTCCAGTTGACGTACCCGCCGACCCTGGATCTGAACTGGCCGTTGAAGGACGACGGGCCATGGGATGCCAATAGGAACGTCGGCCAGTACATCTGGGACATCGTCAACCCGAATCCCGGCCGCTGGAAAGAGGGGATCAAACTGGTGCACCACCTGATGATCCGGCACAAGGACGACCGGGCCAAGCTGGCGCGCTCGACGGAAACGCTCGGCCGGATGTTCCACGACCTGATGGAGGACTATGCCCGCGCGGTTTTCTGGTGGCGGATCGCCGCCCGATACGGCGGCTACGTCGATACGATCGATATGGCGCACTGTTACTGGAAACTGGGCTGCAGGGAGATGGCGGAAGAGACCCTGGCGCAGGCGCCCTATGACTACACGCGTCACGGCGCGTTGATCAAGCTGTGGGCGGACATGGGCCAGTTCGACAAGGCTCTGAAACTGGCGGAGCGGAAGGCGTCGTCGGGCATGCCCACGGCTGCCTACCTCGCGGCCGGCGACGCGTGCCGCCTTGCGGGTCGGTATCCGCAAGCCCTTGCGTACTATCAGAAGGCGCTGGCCGGCCAGGACGCCGCAGGACGTGAGGGCGACGTCGCAAAGGGCAAGGAACGGGCGCAGGCCAGCATCCAGGCGATCCGGTTGTTCGATCTGCTGGATATCCAGCGGGTCCCGGACGGGACGTACAGAGCGGAGAGCATCGCGTACGCCGGCCCGTTGCACGTCGAGGTCGCGGTCAAAGGCGGGCGCATTCAGTCGGTCCGCGTCACGCAGCACCAGGAAAAGCAGTTCTACTCGGCGCTCACCGACACGCCGAACCAGATCGTCGCCAGGCAGGGCGTCAAAGGCGTCGATGCCGTCACCGGCGCGACGATGACCTCGGAGGCGATCCTCAACGCAACCGCCAAGGCGCTCGCCGGCGGCATGACGAAGGCCGCAGGCCAATAAGCAGGGGGGCAGTGATGCGGCGTCTGGTGCAGAGTGCCTGTCTGATCGCCTTCTTGATCCTGTTCTTCCTCGTATGCTGGCCCTATGGATCGAGACAGTATGCAGAGGCGTTCCAGGCCAAAGAGATCGTGGACGCGGAGCTGTTCCTCATTCTGGACCCGCTGGTGAGCGTTTCCACTGCTATCGCGGCAAGGACGCTCGTCTGGTCCCTTGCGGCGGCGGCCGGCGCGGTTCTCGTGTGCCTGTTGTTCCCTCGGGCGTTCTGCGGATACGTGTGTCCCTTGGGAACGATGTTTGATGTCTTCGACCGGTTCATTGGCCGGAGGGTCCCGCGTTTGACATGGAAGGGCAAAGGCTGGTGGGTTCACTCGCGGTACTACCTGCTGGCCGTGGTGATGGTTGCGGCTGTATTCGGCGTTCTGCTGTCGGGTTTCGTAGCCGCGATCCCGGTGTTGACCCGCGCGATGCTCCTGATCCTGGCGCCTGTGCAGACCGGGCTCCTGAAGGGCTGGCACCTGGTCCCGCCGGGGAACATCGGCCATGCGATCTCGGTCGTTCTCATTGTGCTGATGTTCTGCCTGGGGTTTCTGGGCCGGCGGTTCTGGTGCAGCTACGTGTGTCCGACCGGCGCATTCTTCTCGTTGTGCAGCGTGCTGCGGCTGCGGGAGCGCAGAGTGACCAGCGCATGTGTGAAGTGCGGGCGGTGTGTCGAGACGTGCTCCCTTGCCGCGATCAACGACGATTTCTCGACGCGCTCCCTGAACTGCGCGTCCTGCCGGACCTGCGTTGGGGTCTGTCCGGCCGGTGCCATCGAGTTCATATGGCGATGGAATCCCAGGACCAACCCCAGAGATGCCGGGAAACCGGACCTTTCTCGTCGGGGTATTCTCGTCGGGCTGGGGAGTGCGGCCATGGTCGGCGCCGGCGTGCCTCTGGCGGTGGGGAGAGGCCTGACTCCTGGTGAAACACCGATTCGGCCGCCGGGCAGTGTTCCCGAGGACAAGTTCCTGCAACTGTGCGTTCGCTGCGGCCAGTGCATCAAGGTCTGCCCCAACAACGTTCTGCAACCGGCCGGCCTGGAGCACGGATTCAACGGGCTCTGGACGCCCAAGGTCGTGGCGGATTGGTCGGGCTGTGAGCCGAGCTGCAGCAACTGTGGACAGGTCTGCCCAACCGGGGCGGTGAGGGCCCTGGATCTCGAAGAAAAACGGGCGGCACGGATCGGCCTGGCCGAGGTGGATCGTACGACGTGCCTGCCCCATGCGTGCCGAGGCGCTTGCCAGTTGTGCGTGGACGAATGCCGAATGGCCGGCTACAACGCCATCGAGTTCATCCGAGTCGGCGGCGAGGTGGATGAGAAGGGCGTGCCCATCGAGGGCAGCGGGTATCTCGCCCCTGTGGTCCGTGAGGATCAATGCGTCGGTTGCGGCCTGTGCCAGATGCGCTGCCGCGGGATCAACGTCAAGAGCAGAAAGCTCCTGGATCGCAGCGCGATCCGAGTCGTTGCCGGGACCGGCAAGGAAGATCGCATCATGAGCGGTTCTTACAGGGCCTTGAGAGAAGCACGCGCCGGGCAACGGCAGGGCGGGCGGGATGGCATCGAGGATGCGGCCGGTGGGGTGGAGTATCTGCCCGACTTCCTGAAGTGAAAGAAGAATGCGATGTCGCTTTCTTGGGGGCGCCCGAATTCGCAGAGGATTCTTCGATTGCAGACGGGCCGGGGACACGCTATTCTGGCGACAGTCGATTGGAGGGTAGGCGAAACGGCAACACGGTCTGGGTTTGACGAAAGGGTCCTGCGATGAAACGATCTGTGCACTCGACGGCGGCGGTGATGGGGATTCTCGTTGTCCTGTTCTTTGTGACCGGTGCCTTTGCCCAGGTCCGGCACGAGGTCCGCATCCCGGACATCCTGGGCTACCAGACGCTCAAGTGCGATTTTCACCAGCACACGGTGTTTTCGGATGGGAGTGTGTGGCCCACCGTTCGCGTGGAGGAGGCCTGGCGGGAGGGGATGGATGCGATTGCCATCACCGACCACATCGAGTATCAGCCGCACAAAGACGATATCCCCACCAAGCACGGTCGGTCCTATGACATCGCCTTGCCGGCGGCCAAGGACAAGGGGATTCTGCTGATCAAAGGTGCGGAGATTACGCGGGACACCCCGCCGGGGCATTTCAACGCATTGTTCCTCGATGACATCAATCCGCTGGACACGAAGGACCTGCTCGACTGCATGGCGGCCGCGGACAAGCAGGGCGCGTTCATCTGGTGGAACCATCCCGACTGGAAGCCCGACCATATCGGCTGGTTCGACATCCACACGACGCTCTACGAGAAGAAATACCTTCGCGGGATCGAGGTGGTCAATGGGGACACGTACTCCGCCAGCGTGCATCAGTGGGCTCTCGACAAGAACCTGACGTTCATGGCCAACTCGGATATCCATGCGCCCTCGCCGGTGGAGAGATCGACCGCCGAGAAGCACCGTCCGATGACACTGGTCTTTGCCCGGGAGAAGAGCATTCCCGCTATCAAGGAGGCCCTCGAAGCGGGACGAACCGCCATCTGGTTCGAGGACAAGATCATCGGCCGTCGGGAGTATGTGAATGCCCTCTTCGAGGCGTCCATCCAGATCACCGACATCGAGCGCGAGGGGAGAGCAGTCCGGTTCACGGTCCGCAACGCCTCGGCCCTGCCCATGGAGTTGCAGCGTGAAGGTCTGCTCGGACCGAAGCAAGTGTCCCTGCCTGCCGACTCGGTCCTGAGGGTGAGGATCAACGTCAGCAGTCCCGAGACGCCGGTCGGACTGTCCTACGTCGTGAAGAATTTCCTCGTCGCTCCGGAGACAGGACTGTCCGTCAACTATGCCATCCCAGGCCAGATCAAGATCGACATTGGCGGCATGGGGTCGGGCGGACGGCCATAGGCCGGGGGATCCAGATGGGCGTTTTCTCCCGGGCTACTCCTGGCCCATCGCCTTGACGAAATCCTTGGCCTCGTTGATGGAGACTTCCATAGCTGAGACCAGGGTCGAGACATCGGTCCGCACGGAGACCAGTTCGTCCTCGAGCGAGCTGACCGCCTGCGCGTTGAGATTGTGCTTGAGGAACAGGACCTGGTCGCGGAAAGCGGCCAGGACCGGGTCGATCCGGGATTCGGCCCGCTGCATCGCCTCGATCAGGCGGGCGTAGCGTTCCTGAGTCTGTTCGAGCTTCTGCTGGCTGATCCTCTTGAGGTTGGCGTTCGTGTATTCGTTGAGTTCGGCCTCCCACTCCTTGAACAGGGCCTTGGCGACCGACTGGACGTCCCCGATCCTCTTATGTACGGCGTTCGCCTTCTCTTCGCTCCGCTCGAATTCGGTCTTGAGTCGCTTGTAAGTCGCTTCCAGCTCTCCACCTTCGTACCCGACCACGGCTGTAAACTGCTCCAGAGCGCTCAGGAACTGCTTCTTCGCCTGTTCCTGGGCGGTCTGGGCGTCCTGCACGCGACTGACCAGGATGTCTCGCTTGTGGTAGCCGAACTTCTCCATGGTCGAGTAATAGGTGCTCTTGCAGCCGGTCAGGACGGCCACCGTGCCCAGGACCGTTGCGATTTGCCGTGCGAACCGTTTCATCGTCTGGACCCTTCAATAGGCGATAGGGATTGCGTTGAACGAGGTCCATTCTATGGGTGACGCCGGCGAAGTTCCAAGCGAAATATGTCCCTATAAATACCAAGCCCCGCTCGGGTGAACGGGGCTTGGCACTTTGGTGGAGGCAGGTGATAGAGAGCTGCTATCATCAGGGAAGCGATAGTGGTGTTGGAGTGTCTCCTGGCCTGGCGCCTGCTGTGGGTGTAGTTCGGGTTAAGTTGCAGGTTGCGCCGGTTTGCCGGGGTCCCCAACGCAATCCCTCGCGTTGGCGAGTTTCCTCTGCTGGCGTCGCATCCGTTGCGGTGATTCCCGGCCCCCCATGACCGGCCTGAACCCGACGGCTGCCGCTTCCGAAGGGAGCGGCTGCGACAGCCCCAGGCAACCCACACCAAGCGTTGTGTGGGAACCCGTTCATCAGGTTTCCTGCCGAAAGAACCATGTTATTCGTTTTGCCGAGAACCATCTTTACCACCACCTTACCTTGAACCTTGAAGCCGTGCTCTTGTTCGTTTTCACAGGTAAGTGCCGCGACACGGCGAGAACGTAACGCGGTTTTCGAGAAAAGCGAAGATTTTTTTTCTCGGACGGTTCGGAAGTCCTTGCTTCGCAATAGCTTACAGTCGCAAGGGGATGGTTGTGTGACAGGCGCAGCTCGTTCGTGGAAGTATACAGGCATGTTTTCCGTATTGCCCAGTTTCGGAGTTGACAGACGCCGGCGGAAGCGATTACACTGCT
>JBDKRX010000158.1:0-31369 GCA_039683175.1 Phycisphaerales bacterium
ACCAACACTCGCTCTTCGGGCACACCTTCCTTCAGGAGGTTATTCTTCGCCCATTGCGTGGGGGCAAAGTGCAGGTCTGCGATCCGGCTGGTCATCACCCTGTTGATCTCTTCGGGGAACGGAGACAGCTTGTTCCAAGTCCGGAGTCCCGCCTCCACGTGGCCGATGGCAATGTGTCTATAGAATGCCGCCAGAGCCGCACAGAACGCCGTCGTGGTATCACCCTGAACGATTACCATATCCGGCTTGTAGTCCACGAGGTAACCGTCTATCGCCGTGATTGCCCTGGCTGTGAGCCCGGCCAGCGTCTGGTCCGGCTGCATCAGGTTCAGGTCGACATCCGGGGCAACGTCAAAGACATCGAGTACTTGATCCAGCATCTGTCGGTGCTGGCCGGTGACGCAGACGTGCGGCTCGAATTCAGGATGTTTCCAGAGCTCGAGAACCAGTGGGCACAGTTTGATGGCCTCAGGTCGGGTCCCGAAAATGATCGATATCTTCTTCACTTGTAGTTGTCACTCCAGCGGGTAATTCAGACGGCCAATTGGCGTGATCCCCTGGTCGTTGGCTTTGTTTGGCAGTTGTTGTTCTCGGCCTGGGATCGCTACGGGGCCTGGCCCAGGTGGGCTGTGATGTCGACGGCGACCGAGGCTGGGACGGTTCCGCCCTGGCGGACGGTTTGGAGACGTTGCAGCTGGTGGAGGGCATTGAACAGGCCCCGCTCGATGTGCGCCTCGTAGCGATGGAACTTGCCAATCACATCGGAATTCTGTAACTGCCTTCTGACCGCATCTCCCAGAAAGACTTCAATGGGCTCGGCCTCTGATGGGGTGGGTTCGGAACCGAGCACGTCACTGAGAGACTCAAGCTTCTGGAAGAACGAATCGGATCGTTTGGCCCGGCGACTATCTTCACACATCGCGTCGATCATTTCCACTTCGATGCGATGGATGCGGCGGAGCCGCCAGAGGGCCCCGATGATCCTTTCGGCAAGTGCCTCCTCCAAAGCTCCGATCGGGGCGAGCTGGTCGTGAAGACTGCGGCTGAACTCCTGGAACTCGGCACGATCTTCCCCTGCAATCAGATAGAACTGACCACGCAGGCCGTGTTTGACGGCGTTCTTCGAAACTCGGGTCTTGCCGATCTGCGTCTGCGGACCAGGAGATTGCGGGGAATCGGCCTGGTTGGCGGCGGCTTTCTTCTCGGATGTCATGATCCACTTTGCACGGCTGCTGTCATTCCAAAGGGATTACGTGCGCTCAACCGGTCGACGATATCCCCCGCGTCTCAGTTACTTCGGGTTTGCCCCATACTCATGACTGAGTATCCAGCCGGTGCTCGGATCGTGCGATTGTTGGCTGGAGCTGGTTTTCGTCGATCAGCCGGCCGAAGAGCGTTGCTCGCCGGCCTACCGCCTCCAGGGAACCGTTCATACAGATGGCCACTTCGAGCTGCTGGGAGACTCCAGGGCCGTGGCCGTTTCTGAACGGGACGGTCATCGTGACGATTCGCGACAGGTCCGGCTTGCCGTTCGGGGGACGCCAGAGCTCCTCCACGACCCGGCCGTCCTCGTGCATCGTCTTGAGGGCAATCCAGGCGAAGCCCATTCTGTCGGCGGCATCACAGATGGCCTTCCGCTGCTGGTCCGAATCGTGGACCTGACGGAACTCCAGTTGCAGGGTCTCGAACATCTTCTTATCGCTCCGCTGCTGGCAGGCGAAGCTGTACTTGTCCTTCAGCCGGCTCACGGTCTCATGCAACTGGACGACGCCGGCGACACGGAACAGGAAAAGGATCAGGAGCAACGCGGCGCCGAAGATCACCAGCGACACCATACTGTTGCTCATCATCATCCACAGACCGAGCCCTGCAGCGAGGACCGTCGCGCCGTAGATCGTCAGCACCGCATGACGATGACGCAGGCCCATGGCGACGAGCCGATGATGGAAGTGGCTGCGATCCGGAGCAAAGAGAGAGCGGCGTTCCATGAATCGCCGGAGCATGGAAAAGAGCGTGTCAAAGATCGGAACGCCCAGGGCTAGGGCCGGCAGGGCCAAGCCGACCAGCGCTGCGGACTTCGAGACACACATCACACTCGCGGCCGCAATGGTGAAGCCGATGAACAGGCTTCCGCAGTCGCCCATGAATACCTTGGCCGGGTTGAAGTTGAAAAACAGAAAGCCGATCAGGCCGCCCAGCAATGCCAGGGCAAAAAGGGCCATCATCACGTCGTTGGCCTGCGCTGCGCCTGTGTGAATCGCGCTGCTGTGAATAGCGAAGATGGCGATCACGCCGCACGCGATCGCGGCAATGCCCGCGGCCAAGCCGTCGAGTCCGTCGCTCATATTCACGGCGTTGGTCACGCCGACGATCCAGAGCAGCGTAATCGGGACCCCCAGCCATCCCAGGTAGACCGTGTGTCCCCCAATCCCGATGCCGCCGATCCGCACGCCGACAAAACACAGCGCCAGCGCTCCGAGCAGTTCGACCAGGAATTTGAATCGGGCGGGCAGGCCCCGCAGATCGTCGATCAAACCGATCAGGAACACGCCGGTGGCGCAACCCAGCAACGTGACCACCTGGAGCTGCACCTCCCGAAACCGCTCGCCAATTCGGTTGTTCAGGAACAGCAGCGAGACAATCAGGCATACGGACGATACGTAGATCGCCACGCCGCCGATCCGCGGAATGGGCTGGGTATGGATGCTCCGGATACCTGGATAATCCACCGCGCCGATCCGCTTCGCCAGCCGGATCACCAAGGGCGTGATGAACACCGCCAGGTAAGCCGAGCCAAAGAAGATGCACAGGTATGTCAACATGTTCCCCTCCGGTCCTGCCGCCGTAAGCCGACGTGCCTTCAGACACCTCGGCCCCGGACCGGGACACCAGTCCCTGCTGCCCTATTCCAGCTTGTCTGTGGGAGACGATTCGTTCCCATCTTGAGGACTTACATCCGACGGCAGTGCCTTGTGACCTGCCTTCCGGCCGTCCGACTCGCGGCCACCGTAGTAATAGCTGTATGCGCCGGAACCATAATGGCTGTATCGAGTGTCCCCCTTGGGGACATCGTTCACGACGGCTCCGATCACTCTGGCGCTGACGGTCGATAAGGCATCCCGCGCCCGCTGGGTGACCAGCCGCGACGATCTCTGGGCCCTGAGAACCAACAGGGTCAGGCCACAACGAGATGCCAGGATCTGAGCGTCCGCAACAATCCCAACGGGCGGTGAGTCAACCAGAATACGATCGTACCGGCCTTTAAGCTGCTCGAATATGCCCCAGAACGCCTCGCTGCCAAGCAACTCCGATGGATTGGGAACGATCGGACCGCTTTCCAGCACATCCAATCCTTCGACATCCGTCGGTCGGATCGCCTCCTCCAGGGTCGCCGTTCCCGCCAGCACGTCCACCAACCCTTTCCCATGCCCTTTCTTGGCGAAGACCCGGTGCTGCATGGGCTTTCGCAGGTCGGCATCGATGATGAGCGTCTTCTGGCCCGTACGCGCCATGGCGATCCCAAGATTGCTCACCAGGGTCGTCTTGCCCTCGAGTGGTCCGGGCGACGTGACCAAGAGCGTCTTGGCTTCGTCACGCCCTGTGCCGAAGAACAGGGCCGTGCGAATCGACCGATAGGCTTCGAATTCCCGAGTGTGCGTAGCCAGCCGGCTCCGTGGCCCGCGTTGAATGATCCCGCGACGCGGAATCGTCGGAACCGCTCCCAGAATCGGCACGCCGAGAATAGCTGTGATTTCGTCGGCCGAGCGCACTCGCTGATCCCGCCAGTCCCGCAGGAAGGCCAGCCCGCCGCCCATCATCAGTCCCAGCACGAGCCCGATGCCCATAACCCTGGCCATCTGGGACGTCGGCTTCTCAGCGGGCGAGGCAGTATTGAGGACGTAGACACTCACGGCCCCTTGAATCGTCTCGCGAGGCGGCATCTTGCTGATCGCTTCCACAACACCATCAAGCAACCGCTCGATGATGTCGCATTCGGAAATCAGCCTCGCATACTCGGCGTATTTGTCGCCCTGCTTCTGGATCTTCGTGACTTCATCCTCGTACTGCTGCTCGCACTTCTTCCTGCGATCAACCGCGGTGGCCCTCAAAACGTCGGCAAGGGCAACGTACTTCTGCACGAACCTCTTGGCAGCGTCCTGCACGTCTTTGACAAGCTGGGCCACCCTGGTCCGCATCAGCGTGATTTGATACTTCTGGACAGTGCCGCCTGCCTCCATCTGCTGGAGTTGCATCCGCGTCTCGTACAGTCCGTCCTCCAACCGTTTCCACTCGCCGTCGTCGACGGTCATCCCTATGGCGTTCTGCTGATTGAGGAGGTACTCGCGGACGCGGTTGGGATCGCTCTCGATCTGTTTGAGCGTGGTGCAAAGAGCCTCGCACCGTGCGACCTCCATGCGGGCGCTGACAGAATCCTGCGTCATGAGGTCCAGCGCCTTTGCTACAACGCCGCCACGGGTACTCTCCACGATCTCGGGGTTCCTCTGCTCAAACGTCAGCTTCTCATCGCGCTTCCTCTGGAGTCCCATCGTGAGATTCTTGCGCTGGGCCTCAAGGTCTTTAAGACGCTGATCCGTGAGGTCCACGCTGTTGTCTTTGTGCCACTGAATGAAGGCCCTGACCACGGCGTTCACGAACACAGCCGCTGAATTGGGATCCACGGACGAGGCCGTCACCGTGATGATGTCGTCTTTGCCGACCTTCGCCGAAAGGGTACGGACTAAGTCGTTGAGGCCGTCGCCCAGGTTTGCCGAGACGACGATCATACTCGGATCGCTCAGGGCCGGGTTGATGATCGTCGGACTACAGATCAGGCTCGTCTGCGTCTGCAGGTTCACTCCCCACTCCAGCCCACCCGGATCCTGCTGACGGGGCGATTTGGGGATCGAAACCAAGACGCGCGACGCGCTAACGTATTGTGGCCCGAGCGTGCGGTACCCGAGCGTTCGATAATAGGCGTATGCGCCGCCCAAACTCGCGATCAGAGACAGGAGGATGAGCCACTTCCCCCGCCAAGCAATCTGGAACAGGCTGTCGCCTCCGATACCTGCAGGAAGCATCGGCGCAGCATAGGGCATCATGCCAGCATGGACATTTGCGTTGTCGTTTTGTCCGTAGATGCTGTTCATCGTTGCCCCCTACCCTCCCATCTTCACGGCCGAAGACCGACAGGCATACTCACGACTCATCGGGGCAGACTCCGTCTCCGTCGGTGGCGGTCCCCAAACCGCGGCGGCCATTGCCCGCCGACCAATCTTGCTGCGGTCCAGCTCCATGCTGGAACTTGTACGAACACGAGCAGATAGAGAAGACTTCGTCTCGCCTGCGGCGGTTCAACCACCCGCCCGCTGGACATCGGTGTACAGCGATGCTCGCATGCGCCGGCGAAGGCCTCCACTGCTGCCTGTGCTCATTGGCGGTCGGGCAGATACACCGATAGCATGAAGCCCTGTGCCCACGATGCAGACGCACGCCGGAGCAAATGCTTCCCCTGTCGCGCGAAGTTCGTACATGACCTGCCACATCCACCAACGATACCGAACCGCCCCGGACATCCCAGAACCCGAGCGATCGGCAATTCCTGTCATTCCAGTCGCAGGCACTCCACTGTGTCGACACGGCCCTGTGCCGCCCGGAGTCTCTCGTGTCGCTGTCGCGACACGTCTCGCCCCATTGGCCGCCATTGGTGGGAGAAATGATCCGCGAAAGGTACGAACGGACATCCCTTGACGCTGGAGTAGATACCGCCGGGACAGCGTCAGAACACAACGTTCCTCCGCCGGCCTTCTGTCGGCTTACTCACAAACGCGAGCCGTTCGGTGCGATGCTGATAGATTCCGCCTCCCTTCCGTATTCGCACGCTTCAGCAATTCTCCACTATACGCCGAATTCGACCCCCCAGGTGCCAGGATCTGGGGTTTTCATTATCTGCTACATCGTCGAGGGCCGCCGAAAAACCGTGCAACGGCAGCATTCCCTCGCCAGTCGCGGCTATCCTCCATTCCCCTGCTCGTACCCGGTTGTGCAGAGTCCACTATAAGACCACTGCCCGGGAGATATATCAAACTTTTCTCATTCTACCGCCCTCCAGGGAGAAAAGCAATACGTATAACTACGTATTTTGACCGGATCGCGGCTATGCAATGCCCATCGCCCGCAATGAGAAGAACACGCCGGACCGCAATGTCGGGACTGCGTTGCCATTGACAGAAAGTGTGCCCATGACCACATGACTATAGGACCTGGAGCCTATCCGACGACTCAGAGTCCCCACCTGAAGCCATACCGGTTCCCACGGTTCACCACACGTCGCACTCAAGCAACGTGTTTTTTTCTTGCCTCCATCACAACAAATGGCCATCATACGCCCATCAATGGTGGCCCAGGACCGACCCAGGGCCCTCTTCAAGCCTGTGAACCGATTGTTAGGGAGGTTTCGCCATGATAGGCAAGGCAATACGACTGGAACGAATCATCGACCGGAACTCACAGCGGACAGTCATCATCCCGATGGATCACGGCGTCACGGTCGGCCCCATCGAAGGGCTCACCGATATGCGAAAGGCAATCAGCCACATGGTTACCGGTGGGGCCAACGCCATTCTGATGCACAAGGGCATGGTCCGTGCCGGACATCGCGGCTCCGGGCAGGATGTCGGCCTGATTATCCACCTTTCCGCCGGGACGTCCCTGAGCCCCGATCCCAACGCGAAAGAACTCGTCTGCACCGTTGAGGAGGCCCTCAAACTGGGGGCCGACGCCGTCTCGATCCACATCAATCTCGGCGCTGAAACGGATAAAGAGATGCTCCGGCAGTTCGGCCTCGTCAGCGAGCGCTGCACGGAATGGCAGATGCCCCTGGTGGCCATGATCTACACCCGCGGCTCCAAGATCAAGAATGAGTATGACGTGAACAACGTCAAGCTTGCCGCCAGGGTCGGCGCGGAGCTCGGAGCGGACATCGTGAAGGTGGGCTATACCGGCAGCGCCGACACCTTCAAAGAGGTCGTCGATGGCTGTCCCATCCCGGTCGTCATCGCCGGCGGGCCCAAGATGGGCAGCGACGAGGAGATCTTCAAGATGGTCGAGGGCGCCCTGACCGCCGGGGCGGCAGGCCTCTCCATCGGCCGCAACGCCTGGCAGCATGCAAGGCCCGATAAAATGGTCCGAGCCCTCAGCAAGATGGTCCACGAGGACGCCTCCGTCCAGGATGCCATTAAAATCCTCAATGGTTGACCACGCGGCCCGAGACAGAGAACGTACTTCACAGCGACTCGCCAGTGCATGGTGCAATGAACCGGGCAGTCTTGCGAGTGTCCGGAAGTAGCCATGATGCGGCTTCGGATTGTCGGCCCGTTGATAGATAGAGGAGAAACACCGATGAGAGCACGTAGTCGCCCTGCGTCACATCCGTTTCGTACCGTCCTGACGCTCGCACTGGTCCTCGTCACCCTCGTGGCAGCGCAGAGCGCCAGCGCCTACACGGCGTTTCTCCAGGAAGGCCTGTTCGCCGGCAAGAATTACGATTGGACCCTCGACCAGGGCCTGCTCATCGCCAATAAGAAAGGCATCGCCAAGCGGGCGTTATTGCTCGATCCCACGGACAAGACCGCCGAGTGGGTCTCCAAGTACGGCAGCGTTACGTTCAACCAGTATGGCCGCGAGATGCCCAATGGCGGCATCAATGAGGCCGGTCTGGTCGTGGAAACCCTCATGCTCCCAACCACGCGGAACCCTGCGCCGGACGAGCGCCCCGCCGTGACAGCCTGGGTCCAGTATCAGCTCGACAACAGCCGGACCGTCGGCGAGGTCATTGCCAGCGACAAAGCGATTCGGATCTCGCCGGCGATGCCGATGCCGATCCATTTCTTCGTCTGCGACGCCGAGGGCGGCGCCGCGGTTGTGGAGTTCATCGACGGCAAGATGGTCTGCCACACGGGCGAGGAACTCCCCCACAAACTCATTACAAACGATACGTGCGATACATCCCTCGCATTCCTCGCGCAGCACGAAGGTTTCGGCGGAACCAAGCCAATCCGCCAGGGTTCGCAGAATTCCCTGGATCGTTTCGCCATCGCTGCCGACCGGCTCAAGGCGTATCAACCCAACGGTTCAGGCCAATCCGCAATCGAGTACGCGTTCGGCACGCTGGCCGCCGTTCGCCAGGGCCAGGCGACGAAGTGGAGCATCGTGTACGACCTCAAAGACCTCGAAATCCACTACAAGACCGAGCGATGCAAAGAAACCCGGATTGTTCGATTGAAGGACCTCGACTTCGGCCCCCAGACGCCGGTCCGGATGGTCAGCATCAACACACCGCACACGGGGGTGCTGAACCGGTACTTCACCGACTACGACGCGGATGTGAACGAGTGGCTGATCTACTACACTATGCGGCACACGCCCATGCTTTCCCTGATCCCGGACCAGCTCCTTGAGATGCTCGCACGCTATCCAGAGATGACGTCCAGCAAGTAGTACAAGCGTATTGTCGCTGCATGGCTTGGAGACACGTATCATGAGAACACTGGCCGTATACTTCTCCAAATTCGGGAATACCCGCAAGCTGGCCGAAGCCATATCCGAGACGCTAAGACAAGCCGGCGATGCTCGCGTGATCGGCACCGACCAACTCACGCCCGCCGACTTCGAGGGAGTCGATCTGGTCGTGATGGGCAGTCCGACACATGCCTTCTCGCTGCCGCCGGCGGTTCGTACCGTGCTGGAGACACTGCCTCTGGGGATTCTGGCGGGCAAATCCGTGGCTGCCTTCGACACCACGGTGAAGCTCTGGCCACTCAGACACCTGCGGGCCTCGCCGAAGTTGCTCCGCCAACTCGCCCGCCTGGGAGGCAACCCCGCCACCAAGCCGGAAACCTTTTTCGTCCAAACGAAAGACCCGCAGAAAACCGGCAACCCCAACCTCCTGCTCGACGGCGAGATCGAGCGAGCCCACAACTGGGCGGCCAAGCTCCTCGGACAATCACGAATCTGAGCGGGCCCCCTGCAATTTCCGAAGAGGCGAGCCTCTCCTTGACCTAAGCCAGCAAATGTGCCATATTAATTGCCATATGAACGTATTGCCTGTATGTCTCCCTTTCGGTAACATGCAGACATGAAGACAGTCTCTTTTGAATGGGATGACGAGAAGAACAAGGAGAACGAATACAGGCACGGCGTCTCCTTTGCAGCGGCTCAACACGCGTTTCTCGATCCGAGACGCGTTGTCCTCGAGGATATTCGCCACAGCGGGGAGGAAGATCGTTTCTATTGTATCGGTCACGTCGGCGATGGCATCATGACCGTGAGGTTCACCTATCGCGGGAACACCATCCGCATCTACGGTGCAGGCTACTGGAGAAAAGGCAGGAAGATATATGAGCAGCAGAATAAGGTATAGTGATGAACCGATGGGGGAATTGGCGGTTGTCAAAGACTTTCTTCCCCGGCCGGAGCAGTTGGTGCTGAAGGAGGAAAATGTCAAGATCACGATTTCCCTGAACAAATCCAGCGTGGATTTCTTCAAAAGAAAGGCCAAGGAACACCACACGTCGTATCAGAAGATGATTCGACGGCTCATCGATTGGTACGCTTCGCAGCAACACAAGAGCGCATAGCAGCACCCCTCGCATCAGACCACCGGCCCTCCCTCTCGGAGACGCCTTGTGGCATCAGTGTCACAGGCACGCGATATTGAGATTCTTGGCCGCCGCGACCTCGTCCGGCCTGGAGATCGGGGCCTTGGTTGGGGCTGCCTTGAGCTTCTCCGGGTTCTTCTCCACCATGCCTGCAATCTCGATCATCGCGTCGATGAAGGCGTCGATGGTTTCCTTGCTCTCGGTTTCCGTCGGCTCGATCATCATGGCCTCTTTCACCGTCGTCGGGAAGTAGATCGTCGGTGGGTGGAAACCCATGTCGATCAGGGCCTTGGCGATGTCCAACGCGTGGACGCCGTTTTCGGCCATCTTCTCCGTCGTCGTGAAGACGCACTCGTGCTTGCAGACGCGATCTACGGCGGGCTGATAGTGCTTGCGGAGCCTGGCGCGGATGTAGTTGGCATTCAGTACCGCGGTCTCTGCGACGTGGCGAAGGCCCTCGCCGCCCAGCATGAGCGTGTAGACGTAGGCCCGCAGGATGATCCCGAAGTTCCCGTAGAATGGCGCGATGTAGCCGATGGATTTCGGGCGGTCGTATTCGAGGGCGTAGGTGCCGTCATTGCGTTTGACCACAATCGAGATCGGCAGGAAGGGCAGCAGTTTCTCCTTCACGCCGACGGGTCCGGCACCGGGGCCCCCGCCGCCGTGAGGGGTGGCGAAGGTCTTGTGCAGGTTCAGGTGCACAATGTCGAAGCCGAAATCGCCCGGCCGGGCCTTGCCCACGATGGCATTGAGGTTTGCGCCGTCGTAGTAGGCCAAGCCATCCACGCTATGGATCAGGTCGCAGATATCCTTGATCTGCGAATCGAACAGGCCCAACGTGTTGGGACTGGTGAGCATGATACCGGCGACGTCGTCGTTGAGAGCAGCCTTGAGGGCGTCGAGGTCCATGTTGCCGTCTTCCTTGCTCGAGATCGATACCACCCGAAAGCCGGCAATCGCGGCGCTGGCGGGATTCGTGCCGTGGGCGCTGTCGGGGGCCAGCACAATGCTCTTCTTGTTGCCCTTGTCGCGATGATAGGCGGCCATGATCATCATGCCGGTCAGCTCGCCGTGCGCACCGGCCATGGGCTGCATCGTGAAGCCCGCCATACCGGTGATCTCGCGGAGCAGGAGGTCCATCTCGTAGAGGATCGCCAGGGCGCCCTGCGTGAGCATGCCGCCCATCCGCAACTGCGGCAGCAGCGGGTGCAGGTGCGCAAAGCCCGGGTAGGCGGCGATTCGCTCGCACACCTTCGGGTTGTACTTCATCGTGCACGAGCCCAGCGGGTAGAAATTCGTATCGACGCCGAAATTCCGGCGGGACAGCTCGGTGAAGTGCCGGATCACGTCCAGCTCGCTCAGTTCGGGCATGGCCGCACATCGCTCGCGGAGCAGACTCTTTCGGATGTGGATCGTCTCGGGCACGTCGCTCGGCCCAGGCAACACCCCGGTCCGCCCGGGAACACTCTTCTCATAGATCAGCTTCACAGGACACTCTCCAGCGCCTCGGCCAACATGCCGATTTCCTGCTTCGTTCGTTTCTCGGTGACACAGATCAGCAGCGAGTTCTCCATGCCCTTGTAGTAGCGGCTCAGCGGGAACCCCGCCGCGAAGCCCCGCTCGATCAGCTTGGCGACCACATCCGCCGCCTCGCAGGGCAAATCCAGCACAAACTCGTTGAAGAACCACTTCGCCAAAAAGTGCGGCTTGACCCCCGGTATCGCGGTCAGACGCTGATAGGCGTAGCTGGCCTTGTCGGCGCACCGCTGCGCGGTCTCCTTCAAGCCCTGCCTGCCCAACAGCGACAGGTACGTCAGCGCCGTCAGGGCACACAAGGCTTCGTTGGAGCAGATATTCGATGTGGCCTTTTCCCGGCGGATATGCTGCTCGCGGGCCTGGAGGGTCAGGACGAACGCACGCTGGCCTTGTCGGTCCACGGTCTCGCCCACGATCCGGCCGGGCATCTTCCGCACGTACTGTTTCCGCGAGGACATAAAGCCCAGGTACGGCCCGCCGAACGACATCGGGATTCCGAGGCTCTGGCCCTCGCCCGTGACGATATCCGCGCCCATCGCACCAGGGGTCTTCAGTATCCCGAGCGAGATCGGGTAGCACGACACGATCAGCAAAGCCCCCTTCTCGTGCGCCGCTTGGGCAATGTCAGCGAAATCGTCGATGCAGCCGAAGAAGTTCGGATTCTGCAGAACAACCGCGGCGGTCTGATCGTCCAGCCGGGCCAGAATATCAGACCGGTTCGCGAGGCCGTCCTCGCAGTGCGCCTCTTCAAGATCGATCTTCAGGTTTCGCGTGTACGAGTGCAGCATGACCCGGTAGATCGGATTGACGCTGTCGTCCACGATGATCTTGTTGCGGTCCGTGGTGCGGAGGGCCATCATCATCGCCTCGTAGAGGGCGGTGCCGCCGTCGTAGAGCGAGGCGTTGGACACTTCCATCTCCGTGAGCCGGCAGATCGCCGACTGGAACTCGTAGATCGCCTGGAGCGTTCCCTGCGAGATCTCCGGCTGGTACGGCGTATAGGCGGTGTAGAACTCGCTTCGCGAGATGATCGAGTAGACCGCCGACGGGATGAAGTGGTCGTAGAACCCGCCGCCCAGAAAGAGCGTCAGATCGATCGAGTTCTTGCCCGCCAGATCGGCCAACCGATCGCGGACCTCCTGCTCACTGAGTCCATGCGGCAGATTGAACGACTTGGCCATCAGGCCCGGCGGGATATCGCCGAACAAGTCGTCCATCGTCAAGCCGATCGCGGCAAGCATCTCCTTGCGCTGCTCGGCGGTGTGGGGAATGAATTCCATATCTATGCTCTCAAAAAGACCAAATCCGAAATCCGAATATCGACATCCGAAACAAATCCAAATTCCGGAAACCCAAATGACAAAAACGCTGCCGCCTGCCGGCAGGGACGTTTTGGAATTTGGATTTCGGTCATTCGTGCTTGTTTCGAGTTTCGGATTTCGATATTCGAATTTCAGACGCTCCTCACCACTCAGAGCGTCTTCAAGTATTCTTCGTACTTCTTCGCGTCCATCAGGGCACCCAGCGACTTCTTGTCGGTGATCTTGAGTTTGCAGATCCAGCCGTCGCCGTAGCAGTCCTTGTTGATCAGCTCCGGCTGGGTGTCCAGCTCGGAATTGACCTCGGTGACCTTGCCCGCGACGGGACAATACACGTCGCTGGCGGCCTTCGAACTCTCGACCACCGCCAGTTCCTTGTGCACGCCGAAGTCCTTGCCCACCTTGGGCAACTCGACGAACACGACCTCGCCCAACTGCTCCTGGGCATAGTCCGTGATTCCCACGGTGGCGGTGTCGCCGTCCACCTTCGCCCACTCATGGTCCTTCGTGTAGTACAACCCTTGTGCAACCGCCATACTCATCTCCTCAGTAACACAGGCATCTTGCCCGTGATCCGTAATTCGTGGGCAGGAAGCCCATGCCACTTCTCTCAGAATTTCGCGAACCGGCTCACCACCGTCCCGGCGAGGTCCGCGTCGAGTTTCTGCCCCTTCTCCACGGCCTGCTTGCGACCCTGCTCGGCCTGGCTGGCGCTGCGGGCCAAGTAGTAGACGCCCAGCTTCGTGCCTTCCCGCGCGGCCTTGCGGTCGATATAGACCAGTGCGACCTGTCTCTCTTCCACCTTCGCGGCGCTGAGCACCCAGCCGACGCACTCGCCCTGCTCGTTGAGCAGAGGATCGTCCTGCCGGATCGGGCGGACGCCCCGTGTGCCGGGCAGCTCGATCCGAGCGATTTCCATGTCATACGTCTCGGCCACACACCGCATTGCGGCCTGACCGATGAAGAACTCCTTGTCCAGCTTGACCGCCCAGCCATAGCCGGCCTCGAACGGCGACAGGTTGTACTTGCCGGCCAGTTCATGCCCGTAGAGCGGCAGACCCGCTTCGATCCGCAGGCTGTCGCGGGACCCCAGGCCACAGGGCAGGACGCCCAACGGTTTGCCGGCTTCGAGGATCAGATTCCACAGGCGAGCCGCCTGGGATGGATCGACGAGCAACTCTGCCCCCACGTTCGATCCGGTATACCCCGTCCGGCAGATCAGGCAATCGATCCCGCCCAGGCGCTCCTCGGTCAAGCCAAAGCTCTTGAGCTCGGAGATTCGCTTGATGGTGGAAGCATCGGTCAACTTGGCCAGGGTGTCGAAGGAGGCCGGACCCTGCAAGGCGAGGTCCGCACGGCGATCCTTGGGCCGCTTCGGGTCTCGCATATCGCGAATCGAGACTTTCAAGGCGGGCAACTTCGCCTTCCAGGGGGACTTGCCCGTATCGACGACAGCTCGGCCAGCCTGCAACTCGCGCAGGTAGCACTTGATCTTGGGCTCGTTGCACGCGTTGACGACGACCATGAAGCGGGTTTCGCCCCGGCGGTAAACGATAATATCGTCCAGCACGTTTCCGGCGGCGTCAAGAATGTAGCCGTACTTGGCCCGGCCGACCTTCAGGTCCTGGACCCGGTTCGTGCTGACGATCTCCAGGAAGGTGCTGGCATCCGGCCCCTCAGCCTCCAAAACGCCCATGTGCGTGCAATCGAACAGGCCGGCTCGTTCGCGGACCGCCCGGTGCTCCTCGGCAATCGAGGAATACCACAAGGGCATCAGATAGCCTGCAAAAGCCGCGATATGGGACTTGCCCGTGAGCTTGATGTGCTCGTCGTAGAGCACGCTCGGGATCGCCTCGGCGGTCCCCGGTTCGAAAACGAATTGTCCGGCAGACGTACTTCCCTGCACGATCAATACTCCTTCAGTTCAAGGCGTGATGAAAGGCATCAGCATAGACGGAATCCCCCTGTCGTCAAGTCCCCCATCGCTAAATTTCCTTCCCACCCGGGATCGCAGCCCGGATACAATGGCACAGGTCGCAAGAATTGACGCAATCGGGAGAAAGATATGCGCGCGGCGTATCGAAACCGCCGTGGTTTCCTCAAGACATGTGCGTTCACCCCGGGAATCCTGAGTCTGAGCCTGGAAGAGAAGACCCTGCCGGCCCGGGAAGAGGCCAAGGAGCCCCCGTGTACAACGTCGGAGCCTGCACCATCAGCGGAACCGCAGGGACGCCGGGGTCAGAGGACGGAGGACCGAAGGCCGAGGGCGGTAGGGACCGGCGGAGCGGGGTCTTCTCGCTTTCTTTCGTTTCTTTCGGCCAATGTGGGTACTGCGGACTCTATGGCGTCGGAGTATCGCGCGTCAATCCGATGCAGGCCCTTTCTCAAGACTACTTGGCCGGCGCCTGGTAGAGTTCCAGCGTCGAGATCGTCGGGCAGGCACGGGAACTCGTGACGCGCAGACGGACACCGTCGGCGACGACGCCGTCGAACCGCAGGATGCGACGAGGCCCGATGGTCGTTCCCTCGGCCACCCTCTTCCAAGCCCCTTCCACGCGGGCTTCGAGCACGAAGCCTTCAACTCGCTGGCCCAGCGCGATGGGCTCCTGGACGCGGGCCCGGTTGAACGACGTGGGTTCGCCCAGGTCCACCGTGGCTTCGGCCTCGCGGACTTCGTCGTCAGTGGCCCAGTACGTAGCGCGGTCGCCATCGGTGAGCCTGGCCGCTGCGAACTGCTGATCGCCGCCGCGGACATCGGAGGCCTGGGCCGCTCTGCCCTTGGCGAGATCCTTGCCGAACGTCTGATCGAGGACCTTGCGGAACTCCATCAGGCGGGCGACGTCGTTCTCATGGATCAGGCCGCGACGATCCGGCGGGACATTCAACAGCAGGTTGCAGCCCCTACCCACGCTGGCGTAGTAGATCTCCAGCAGGTCGTCGAGCGACTTGACGCGGTCGTCCTCCTTGGCATGGTAGAACCAACCCGGACGGATGGAGACATCGGCCTCGGCCGGCACCCAGTAGTTCCCGTCGCGATGGCCCTGGGGCAGTTCGCCATACCGTGGCGTGCCCGGGTACAGTTCGTCGCGTTTGAGCGTCGCGTAGTTGGTCTCGTTGCCGAAGCCACGTTCGTTGCCGACCCAGCGAACGTCGGGTCCGGCGTCGCTGAACATCACCGCCAGCGGCTGCAATTCGCGCACAATCGTGTGCACTTCGGGCCAGCGATAGTAGGTCTTGTTGTCGATCTGCCGGCGTTCGCGGGCGCCGCCGTAGTAGCCGTCGCCGCCGTTGGCGCCGTCATACCAGACTTCGAAGATGTCGCCGTACCGGGTCAGCAATTCGCGCAACTGATTGCGGTAATACGTCAGGTATTCCGGCGTTCCGTAGACGGCACTGTTGCGGTCCCAGGGCGACAGGTACACCCCCATGCGCAAGCCATACTCCCGGCAGGCGGCGGCCACTTCGCCCACGACGTCGCCCTGACCGCCTTTCCAGGGCGAATGCTTGACCGAATGCTCGGTGTAGACGCTAGGCCAGAGGCAGAAGCCGTCGTGGTGCTTGGCCGTGATGATCAGTCCCTTCATGCCGGCGTCGTGGGCGACACGAGCCCACTGTCGCACGTCCATTTGCGTCGGATTGAAGATGCTCGGGTCCTCGTCGCCGTAGCCCCATTCCTTGTCGGTGAACGTGTTCACGGTGAAATGCAGGAAGCCGTAATACTCCATCTCATGCCAGCGCAACTGGCCTGGGGACGGAACCGGACCGAACGGCGCCGGCGGGGTCGCCGCAGATACGACACCAATCAACAACAGAGCCAGTACACTGCCAACCCGAAGAATCTCTTTGCCCATGAACCTTCTCCTTATCAATTGCGTGGTGCGTGGCACGCACCCTACGGGACAAGCCAGGTGTCCAGGTTCTCTCTGACGAATCTGTCGTCGGTCAGATGGGGGTACTGGCGCACGATCTGGTCGATCTGCTCGGCCTGCCCCGGCGAGAGGCGGTCGGCCGGGTCCAGCATGCCGATATGGGCCATGAGACCCTGACGCTGCAGGACGTAGGAAATGCCCGGGATGCAGCCTGCAAAGGCATGGTCGGCATCGAAAATCGCCTTGTTCGCCAGCGTCATTTGGCTCGCCAGCGTGAGGATCTCCATCGGGACATCGCCTCCGGCGTTGCGAATTCTCTTGATCCGGTCCAGGTGCTCGATCGCCCGCCTAGTCCAGCAGGCCCACTGGCCCAGCAGCCCCCCCGCCAGGGACAAGGCAACGTCGCCCTGCCCGGTCCGGAACACATATCGGGTGGCCAGGTCGATCACGATGTTGTCGTCGTTGCCGGTGTATAGAGCGATCTCGTCCTGCCGGCCGGACTGTGCGACCGCCTCCAGAACATCCAGCGTCTGATACCGGTTGAACGGAGCGATCTTGATCGCCCGCACGTTCGGGATCTGCACGAGCCGGGACCAGAACTCCTTGGACAGCGTCATCCCGCTGATCGTGCTCTGGAGGTAGAACCCCATGATCGGGATGACCTCCGCAACTTGCCGGGCATGGTTGATGAGGTCGTCGACGGATCGTCCCCGCAGCGCCGTCAGCGAGAGCAGGCCCAGGTGATATCCGAGATCGGCCGCGAGCTTCGCCTCGCTCAGGGCTTGGGCGGTGCCGCCCACCAGACCCGCGATCAGGATCGGCTGCTCGGCTGCCGCGAACTCCGAGGCAGTCCGAATCGCCAGCTCCAGCACAGGCCTGTACAGGCCCACCTTCGGATCGTGGATGGCGAACTGGGTCGTGTGGACGCCCACGGCCAGCCCCCCCGCTCCGGCCGCCAGATAGTAGCGTGTCAACGCCCTCTGATGACGCTCGTCCAGCTTGTTTTGTGGCGTCAAGGCCAGTGGGTGGGCCGGGATTACACAGCCCTGCCGCAACTTCTCGAAGACGCTCGGCCCGATCATCGAAAGCCCTTTCAGAATCGGCCGTCACGGACGCTGTATTTCGTGGGTTTGTTCAGGACCGGCCGGCCGGCCGCCACCCAGGATACGATCAGGCCGATCATCTCGTCCAGACTCACGGTCGGCTTCCCGAATCGTTCGACGCACTCCGACGCGTTCGACAGCAGCGCGGTGACCGCCTCCTGGGAGGTGAATCGAGGCTCTTTGCCCAGGACGCCGCCGATCCGCTGGGCAACATCGCGAACCCTGAGAGTTTCCGGCCCCGTGACGTTTAGAATGGCGGGCGGGCTCGCGGCAAGGCTCAGGGCCTGGATGATATAGTTGTTGGCATCGCCCTGCCAGATCAGGTTGATCGCGCCCATCGTCAGATCGATCGGCTCATCGTGCAGGATTTTGAGCGTCAGATCGACGAGAATGCCGTATCGCGGCTCGTTCGCGTAGTTGAGCCGGATCAGGGTTACGGGGGCGCTGAAACACGCGGAGAAGTACTCGAAGATTCGCTCCCGTGCGAGACAGGACTGGGCGTACTCGCCGACCGGGCCCGGAACATCCTTCTCCCTCGCCCCGCCGCTGCGTGGATCGACAAACGGGTAGACGTTGCCCGTCGAGAGGGCGACGATCCGCGACCGATTGTACTGTCGGGCGACGAGCGCGGGCACGTAGGCGTTCATCGCCCAGGTCAGCGGCTGATTGCCCGTGGCGCCGAATTTCATGCCGGCCAGATAGAGGACCGTCGGCACCTCGGGCAGCCGGGCGTAGGCCGATTCATCCAGCAGATCGGCCTCGACGATCTCGACGCCTTGGGCAGCGAGTCGCTCTCGGACCCGCATGTCACTGAAGCGGGAGACCGCGTACACGGTCTTCTGCGGCGCCGCCTTCTTGACCATCATCGCCAGCGTGGGACCCATCTTGCCGCCGGCCCCCAGGACCGCCACATCGCCCGGCGCCTGGGCCAGCGTCTCGCGCGTCCCGGCAGCAGGCTCGCTGAGCAATTCCTCCAACCCGCCTTCATCCACATGCGACAAATCAACCATAGTCGAATGATCTCCCGGCTAAACCCATTGTCACCTCTACCGCAAGTCGATGGAAATGTCAAGCGACCATTCCCGATTGACATTCGCGTGGGACGCTTTCATAATCACATTGGCCTTGTTGCCGGAACAATCGGCAGACGACCTTTCAGGAGTTGTCCCATGACATACGCAACCGTCACCTCGGCTCTGGCAATCGCTCTCATTGTCACGTCCCCGCTCCGGGCAGCGGGCCCGGCGCCGAATTTGTCCCCCACGCCACAGGAACGGCAACTACCCAAAGCCATGCACTCCCGGATGGCCCGGCTCCCGCACATCACCGTGGGGGCCCGCAACGCGGAACTGACCGGCGCCGACAATCGCATCCTGCAGGCGGCGGTCGATTACATCGCCGCGCTCGGAGGCGGAACCGTCGAGATCGGCGAGGGCGAGTATCTCATGTACGATTCGCTGCACCTTCGCTCGAACGTGACCGTTCGCGGGGTCAAGGGCAAGACCGTCTTGCGAAAGGCGGCCGGCGTCGTCTCGGCCCTCGCTCTCGACGGCGACTTCGGCGAGGAACAGATCACGATCCGCGACCCCAACGGATTCGCGGTTGGTTGCGGCGTGGCCGTCTGGGACAGAGGTGCCGGCGGTTTCCATACGACCGTCGCCCGCGTCACCGGGCGAACCGGCAACACCTTCGCCATCGACAAATCCCTCATGGCCGACTGCATGGTGGACAACGACGGCAAAGCCGCCACCGTGTTCCCGGTCGTCAGCGCGTACAATACCGAGGGCGTGCGGATCGAGGACCTTCTCATCGATGGGAATAAACAGGAGAACGTCCCGCTCAACGGATGTCGCGGCGCAGGCATCTTTCTCTATCGGGCGTTCGGAACCGTCATCAGCGGCTGCCTCGTCCGCAACTACAACGGCGACGGCATCAGCTTCCAGCAGTCCAACGATGTCACCGTCGTGGACTGCCTCTGCGAGGAGAATGCCGCCCTGGGACTTCACCCCGGCAGCGGCTCGCAGCGGCCGACGATCCGGCACTGCGTCGCCCGTCGCAACGGAACAGACGGCCTGTTCCTGTGCTGGCGGGTCCGCCACGGGCTGTTCGAGGACAACCTGCTGGAAGAGAACGGCCAGTTCGGCATCTCCATCGGGCACAAGGATTCCGACAACCTGTTCCGCCGCAACACGTCCCGCCTGAACGAGCAGAACGGCTTGTTCTTTCGCAACGAATCGGTCGGCATGGCCCCCCACCGCAATCGCTTCGAAGACAACAAGATCGAGAACAACGGCGGTCCCGAGATCCGCATTCGCGGCGAGGTCAACGACCTGGCCTTCGTGAACAATGCGATTCGCGACGCTCGAACGGACACGAAGGAAGAACCAACCGTGGGGATTCTCATCGAGGAGAACGTGGGACCGGTACACTTGCAGGACAACATGATCCAGGCAAAACAGCAGGTCGAGGACAAGCGGCCGGCAGGTCGTAACTAAGGAGAAGAGCATGGAATCCGTGAATCGCAGAGCGTTTCTGAAGGGTTCATTGGGCGCAGCGGCGATGGCCGCCGTGCTGCCGCAGCGAACCAGTCGCGCCGCCAACGACAAGGTCGTCCTCGGCGTCATGGGCGTGGGAGGCCGGGGTCGGCAGGTGGCCCAGATGTTCGCCGCCCGGCCGGATGTCGAGATCGCCTGGCTCTGCGACCCCGACAGCAGGCGGCTCGGGCCCGCGAAGCAAGCCATCGAGCAGGCCCAGGGCAAGGCCCCGCAAACGGCGCAGGATTTCCGGCGAATTCTCGACGACAAGAACGTCGACGCCATGCTCAACGCCACGCCGGACCACTGGCACGCGCTGGGCACGATCCTGGCCTGCCAGGCCGGCAAGGATGTCTACGTGGAGAAGCCGCTCGCCCACAATGTCTGGGAGGGACGCAAGATGATCGAGGCCGCCCGCAAGTACAAGCGGGTCGTCCAGGTCGGCATGCAGACGCGAAGCGCCCCCTACGCCATGGAGGCCGTCGAGCAGATCCGCAGCGGCAAGCTCGGCGACGTGCACATGATCCGCGTCTTCAACATGATGCAGCATGGCATGATGGGCGAGGGCCCCGAGCAGCCCGTCCCCGACGGGTTCGACTACGACCTGTGGTGCGGCCCGGCGCCGAAGCTGCCCTACAATCCAAAGAGATCCTGGCTCAACCAGTGGGAGTATAGCTGCGGCCCGATCCCGGGCGACGCGATCCACCAGCTTGACCTCGCCCGAATGCTCTTCGGCGACAAGCCCTACCCCGACACCATTGCCTACACAGGCGGCGTCAAGGCCCTCCGCGACGGCCGAACGATCCCGGACACGCAGATCGCCCTCTATGAATATGGCGACTTCACGCTCGTCTTCGAGGCCGGACTCTGGATGCCCTATATGAAGAAGATCGCAATGAACATCCGCGACGGCGACCTGTTCCCCGAGTGGCCGTTCTGCGCGACGCGGATCGAAGTCCTCGGAACGAAGGGCTTCATGTACGCCGGCCGTCACGGCGGCGGCTGGCAGATCTTCGACTCCGACGACAAGGTCATCGAGTCCCGTTTCGGCCGGCAAGGCGACAAGTGGCACCAGGACAACTTCATCCAGTGTATCCGCACGAGGCAGCAGCCCAACGCCGACGTGGAGCAGGGACATTATTCGGCACTGCTGTGTCACATGGCCAACATCTCCGGCTTCGTCGGCAACCAGAAGCTCCGATTCGATCCGAAGACCGAGACGTTCGTCGACGCTCCCGAAGCCAACAAACACTTGAAACGGACCTATCGCGAGCCCTGGGTGATCCCCGAGGAAGTCTGACGACGAGGGTCTTTAAGCACGAAATCCCAAACTCGAAATGCGAAACAAGCCCAAAAGCCAAGATCCAAATGACGAAAACACAGGCGCGGGCCGGTGGCGTCGTTTTGAATCTTGGATTTCGGTGATTCGAGTTTGTTTCGGATTTCGAACTTCGGTATTCGGATTTCTCTCTTCAGTTCCTGGCTTCGTTCTGCTTCTTTGCCTCTTCGAGGACCGCGGCGATCTCGACCTTCGCGCCGTTGAGGGCCTTGGACTTGTCCGCCGCGGTCATGAAGGCGAGGATCTCGATGGTCTCGTCGGGCGAAATGGGGACCTGACCTGTCTTGAAGAACTTCACGATCTCATTGACCAGATGGCCGTAGCCCTCATAGCCCTTTTCGCTGCGAGCGATTCCCTTCGACCCGTAGACCAGGGCGCCGTAATCGTGTTTGCCCGCTCGCAGGCCGCGGAACGTGCCGATCCGCCCATCCTTCCAGACGCCGACGACCAGCTCGTAGTCCTTCGTCTGGGCCCGCTGGACCGTCTGGCAGCCCGGCCCCATGATCGTGAAGAGAATCTCCACGCCGTGGATACCGTACCAGTATAGATCGGGGTGATGCTCATCCAGACTGCACGGGCTGAAGGCATCGCAGCCAAGGACCTGGCCGATATCCTCGCGGTTCTTCATACCCGCGATGCTCGGGCCGAATCGCAGCGAAGAGCTCGACCAACAGGGCACGTTGTTCTCCTTCGCCAGCCGGAAGATCTCCAAGCCATCGGCCAGACTACCTGCCATCGGCTTGTCGATGAACACCGGCTTCTTCGCCGCGATCACCGGCTTGACCTGTTCCAGGTGCGGCCGGCCGTCCACGCTCTCCAGCAGGACGCCGTCCACCTTGCTGCACAGATCCTCGATGCTGGCGACGATTTCGACGCCGAACTTCTCCTTGAGGGTCCTCGTGTACTCGGGCACCCGGCCGATGGATGACTCGATGTCCGGCGAGCCCCCGGGATAACCTGCCACCACCTTGCAGCCGTAGTTCCTCGCGGGATCGTGGAGCAGCTCGGTGAACGCCGTGACGTGCGAGGTATCCAGTCCAATGATTCCGATTCGAAACGGCGCGCCGTCCTGTGCCGCCCCGAGCGACCCAACTGTCAGGCAAATCACAGCGACAATCCCAAGACTTCTGCAGAGCATCGTTCCAACCTCCCTTCGATTCCATGCAACACGACCCGACTGCCGGCCGAACGCCCGTTCCCGGGCATCTCCAGCGGCCACAGCCCGACAGTATACCACAGCCCCGTCCAAAGTCACGGCTGACTCACATGGCCAGGGGGTGGATTATCAGACCACGACACAAGAATGTGTTGCACCCGCCGTGCGATCGGATAATGTGGCCTTTGTACTCGGCCGACATATATACTGAGATGCTATGTTGACAGGTTATGTCCATCCTGACTATGCCAAGTCGCTGGCGGCATACGGCACGCCCCGGGAACTGCCGCGCAGTGGGGGCTGGGTCCTCGAACGGCCGATTCCGGATTCGCCGTACCGGGACGCCATGGGGTGCTACCCCCTGTTCGCGTGCCAGGACTGGTCCGGCCTGAAGGCCGACCTCGATGATCTGGCTTCGGATCTGGTATCCATCTGCCTCGTGCCCGACCCCTTCGGCGGACACACGCCGGACAGTCTGGCCGAGTGCTTTCCGGACAAGTTCCTTGCGTTCAAGGAGCATTACGTTCTCGACTTGCAGTGCGACCTGCAGAAGGTCATCAAGAGGAAAACAAGGCAAGCCATCAACGCCGCCCTGCGGCATCTGACCGTGGAACTGTGCTCCAATCCCGCGGAATATCTCGATGAGTGGGTGAGGACCTACGGCTACCTGGTCGAAAAGCACCAACTCTCAGGGATCCACAGATTCTCGCGAGACTCCTTCGCGGTGCAGATGACAGTGCCGGGTTTCCACCTGTTTCGAGCCCTGCGCGAGAACCACGTCGAAGGGATGGCGTCGTGGTACGTTCAAGGCGATGTCGCCTATGGCCATCTGCTGGGGGTCAGTCCCCGGGGCTACGAGCTGAACGTGTTGTATGCGATCTTCTGGGCGGCGATCCAACACTTCCTGGGCAAAGCCCGTTGGGTGGATTTTGGAGGCCTTGCAGGCACCGAAGGCGACAGCGAGAGCGGGATGGCCCTGTTCAAGCGGAAGTGGGCGTCCACGACCAGGCCCGCCTATCTCTGCGGACGCATCTTCAACCACGAAGCATACGGCCAGATCGTGCGGGCCAAAGACATCCCTGAGACAGACTACTTCCCGGCCTATCGCGTCGGCGAGTTCCGCCCCGCGTCCACCGACACGCATCTCGCTGAACAGGCACACTGATATGCCATGAAGGTCCTTGTCCCTGTCCTCTCGTCCGACCCGGGAGGCTCCGCAATCTCCGCGTATCGTCCCAACGGAGAGACTCTCACGCATCTTCGTTGAACATCTTCTTCGTGCGCAGGATGTGGTGGTAGTGCTGGGCGAAGCGATGGGCCTCGTCGCGAACGTATTGCAGGAGCTTGCGGACCGGCGAGTTGGCGGGCAGCCTCAGGGGCTGCGTGCCGCCCTGGAGGTAGATCTCCTCCTCGCGTTTGGCGATGGAGGCCATCTTCGTGTGCGGCATCTCCATATCCGACTCTCCCGCCCCGATCGCTTCGGCGATCATGCCTTTCAGTGCGGTCTCCGCCGCGTGCAGGTGGCCCAGACCCCCATCGATGAGGATCAGGTCGGGCCAGAGCTCTTCGCCTCGCAGGGCGTACTTGTACCGACGGCGGACCACCTCCGCGATCATCGCATAGTCGTCGATGCCTTTGACGGTCTTGATCCGGAATCGGCGATAGCCGTTCTTGAAAGGCCGGCCGTCGATGAATTTCACGAGCGAACCAACCGCTTCGGCGCCGCTGATGTTGGCGATATCCATACCCTCGATGATGCGAACCTGGCCGGGCGTCTGGAGGATGTCGCGGAGCTTGATGAGTCCCTCGGTCGGATCGGCGGCGAAGACCTCCGGCTGAACGTGCTCGTCCAACGTGCCCCGCTGGTCCAGGCTCTCGATCAGGCGAATCCGGTCGCGGAGCATCGCGGCCTGCTCGTACTCGAGCTTCTTCGACGCCTCGGTCATCTGCTCGTACATCTCGCGGAGCACCGCGGAACGCTTGGAGCGCAGGAAACGGATGAGATCCTTGACGATCCTGCGATACTCGGCTTTCTCGATGCGGGCCCCGCACGGAGCCACGCATTGGTGAATGCTGTACAGCAGACACGGGCGGAAGAAACGACGCTTCGGGTCCTCGGCGTCGATCTCCAGGCCGCATGTGCGGAATTTGAAGATCTTCTGCA
Organism: Phycisphaerales bacterium; assembly: GCA_039683175.1. Taxonomy (GTDB): domain Bacteria; phylum Planctomycetota; class Phycisphaerae; order Sedimentisphaerales; family Anaerobacaceae; genus PLanc-01. The sequence goes on from JBDKRX010000158.1 coordinate 24,677, forward strand.
ACTCGACGAGCACCCCCCGCAGGTCGCGGACGTTCGTGAACGGACCGAACAACAGGGTCCCCTTCTCCTGCGGCTTGCGGGTGATGTAGACGCCCGGGAAATCCTCGCGGGCCTTGATCTCCAGGTACGGGAACGTCTTGTCGTCCAACAGGTCCATGTTGTACGGCGGACGGATGTCCTTGATCAGCCGGGCCTCCTTGAGCATCGCATCAACCTCGCTCTCGGCTTCGAGGTAGTCCACCGTGTGGACCCGGTTGGTCATCTCCGCGATGTGCGGACCGCGGGAAGCTTCGAGATTGCTGCTCGGCTGGAAGTAGCTGGCGACGCGGGATCGCAGGCTCTTGGCCTTGCCGATATAGAGCACGACGTCGTCGGGCCCCTTCATGAAGTACAGGCCGGGCCCCGTCGGGAACTCCTTGATCCGTTCCCGAATCCTCTCGATTCTGCTGTTGTCGTCGTTGTTCATCTTCCAGTTCACAAACACAGCACCCGCCTGTTTCGGACGGCCCGTGCAACAGGCCGCCGGCAGGCCGCAATGCATATGATATCGGCAGGAATCCGCGTTGTTCATTTCGCGAAATAAATTACTTGGCAGCGGGTTTGCACACCGATATACTCCCTCACTTGTTCCGAAACAGTCAGTGTGGCTTTCTTTGGTCGTTCTTGAGATGATTCTGACGCAGATACTTCAGCCAACGTGTGTTAAAGTCCCGTTGGAAGGCAAAGACAAAGATGCGGCCATCACGGAGTTGGTGGACGTTCTCGACAAAAACAAGCTGATCCAGAATCGCCAGACGGTCCTGGACGCGGTTTTCACGCGCGAGCGGACGCGGAGCACCGGGATCGGCTCGGGCATCGCGATCCCGCACGGCAAGTGCGGCGCCGTCAAGGAGCTGGTGATGGCTCTGGGCGTTGCCTCAAACCCGATCGATTTCGAGAGCGTGGACGGCAAGCCGGTGTCCATCATCATCCTGCTGGTTTCCCCGCAGGATCAGACGGGCCCTCACATTCAGGCACTGGCGAGAATCAGCCGGCTCATGCTGGACGTGGACTTCAAGAGTGCCCTGGAAAAAGCACCCTCCTCCGAAGCCGCCTACGAACTTATGAGCGAGCGAGAAACGAGGTAGAATCTGCCATCTGCCGTTTACGATTTGCTATTTGGGGCAATCCGCGTGCGGTGTCGCGAAGCCCAATCGTAAATCGCAAATAGTCGATAGCAGATGGCTCAGTTTCTCTCCCACAGGATCAGGCCCAACTCGAATGGGCTGCTCTGGTCGGGGTGATTGGGCAAGATCCTCACAGCCACGCCGTGCTGCCCGGTGGCACGACATTCCATCCGGCCGGTGAACCAGTGTTCGCCGTTGTCGCCCGCACGCTGCTCGTAGGTCATCGCGATCGCCATTCCTTCCCGGATGTTGCCCCAGGAATCCGTCGGGCCGTGATAGAGCTCGACACTGACGTCGTTGGGTTGGATGCGTCCGAGGTTGACGAGTGCTCGCACGGTAAGTTCAGTTCCCACCTTGAGTTGCGGCTGGCAAGGGTTCAGTTGCTCGCCGCCGTTGCCGTTGGCGGCGCTCATGGTCACTTCGCGTACCGAGAACTGGGACCAGGCCTGGCGCATCTCGGATTTCCACCGGGCGAACGCCTTGGCCTTGTTCATCGTGCCGGAGGCCAGATGGTGATATCGTGTCGCGGCGGGACAATAGAACCGCCGGGTGTATTCGGCCAGCATCCGATGTGTGTTGAACCGCGGCGCCACCCACTTGACGCAGGCCTTCATCCTCTGAATCCATCCGCGAGGCAGGTCGTCGGCCGACCGACTGTAGAACAGAGGCACGATCTCGTTTTCCAGCACGTTGTACAGGGCTTGGGATTCGACGGTGTCCTGGTAATCGACGTTCTCGTAGTTCTCGCCGGCGCCGATCACCCAGCCGCCGTCGGGGATATAGCCTTCGCACCACCAGCCGTCGAGCGTGCTGAGGTTCAGGACACCGTTGGCCGCGGCCTTCATGCCGCTGGTGCCGCTGGCCTCCATCGGCCGTCGCGGGTTGTTCAGCCAGACGTCCACCCCGCGCACAAGGAACCGGGCGACATCGATGTCATAATCCTCCAGGAAGACGATCCGCCTTCGAACCGCCTCCTGGGAGGCGAAATGGGCGATGTTCCGGATGATCTCCTTGCCCGCATTGTCCTTCGGATGCGCCGTGCCCGCGAAAATGATCTGCACGGGCCGCTCGGAATCGTTGAGCAACTGGCCCAGTCGCTCCGCGTCCCGCATGAGCAGGTCACCGCGCTTGTAGGTCGCGAACCGTCGGGCGAAGCCGATGGTGAGGGCCTTCGGATCGAGCACCTCCTCCGCTCGGCGCAACTCGCCCCGGCAGGTGCCGCGGCGTTCCATCTGCGCCATGAGCCGCTTGCGTGCGAAGACAATGAGCTGGTCCTTGCATCGCTGGTGCCCGCTCCACAGCTCCTCGTCGGGAATATGATCCACCTGCTCCCAGAGGGACTTGTCGTAGACCGTGGACGACCACGTCGGTCCGATGTACCGCTCGTACAGCGAGGACACCTCATCCGACAGCCAGCTCGTGAGGTGCACGCCGTTGGTGATCGAGACGATGGGGACCTCTCTTGCCGGCAGTCCCGGCCAGAGCGAGCCCCAGACCTCGCGGGAGATCTGGCCGTGCAGTTTGCTGACGCCGTTGAGATAGCTGCTGAGCTTAATCGCCAGCACAGGCATCTTGAACGGCTCGTTCTCATCGTCCGGCAGGATTCTGCCCAACGAGAGGAATTGCCTGCGATCGATGCCGAGCTGCGGGAAGTAGCCGCCGAAGTACTTGTCCATCAGGTCCACCTCGAACTCATCGAGGCCGGCCTTGACGATGGTGTGCGTCGTGAAGACGTTGCCCGACTTCGTGGCCTCGACGGCCTCGTCGAAGGCGATGTTCGTCGTGCATCGGACCTGGCGGATGCGTTCGAGGGCCATGAACGCCGCATGCCCCTCGTTCATATGGCAGACCGAAGGCGTGATGCCCATCGCCGCCAATGCCCTCAAGCCCCCGATGCCCAGTAGGATCTCCTGGCGAATTCGCAGCTCCCGGTCGCCCCCATAGAGGCTGCTGGTGATCATGCGATCGCCCGAGGAGTTCGCCGGGATGTTCGTATCGAGCAGATACAGCTTGATCCGTCCCACCGTAACGCACCAGATCTGCGCCTGGACCAGGCGGCCCGGATACTCGACGCCGATCGTCAGGGGCTCACCGCTCGGCTCCCGCACGAGTTCCACCGGCATGTTGAACGGATCGTTCTCGTGATAGGCCTCCTGCTGCCAGCCGTCGACGTTCAGGTATTGGCGGAAGTAGCCCTTCTGGTACATCAAACCGATGCCCACGAGCGGGATGCCGAGATCCGATGCGCTCTTGAGGTGATCGCCCGCGAGGATGCCGAGCCCGCCCGCGTAGATCGGCAGGCATTCGTGCAGCCCGAACTCGGCGCTGAAGTATGCAATGACCGCGTCCGGGTTGTCGCTGCACACCTTCTCATACCAGGTCGATGCCCGCAGGTACTCCTGCAACGACTCCGAGGCGCGCCGCAGCTCGTTGAGAAAGCCCTCGTTCTGCGACAGGACTTCGAGCCGCGATTGCGAAACCGTGCCGAGCAGCTTCACCGGATTGTGCCCGCACGCCGACCACAGGGCCGGATCGATCCTCTTGAACAACTCGATGAACTGCGGGCTCCACGACCAGACGAGATTCCTCGCAAGAACATCCAACTCCATCAACGATTCAGGCAGTGCCGGCAAGACCGTGAAACTTCGAACACTCGGCATGTGTACTCCTCACTATCCAACGTCCATCTGCAAAGGCCCCGCCGGAACGCGGGCAAGCCCTGCGTTGTCATCGGCAATTCGGCGATCTCGCTTAACCCCAAAAGAACCAAGGATTTGCAGGTTGTGCCATGTCCCTCAGCCCGATAATTCGACCGCAGAATGTGTCGGCAGGAAATGAAAAAAGGCCTGTGTGATAACAGGCCTTTTTCTTTGATGCAGCTCACCTCCACCTGTGCCGTAAGAAGGGCGATTGAAGGGAACCCATTACTATCAAGTGGGCAGATCGTTGCTTGCGTCCAAAGATCCTGCGGGGCAGGCATGTTCGGTCCGTCAAGACCTGATTGCCCTCAGTACGGGTATCGGTTCCTTCAAATACACGCCTTAGATACGAACACTGCAGGGGTCAGCCCGCAATCTACATATAGCACATCCTCGACGCTCGGTCAAGGAAATAAGCCCAACACATCACACCGACGAGCCCTGCCACCGAGGCGCTCGTCCCTTTTCTTATCGGCTCCGGGCACGCCTTCTCTGTAGAAAATCGCGCCGCGTCCGTGCCCTGCCCGGCGCCGCACGATGTCCCTACATCGTCCGCAACTCGGCGCCGACCGTTTTGCGCAGACTTTCGAGGATGGTTGCCTGGTGACGGTCCACCCCGTCGTGCGTGAGCGTTCCGTCTTCGTCGCGGAAACGCAGCGAGAGTGTGACGCTCTTTTTGCCGGGGGCGATTCCCTTGCCGCGGTAGATGTCCACGAACCGGGTCTCCTCCAGCTCGGCGGGCGCAACGCTCTCGACCGCGTGCGCGATCTGCGACCACGCCGTCTGCTCGGGCACGAGGATGGACAGGTCGCGATCGATGGCCGGGAAGCGAGGAATGGTCCGAATCTTGATCGGACCGCTCTTGAGGGACATCAGCTCGTCGAAGTCCAGCTCGGCCCCGCAAGGCGTGACGTCCTTGAAGTCGAATGTCTGACGGATTGCATCCGAAAAGACGCCCGCCTGGCCGATCTCACGGCCGTTCACCAGGATGCGGGCCCCCACCTGCGCCCAGACGAATTCCGCAGGCTCGAATCGCACGTCCGCCGTGCGGTTGATGCTCTTGATGAGACCCTCCGCGGCGCCGCGAAGCTGCCGCAGCGAGCCGTCGGTCACCAGGGCCACCTTCGTTCGCTCCCGCGGCAGCGAGTCCTGGACGCCCGCCGGCACGAACGTATCGGCCATCTCGTAGATGCAGCACGGCAAGTTCTTCGCGTTCACGTTCGTCTTGAGCACTTCCAGCAGCGAGGTCAACAGGGTCTGACGCAGCAGGTTGCCGGTCTTGCGCGTGACATCCCGGACGGCCAGGTGCCCCGCCCCCGGCACGACGAAGAGATCCGCCACCGCCCGGTCCACGAACGTCACGTTCACCGTCTCATAGTAGCCGCAGCCGTTGAGGAAGGTCCCCACCGCCAGGGAGAGCTTCTGTCTCGCGTCGGCCGGCTTGGCCTCGATCTGAATCCGTCGGCGGGTCCCGACCTTGTCATACCCGTACACGCGGGCGACCTCCTCGACCAGGTCCACCTCCCGCGAGATGTCGCTCCGCCAGGTGGGCGAGGTGCAGACGATATCGCCGTTCTCCAGGCGAGGCTCGAACTGCAACGCCGCAAGGATCTTCATCGCCGCATCCTGCGGCACGTCGATGCCGAGCAACTTGCTCATACGAGACAGTCGCATGCGGACCTGCTTGGGCTGGGGCTTTCGCGGATAGGCGTCCACCACGCCCCTGGCGATCCGTCCGCCTGCGAACTGCACAATGAGCTGCGCCGTCCGCTGCGAGGCCCACTCGATCCGCTCGATGTCCACGATCCGCTCGAACCGGAACGAGGCCTCCGAGGGCAGTGCCAGCCGCCGCGAGGTCGTGCGGATCGTAACCGGGTCGAACCAAGCGTCCTCCAGGAGAATCGTCGTGGTCGCGTCCGTCACTTCCGTCTTCAATCCGCCCATCACGCCCGCCAGCGCCACCGGCCGCTGCGCATCGGCGATCACGAGCATCTGCCCCGTCAACTCGCACTGCGTCCCGTCGATGCTGACGAGTTGCTCGCCCGGCGCGGCCTTTCGCACGATGATCTGCCTGCCCCCGATGGTCGCATAGTCGAACGCATGGGGCGGCTGGCCCGTCTCCATCATCGCGTAGTTCGTCGCATCCACGACGTTGTTGACGCTTCGCATCCCGACCGCTTCGAGACGCTTCACGACCCAGTCGGGCGACGGGCCGATCTTGACCCCCTCGATGACCCGAGCGGTGTACCGTCCGCACGCGGCGGGCTCGCGAATCTCCACCGACACGAACTCGGACGCGGGACGATCCATCTCCTGGAGCTTCACCTCGGGCAGACGGAGCGTCTTGCCCGTCGCGGCGGCCAGCTCCCGCGCGATCCCGATATGGCTGAGGCAATCGCCCCGGTTGCTCGTCACCTCCACGTCGATCACTGCGTCGTCGGCCGACTGCTCGATCCCCTCGCAGGGCAGACCCAGGTTCATCAGGATCTCGGCGATCCGCCTCGCAGCGCCGCTGCGCGTCGGGTCGGCGGAAAGGTCGATGTCCACGTAGTCGCGAAGCCAGTTGACGGATACTTTCATGTCGCACACCCTTATAGAAGAGGTCCCCAACGCCGTTGGTGGCATCGGGAGGGCCCAAGCCGATCAAAACACGCAAAGTTACCCTCTCGGGACCGCCCTGTCAACAGTCGCGGATGCATCCCCCAGGGCGAACGCATCTTAACTGCTGATGGGAGCAGGACGTAGCCGATGATTCGGAGAGGATGTGCTATGGAGGGCACACGGATCGAAGTCTTGGCAGGAGGCGATGGATGGCTGGGTCAATCTGG
>JBDKRX010000159.1:0-18900 GCA_039683175.1 Phycisphaerales bacterium
TATCTCCGAGAACATGCTGCTGCTGAGCCAGCTCTATCAGGCCCTCCACGCGGAAGTCCTGCTCGACCGGGACGCCGATTACATCGTGCGGGAGGGCAAGGTCGCCATCGTCGATGAGTTCACCGGGCGGGTCGTCCAGGACCGGCACTGGCCGCACGGCCTTCAGGCCGCCGTCGAGGCCAAGGAAGGTCTGCCGATCCAGGCCGAAGGGCTGATTCGAGGCTCCATTACGCTGATCCACTTCGCGGGGCTCTATCCGAAGCTCTGCGGCATGACCGCCACCGCCCAGGCGGCCGCCGAGGAGTTCACCGAATTCTACAGCCTGACTGTCGTGGTCATCCCGTCCCACCGCCCTTCCGTACGCACCGACGATTCGGACCTCATCTTCCTCAGCCGCCAGGCAAAGCATAGAGCCCTCAGCGAGGAGATTGCGAAGGTTCGCGCCACGGGCCGGCCCATCCTCGTGGGCACGTGCAGCGTCGCGGAATCGGACGAACTGGCCGAAGCCCTGCGGCGCAACGGCGTGACGTGCCAGGTCCTCAACGCCCGCAACGACGAGTTGGAGGCTGAGATCGTCGCCGAGGCGGGCGCTCCCCGCGCCGTGACGATCTCGACCAACATGGCCGGACGCGGCACGGACATCCGGCTGGGCGGCAAGGCAGGCCAATATCACGACGAGGTCGCGGCCTTAGGCGGCCTGTACGTGATCGGAACGAACCGGCACGAGAGCCGGCGCATCGACGACCAACTGCGCGGCCGGGCCGGTCGCCAGGGCGATCCGGGCTCGTCGCGGTTCTTCATCAGCATCGAGGATGATCTGTTCCAGCGATTCGGCATCGACAAGTCCATCGCCGCCCGGCGGGATGGAGGCTCGCGCGATGCGTCTGTGGACGATCCCGAAGTCACCCAGGAGATCGCCCACGTGCAGCGCGTGATCGAAGGCCAGAACCTGGAGATCCGCAAGACGCTCTACCGGTACTCGTACGCGATCGAGCACCAGCGAATGGTCCTGCACACGCGCCGCCAGGACCTGCTGACGGGCCGCACTTCGCCGCGACTGCTCGCGGAACGATCTCCCGAGCGCTACGAGCGACTGCTCGCGAAAGTCGGCAAAGACGTCCTGGACCGGGTCGAGACACAGATCACCCTGTTCCATATGGACCGCTGCTGGGCGGATTACCTCGACTACGTCGCCCACGTTCGCGAGGGCATTCACCTCACCGCCGGCGGCAGCCCGCTGGACGCGTTCCATGTGACGGTGGGAAGGGCCTTCTGCACCCTGCTCGACACGATCAACGACGCGATTGCCAAGACGTTCGAATCCGCCGAGATCACGCGTGATGGCATCGACATGGAAAAGGAAGGTCTCAGGGGTCCATCATCCACCTGGACCTATTTGATCAACGACCACCCCTTCGGCGACTGGTTCGAGCGATTCTACCGAACCGCCGCCAACGCAGGCGACCTCGTCCAGGTCCTCAAACGGGCACTGAAGGACCAGTCCCCGGCGGTATAGCCGGGTATCAGGCCCGCGAGCGGGAAATCCAATGCGACAAGGAGGCCTGCAACCGGCGACATCGCAATCATCGATTCCCTTCGAGCGGCTCATTCTCCAGTTGGTGAAACGTGGACGGATCCGCAGGCTTGATCTCATTCGAGACAACGAAGCGGGACTTGTCCAGTTCGGGAGCGCCGACGGCGTGAAGATACTCCTCGACGGCATCGGCTTCGATGATGATCTTGCCCGAGCCGGCCCAATGGCGGTCTGATCCGTCCTTCTTCACACCCGAAATCCAATACCTCTCTCCCGTCTCCAGGTCGTAGTGGTTGCCGCCCGAGCCACCGCCGGCCCGCTTGAACGCTTTTCCGTTGAAATACACAGTCTGTCCCGAACGAGACGTCTGCACTCGCCCGATCCATGCCGGTCCATTGTCATTGAATCCAGTCTTTAATTCGATGTACATGAGCATGAGAGGAAGTCTCCGTTGTTGGCGCGGTCGGTCTCGATCTTTCTGCGGACGCGGCGGATTCCTTCAACAACCAGATCGATTGTCACGACCTGGACGGGATTTGTCAAGGCGAGCCATCCAGGAGGATGCATGACGGTTGTCGCGAGGTTCGGCCGCCTTCAGGCGGTTCAGGACCACGCAGACACAGCCAAGCACCCACAAGAGCGCGTGCACGACCACTAATGCGCCCTCAAATGGGCCGACGAGGCACAGGCGGGACGCTGTCATTCCTGCACTGCAAAGGCGTAACATCCTGCTTTTCTGACAAGCATTTCGGGCAGGACGTGTACATCACGCGCGAGACGGACGAATCGCGACGCCGATTCCAATCGATGGAGGGCCCGCCCGAAGCGGTCGTGCGAGGGGAGTTTTTCGCGTTGAGGCCTCCGGCGTAAACGCGAGCGAAACGCTCGCTTGCGGGTTTGAGGCAGCACGGAAGACGTTGCGGTCCCCTCTATCGCTGGTGGCTCCAACGCGCTAAACTCCCGCCGCCCCCGGTGCGAAGCGCCGCTACGCGTCGGGGCGGCGGATTCCAGATCAGTCCGTCCTTTCCTTCATCAAGCACCTGGCTTGCGGTCGAAGGCCGCTCCAAGAAAGCAGGGGTCACTGCCAACGAGCCCGACTCTGCCATTCCTGCGTCAAGCAGGAATCCAGGAACCGTGGGACCAGGCGCGACCTGGAGAGTGGATTTCCGCGTTCCCTCCGGTCGGGTCGAGGGCAAGTGTGGCGGGAATGACAATCCAGGGTCTCCGTGAACCCCTGCTGCATGCGTACAAGTGCGGCCACGCACCCCACAAGAGACGGGCGAGCGAGATTCTGTTGTCAGGATCGCGGCGGTCCTTTACCATACTGGGACAGTCGAGTTGGGTTTCTCCAATAAGGAGCCTCAATATGAAGTGGCATGGGTTGATCCTGTTGGTTCTTGTCGCCCTGGTCCTGGCGGGCGGGTGTGCGACCGGCTCGCGCAAGGGCAAGGCCGTCGTCTCCGGCGAGCTGAAGCAGTGGCATAACGTCGTGTTCACCTTCGACGGGCCCGCGCTCGGCGAGACCACCGAGGTGAACCCCTTCTTCGACTGCCGGCTGAACGTCACATTCGCCAAGGACGGCAAGCAGTACGTCGTGCCGGGGTATTACGCCACCGACGGCAATGCCGGCGAGAGCAGCGCCGCTGAGGGCAACAAGTGGCGAGCCCACTTCCTGCCGCCGGAGGTCGGGGTCTGGACGTACACTGCCTCCTTCCGGTACGCAAAGGGCATCGCCATCGATCCCAACGCCACGGCGGGAAAGCCCGCCTTCTTCGATGGGGCGACCGGGACCTTCGCCATTGAGCCCACGGACAAGACCGGCCGGGATTTCCGTGCCCAGGGGCTTCTTCGCTACGTCGGGCAGCGATACCTCCAGTTCGCCCAGACCGGGACGTATTTCATCAAGGGCGGGGCCGACAGCCCGGAGAACTTCCTGGCCTATGCGGATTTCGACGGGACCTACGACACCGAAGACCTCAGGCGGGAAGGCGAAGCCGCCGGCGCGAAGTTCATTCACAAGTACCAGCCGCACGTCGAGGACTGGCAACCCGACGACCCCACCTGGAAGGACGGCAAGGGCAAAGGCATCATCGGGGCGCTCAACTACCTGGCCTCGCAGGGCATGAATAGCGTCTATTTCCTCACCTACAATCTCAACGGCGGCGACGGCAAGGACGTCTGGATGTGGACCAATCCTCGCGAGCGGTACCGCTTCGATTGCAGCAAGCTGGACCAGTGGGAGATCGTCTTCTCGCACATGGACCGGCTCGGCGTCGCGATGCACGTCGTCACGCAGGAAACGGAGAACGACCAGGCTCTGGACAAGGGCAGCCTGGGCCGCCAGCGGAAACTGTACTACCGTGAGTTGGTCGCCCGGTTCGGGCACCACCCCGCCCTCGTCTGGAACCTGGGCGAGGAGAACACGAACACGAACGAGCAGCGGAAGGCCTTCGCCAAGCACCTCCACGAACTGGACGCCTACGACCATCCGGTCGTCTGCCACACGTATCCGGGCCAATACGACCAGGTGTACGAGCCGCTGCTGGGCTATGAGTGGTTCGAAGGTCCCTCGCTGCAAACGAATGCCACGCACGAACAGACGCTCCGATGGGTCAGGCGTTCCGCGGCCGCCGGAAGGCAGTGGTTTGTCTGCCTCGACGAGATCGGACCGTCCCACACAGGCGTCAAGTCCGATAATGACGATTATTGGCACGATGATGTGAGGACAAAGCACCTCTGGGGCAACCTGATGGCCGGCGGCGCTGGCGTCGAGTGGTACTTCGGATACAACTACCCTCACAACGATCTCAACTGCGAGAGCTGGCACAGCCGGGATCACATGTGGGGTCTGACGCGGTACGCGCTGGAGTTCTTCCACACCCGCCTGCCGTTCGCGACAATGGACCCGAACGACGAACTGACCACGGCCGACGACGACTACTGCCTCGCCGATCCGGGGAACATCTACGCGGTATATCTGCCGGCGGGCGGAACCCCCGAGCTCGACCTGGGCGAGACCTCCGCCACGTTCCAGATCCGATGGTTCAATCCGAGGACGGGCGGCTCCCTGCAGAGGGGCTCCGTCGTCTCGGTCACCGGACCGGGCAAGGTCGCGATCGGCCAAGCCCTGGAGGATACGGACAAGGACTGGGTCGCCCTGGTGGAACGCGTCAAACCGAGGCAGCTCATCCCGGCGGGCATTCCGCAGGAAACGCCAACGCCCTGACAATGGGGTGGATGCAGGGTCGGATCGTCGTTCCGCCGGTCGTCTGCAAAATGCCTCTTGCAAAACTTGTCGCCGCCTCTATAATGTGCGTTCGTCAAGATCGCGGGTCACTACGGTACCCACATGAGTGTTGCCTTTTGGAGACGATATCCATGGAACAGACTGCCGAGTTGCAGATTAACCTGTTTCGGGAACAGATGCCCTCAATGGAGGAGATCCGAACGCTTTCGCACCTCGTGCATTCGTGCGAAGCCAACCAGATGCGGTTCGCCGAGCAGGTGGAGCAGCATTTGGGCAGTAATGCAGCCCTTCCTTCGCTGCAGGCCGGCGTCGGTCTGTACATCCTTGGCCGATATCGCGAAGCGCTCGCCAAGCTCCAGAAGGGGCCGGACGGCAAGGAAAAACACCTGTACATGGCGTTCACCCTTCGCCAGCTCAGGAAGCACGATGAGGCGATCCAGAGCCTTCAACGGGCGAAAGACGCCGGCGCCGAGGCGCTGAACGTGAGCCTGGAAAAGGTAGCCACCTATCGGTACGCGGGCAACCTGGAGGCTGCGGCCAAGGAGATCAAGTCCTGCGCGAATTTCCAGAACGTCAGCGCAGAGTACCACTATCAGTTCGCCCGTCTGCAGGAGGCCCAGGGTCTGTACGACCAGGCGATCGCCAACTATAAGACGGCGCTGGAACTGGCCCCAACGCATCAGAGGGCGTTGTTCCATCTGGCCTATCGGTACGATTTGTCCGGTTATGAGGACCAAGCCATCGAGCATTATAAGCAAGTGGTGTCCAGCTCGCCGACTTACGTCAGCGCCCTGCTGAACCTGGCGGTGCTCTATGAGGACATTGGGGATTTCGACAAGGCCAGCTCCTGCATCGGAAAAGTCCTGGAGTCGCACCCCAACCATCCCCGGGCGACCCTGTTCGATAAGGACGTGGAAAGCTCCAAGACGATGTTCTACGACGAGGAGCGAGAGAAGAAGCGCAGCCGCAAGAACCAGATTCTCGAGACCCCGATCTCCGATTTCGAACTCTCCGTCCGCAGTCGAAACTGCCTGCGGAAGATGAATATCCGCACGCTGGGCGACCTGCTCAATATCACGGAGGCGGAGCTGCTCTCCTACAAGAACTTCGGGGAGACGTCGCTGCGTGAGATCAAGGCGATCCTCGACCAGAAGGGATTGCGGCTTGGACAGGCCCTGGAAGACAAGCAGCTCCAGGTGGAAGCCACCCCGGAGCGGGCTGCGGCCGACGACAAGGGTCTGATGAACAAGACCGTCGACGACATTCCCATGTCCGTACGGGCCCGCAAGTGCCTGCAGAAGCTCAATCTCCGCACGCTGGGCGAGTTGACTCGCACCACGGACGCCGAGCTTCTGGGATGCAAGAACTTCGGGGTGACCAGCCTGAACGAGATCAAGAAGGCGTTGGCCGGCTACGGCCTGTCGCTGCGGAGCCTTGATTAAGCTCGGCGCCCGCGATAGGAAAAAGCGGAAAGTGAACAGGCAGAGCGGTTGGAGCCCTGGTGCGGCGAAGTACTGGAACGCTGCACGGCTGTGTTTTTGTGTGCCGATGTCGGTGCATGCCCGCTTGTTGGATGTCCTCGCCTGTGTCTGCGTTCTGTGCCTGATCCTTTCGTTGGGTTGCGAGCACCGCACGATTATCAGACCCACGCCGCAGATGGAGGTGGAATCCCAGTTCTGGATTCGCGTGCTGCTGCTGGCCGACGCATCCGAGTGCACTGTCGAGCTTCCCTCGTCTTTTCACATCACGCAGGCCGGCATCGAGGCGGAAATCGAACCCGGATCGCCTGCGAAAGCCCCTCTCAGCGGCCCGACAAAAGTCAGCCTGGTCCGCGGCCAGCTCCTGCTCGGAACCGCGCCCATCACGGATCGGGAGGTGGTGATCCACCCTGAGGCGCCGCACATCGTCGGGCTCAACGGCCAGAACTACCGCGGCAAGCTCAAGCTCATCGTGGATCGCAACGGACAGACCTTCGACGTGCTGAACCTGGTGCCGCTGGAGCCCTATCTGGCCGGCGTGGTCGGCGAGGAGATGCCCGACTACTGGGAGCCGCAGGCCCTGCGGGCTCAGGCCATCGCCGCACGCACCTATTGCCTGTACATCAAGAATCGCTTCGGGGCCAACCGCAGTTACGACGTCAGCCGGACTCAGGCCAACCAGGTCTACAGCGGCATCGGCGCCGAATCCTCGCAGATCTGGGACGCGGTCAACAGCACGTTCGGCAAAGTCCTGGTCGAGAAGGCCCCTCAGGCCGGACGGGATTCCGGTTCAAGCATGCCGGCTCGCGGCCTGTTCCCGACGTACTTCAGCTCGGTTTGCGGAGGCCACACGAGCGACAGCGAGGACGTGTTCGGCGATTCGTTCACGCCGCTCAAAGGTGTTTCGTGTCCTTACTGCAGGGACGTCGCCAAGCTGGGCCTGTTCTTCTGGCCGATGGCCCAGTTCAGCCGAAAGACCGTGACCGAGCAACTGGTCGCAAGATATCCCAGGATCAAGGCGCTCGGGGAGATCCGGGAGATCGCCGTCATCGAGCAAAGCGACTACGGTCCGTTCTCCCGACTGACCCGGATCAAGCTCGTCGGCGCGACCGGCCGCACCGAAGTGCTCCGCGCCGAGGATCTGCGTCTGAGCATCGATTCGAGCGGCCGCAAGATCAAGAGCACGATCTGTCACATCGTTCCCTGGGGCGACGGCTGGGCCTTCCTCTCGGGCAGAGGCTGGGGCCACGGCGTCGGCATGTGCCAGTGCGGCGCCGAGGGCATGGCCCGACATGGCAGCAGCGCAGAGCAGATCCTGCAACATTACTACCCCGGCGCCAAGATCGTGAGCGTGTACTGAACCATGTCCTGCTTCGAGTTGTTGACCACCGATCCGAACTGTTCCGCCCGTCGCGGCGTGTTAAGGACCGCCCATGGGATGGTCCAGACACCGGCCTTCATGCCGGTGGGCACCGCTGGAGCGGTGAAAGGGATTACGCCGGACCAATTGGAGGGCACGGGCGCCCAGATCGTCCTGGCCAACACGTACCACGTCCTGCTGCGACCCGGCGTCGAGGTCGTCGAGAAGCTTGGCGGGCTCCACGGGCTCATGGCCTGGGATCACCCAATCCTGACCGACAGCGGCGGATACCAAGACTTCTCGCTGAGCGCATTGACCAAAATCGACGGCGAAGGCGTCGAATTCGCCAGCCACATCGACGGGGCCCGCGTCCACTTGAACGCCGAGATCGCCACGCAGATCCAGGTCCGGCTGGGCGCGGACATCATCATGTGCTTCGACGAGTGCACGCCGTTCCCCATTGAGGAGGACAAGCTCAGGAGGGCCGTGACCAGGACCATCGAATGGGCCAAACGCTGCAAGATCGCCCACGAGGCCCTGCCGAAACCGCAGGCCAGTGCAGGTCCCATCAGTCCCATTGGTCCTATAAGTCCTATGACAATCCCGGAGAGCCTGCTCTTCGGGATCGTCCAGGGTGGCGTCGACGCCGAGCTTCGCCGCCGGTGCGCCGAGCAGATCGTGGATATCGGATTCGACGGATACGCCATCGGCGGTCTCAGCGTCGGCGAGGGCCACGAGGCGATGGCCCAGACCGTCCGCCATACGACCCCCCACCTGCCGGTCGAGGCCCCGCGCTACCTGATGGGCGTCGGGATGCCGGTGGACATCCTGGCAGCCGTCATGGCCGGGGTGGACATGTTCGACTGCGTCCTGCCCACCCGAAACGGGCGGAACGCCTTCGCGTTCACCCGGCACGGCTCGCTGCGGCTGCGGAACAGCAGCCACATCGATTCGACCAAGCCCGTGGAGGCCGGGTGCGACTGCTACTGCTGCCGCCACTTCACCCGGGGCGCGATCCGCCACTATTTCAACAGCAGCGAGATGCTCGGGCCGATTCTCCTGTCCATCCACAACTTGCGGTTCTACCAGAGGCTTATGGCCGAGATTCGCGGGCACATCGAGCAAGGCGATTTTGCCGCCTGGGCGGACCGCGAAATGGGCCGGTACGCCGGAATCGACGCCGGTCAGTAGGATTCGCCGGTTTTCGCCCGACTGAGGCGCAATTGAATTTGACATTTCCCGTCTCCTGAGATAGGCTATCCCGATTGTGTTTTCATTGGAAAGGACCCCGTAATGGATCAAGTGTGGATATTAGCACAAACAGATTCCGGGCAGGCCCCCTCGCGAATCGGCTCGGAGCCGGTGCAACCAAGCGGCGAGGCGACGACGACAGTGCCCGACTCCCCCGCCGGCGGCCCGCAAGCTGCCCCGACCAAGCCGTCTTCGCCCTTGCTGACCTTCCTGCCGTTCATTCTCATCATGGTCGTCATGTACGTCTTGATGTTCCGCGGGCCCCGCAAGCAACAGCAGCAGCACAAGCAAATGGTGCAGTCCCTCAAGAAGAACGACCGCGTGCGGACCATCGGCGGGATTTTTGGGACCATCGTGGATGTCCGCGGCGATGAGGTCGTTCTCAAGGTGGACGAACAGAACAATACGAAGATCAAAGTCAGCACCACCGCAATCGGCAAGAATCTATCACAAGACGGGAAGGAATAACAACTTACAGTTTACTATTGGCGATTTTCCATTTGGGTCACAGGGCCGCACAGCCGATTGGAGAGGCAGCGACAACGCCGTGCCAAGCGTAGCGCTCAATAGTAAATCGCGAATAAGTAGTAATTTCTATCTATAGGAAAGCACTATGAGCAGGAACCTGGTACCGAAGATCATTCTCATCCTCATCCTGGTGGCGGCGGCTGTTCTGGCCCTGTACCCGCCGAGCAAGACGCTGAAGCCGGGCATCGACCTGGCCGGCGGAACCAGCCTGATCTACGCCATCAATTCGGAAGGCTTGACCAGTGCCGAAGAGAGGGACCTGGCTCAGCGAATGATCACCGTCCTGCGGCGACGTATCGACCCGGCCAACATTCAGAACCTCGTCTGGCGTCCTTTGGGCAACACTCGATTCGAGATCCAGATGCCTCTGGCCAGCAAGGAAACCGGGCAGAAGCGGGACATCTACCTGGAGGCGCTGAATGACCTGCTCGACAAGAACATCAACCCGGCGGTGATCCTGCGAGTCCTGCAACTGCCGACGGAACAGCGGACCCAGGAGATCGCCCAGTTCGCACAGGGCGATCCCAATCGCATTGAAACACTCGGCAAGCTGAGTTCCCTCTACGACGAGCGGATGCAACTGCAGGCAAAGCGCGATGCCAGTTCCAAGGCGCTCCAGACGATCGGCGAGCAGCTCACGGCAGCCCAGGTCGACCTCGGACGAGTCCAAGCCAATCGCGGCGACTGGATCAAGCTCAGTGGGGACGCCCAGCGCAAAGAGCTGGTGGAATTCCTCGGCGCCGAAACACAGGCCGACCTGCTGACCAGCTACGTAAACGCCTATAAGGACCTGGGCGAAACGTCCGAGAAGCTCACGGCCGAAGGCGGTCTCAACGAGCAATACGAGCTCGCCAGACGGCAGTTGGACCGTCTGAATCTGTCCGAAGAGCAGATCACCGCCACGCTGGGCATGAAACCCGCCGACAGGAGCAAGAAGATCGAGGAGCTCCAGGCGAAATTCGCGGACCGCAAGGACGCGATTCAGCGGGTGGCTGACGCGTATCAGGAATACAGTCCCTATCGCGGCCGGCTCGACGACCCCGCCGACCTCAAGCGTATGCTCAAAGGCGCCGGGATCCTCGAGTTCCGCATTCTGCCCACCACGGACCGGGGCGAACCCAGCGCTGCCGAAGTCGAGCGGTACCTGGAGGACCTGAAAGAGAAAGGGCCCAAGTCTGCCTCGGACAACAGATTCATCTGGGTCCAGATCGAGGACATCGACGAGTGGCAGGTCAAGGGCTCGATCGTCGGCCAGTTCGGCGACAACTACTACGTCCTGGCCAGCAACCAGCAGAATGAAGCCATGCTCCACGACCCGGGGAGTCCGGACTGGAAGCTGGAGAACTCGTACCCGACGAACGACGATGTGGGCCGCCGGGCCATCGGCTTCACCCTCAACATCAAAGGCGGCGACCTGTTCTACGTCGTAACCAGTAAGAACCCGAACCGCCCGTTGGCGATTCTCCTCGACGATGTCGCGATTTCGGCCCCCAACATCAACGAGGGCGGCATCCGCCAGCGCGGCATCATCCAGGGCTCGTTCACCCCGACCCAGATCCAGGACATGGTCAACAAGCTCAACGCCGGCTCGCTGCCCGCCCGACTGATCGAGCAGCCGATCTCCGAGAAGGTCATCGGTCCCTCCGTCGGCGCCGACAACCTCGCCAAGGGTATCCGCTCAGGCCTCATCGGTCTGGCGCTGGTCATGGCCTTCATGATCGTCTACTATGCCATCGGCGGCTCCATCGCCGACGTGGCCCTTCTGCTGAACATTCTGTTCACGCTGGCCATCATGGCCGCCATCCGATCCACCTTCACCCTGCCGGGCATCGCCGGCCTGATCCTGACGATCGGCATGAGCGTCGATGCCAACGTGCTGATCTTCGAGAGAATCCGCGAGGAACAGGAGAGGGGTGTCGGTTTGGCCTCCGCCATTCGCACCGGCTACCAGCGAGCGTTCAGCGCGATTTTCGACTCGAACCTGACGACGATCCTGACCGCGGCCATTCTGTACTACGTCGCGTCCGAGGACGTGAAAGGGTTCGCCATCGTCCTGATGCTCGGTATCGGTTCGAGCATGTTCACCGCCATTTTCGTGACCCGCGTCATCCTCGACCTGCTGGTCTCGAAGCGAATCATCAAGGACCGCCTGGCGATGCTGCGTCTGATCGCCGTGCCGAACATCAACTGGATGGGCATGCGCAAGATATTCTACACCTTCTCCTCGATCCTCGTCTTCGGCGGCCTGATCCTTTTCTTCGCCCGAGGCAGTTCGAAATACGACATCGAGTTCACCGGCGGAACAAGCGTCCAGATCAACCTGAAAGAAGGAGTCTCCCTCACCCGCCAGAACGCCGAAGATCAACTCATGAAGGTCGCCCAGGGCAACCCCGACCTCATGGCGGCGACGGTGTACAGCGTGGGCGAACCCATCGGCCAGGCGCCGAATGGCGAGAAGGTCTACGACGAGTATGAAATCACCACCGTTGCAGTCAACAAGCTCGATACGACGGTGACGTTCGCCGAGAGCCCCCGACCGACGACGGAAGCCGCTGCGGCGGAAATCCGCAAGGCTCAGGTCGAGCTCGAGCGGGATCTGGGCAAGTTCGAGATCGCCGCGAGCGGCGACAAGGCATACGTCGTGACGATCAGTCGCGTCAACCCGACTCTCGCCCAGAACGTCCTGACGAAGGCCTTCCCCCAAGCGCAGATCGGCGAGCCGGAGATTCGAGCAGTCGTTACCGATGCGATTCGGAAGGCCTTTGAAGGGCAGTTGGAGGTCCAGCAGAACCTGCAGCCTGAGATCACCTCCACCCAGAAGATCACCGAGGAGACCATCGATACCTATCCCGAGCTGGCGCAATACATCGGTGGAATCAGGATCGAGGCGACTCTCCAGACCGCGGCAACCCTGGCGGATGTCGATCAACGGCTCAAGGACCTGCGGTTCCGTCCGGATACCCAGGAACTCGCGTGGTATCCCTATACCGTGTTCGGACCCGGATTCAAGACGGTCGAGCCGAACCAGGTGGTGACCACGTTCACCTTCGCCAGCATCGAGCCCGAGGGCGGATTGCGGGAGCTCTCCGATGAGGAATGGCAGTTGTTCGTCGAGAATGAGAAGTCGAGAGTCCTCCTGGCAACCCAGCGAGAGACCTCTCTGCCGCGAGTAACCCAGATCGATCCGTTTGTCGGCTCCGAGGCCAAGACGCGGGCGATCATCTCCATCGTCCTGTCGCTGGCGGCGATTGTCGGCTACATCTGGCTGCGATTCGGCAGTCTGCGATTCGGGTTGGCGGCGATCATCGCTCTGTTCCACGACGTCTCGACCGCCCTCGGCGCGATTGCCGCCTCCGCCTTCCTGGCCAGCACCGTCGTCGGATCGGCCCTGCTGATCGGCGACTTCCGGATCAACAGCACCATGATCGCGGCCGTCCTGACCCTGCTGGGTTACTCCCTGAACGACACGATCGTCGTGTTCGACCGGATTCGTGAGAACCGCCGCAAGGTGCAGTTGACGCCCCAGTCGATTACGAACAGCATCAACCAGACCATGTCGCGAACCCTGATTACCGGCGTCACGACAATGATGGTTGTGCTCGTCATGTACATCTTCGGCGGTTCCGGCCTGCGAGGCTTCAACTTCGTGATCTTCCTGGGCCTGGTCGTCGGAACGTACTCGTCGATCGCGATCGCAGCCCCGCTGCTGCTGGTCCACCTGCCGAGCGCGGAAACTCCACACACCGCCAAGATCGAGAATATCTCGACAACCCCTGCAAAAGTGAAGACCAAGTAGGCAACCAGCCGATTACAATGGATGATCGATGAATGATGATGGATGATTTGCCCGTCTGGGATACGCGGGCAAATCATCCATCATGGGTATTTCACAGTTGATCGTGTTGATGGTTGGCGATGGGTAGGGACTTCAGAGTTGGATTGATGACGGGCGTCGTGCTGGCCGGTGCGGCCCTGGTCTGGGTGGCGACCCGCCCGAGCCTGAGTCCTCGGGCACGACTCGCACCCGCCGGTGCGGCCTCTCCCAAGGTCGAGCCGGCTGCCGCAGGATCGTTGCCCTGGGAGAGCGTCGATGCCCCCGAATCGACTCCCGTGAATCCGCCCGGTCCCTCGCAGCCCTCTGCGTCGGAGGAGTTCGCGGGACTCCAGAGACTCGAAGAGCCCCAATCGCCTCCGACGCATCAACAGGTTGCCCCCTCCGAACCGACGGTCCAAACCACGGGCCCCGATTTGACAATCCACGAATTGGATGAGCCTATCAAGACGACTCGCTTCCACATCGTCCGCAAGAACGAGAACCTATCGGCCATCGCCCAGCAGTACTACGGCTCGCAGGACAAGTGGCGCAAGATCGTCGCGGCCAATCAGACGGTCATCAAGGACCCCAACAGAATCG
Organism: Phycisphaerales bacterium; assembly: GCA_039683175.1. Taxonomy (GTDB): domain Bacteria; phylum Planctomycetota; class Phycisphaerae; order Sedimentisphaerales; family Anaerobacaceae; genus PLanc-01. Next base: position 13,813 of record JBDKRX010000159.1, read on the forward strand.
CGCCGGGAACGAAGCTGACGATTCCGGAGTGATTTTTGATGTCTGATTGTTGATGTTTGATTTGAAGAGACAGCCGCCAGTCCTCTCAAATCAACAATCAAACATCAACCATCAAACTTCCTGCTTCGTGGTCCACCAGCCAGATCACCCGCTCCAGGACCGGCCAGAGCACCTGAACGGGGTATCGCATCTCGTTCGGTTCGCCTGTAAGAACCGCTTCGAGGGTCCGTGCCTTTTCGCCGCCCGAGACCAGCACGACCAGCCGCCGGGCCGCCAGCAGGACCGGCTTCGTCAGCGTGATTCTGCTTAGTCTCACGTCGCTCCCGGCGGGGACGACGCAAGTCAGATGGTCAACACAGCGCACCGCAGGGGAATTGGGGAACAGCGACGCGGTGTGGCCGTCACTGCCCATGCCCAGGACAATCAGATCGAACTGCGGGATTTCGCCCTCCCCCAGGCCGAAAACCTCCCGGATCGTTCGCTCATAGGCCCGGGCGGCGCCGCTCCTGTCTTCAGACTCCGTCGGAATCCGGTGGACGTTGACCGCTGGAATGCTGATCCGGCTCAGGAGCGTCTCAGCAACGAGCCGGTAGTTGCTGGCCTGCGCATCGGGCGGGACGCAGCGCTCGTCCACCCAGAACAGGTGAACCCGATCCCAGGGCAGGTCCTGCGCCTGCGGTGTGTTCGCAAGTCGCTCCAGGAACCGCTCGGGCGTCCGCCCGCCGGACAGAGCCGTGCGGAACACGCCGCCGGATGCAATCGCGTCATCCGCCGCAGCGAGGAACAACTGCACCATCCGCTCTGCAAGATCCTGCGAATCGCGAGCGATTTCGATCTGAGGCTTGTGCATGGTTCAGTTCTGCTCGACCTGGGCCGTAGGCTCTGCGACCGGCTGATCGCCCGTATTCTGGCCTACAATCGTCCCCATAGCTCGCTGCACGGCCAGCTTGGCGACCACATGGCGATAAATGGCTTCGTAGTAGTTCACGCGAGCCGTCGTCAGCGCCGCCTGGGCATCGATCATCTCCACCTGCGTGTTGATCCCCTGCTCGTACCCCACTTCGGCCAGCCGCAACCCTTCGGTCGCCCGTTTGAGATTCATCTGCTGCGACTGCACGAATTCCTCGGCGTTCTGCATGCTGAGCAACGCCTGGGTCAGCTCGTAGAGGGCCGTCTCCTCGATGTCCACCAGGCCCAGTTCGGCCTGCCGCAGCCGGGCCTTCTCCCGGATGATCTGGCCCTCACGCTGGAATCCGTCGAAGAGCGGCCAGGCGGCCTGCACACCCGCCACCCAGGTATCGCCCCATTCGATCGTGGGACTCGCGAAGCTTTTCGGGTCGGGTTTGGCCCACGTATTGCGGAAATAGGCGCTGAGGGTCGGCAGGTATCGGCTGCGCGCGATCTTCAGTTGCTCCCGCTGCTGACGAATCTGAATCTCCTGGCTGTACAGGTCGGGACGGTTCTGGAACGCCTTCTCAACCGCTTCGTCCGCCGACACCGCCATCGGAGAGAAGGCGAATTCGTCGGAGAGCGTGAAGTCGCTATCCTGCGAAACCCCCATGATCTTGATCAGGTTCGCACGCGAGATGTTGATGGCGTTCTTGCTGCGGATCAGATCGGCCTCGAAATTCGACAGCTCGACCTGGGCCCGCAGGACGTCGAAGTCGGAGGCCACGCCGCCGGCGCGCTTCTTCTCGACGTTTTCCAGATGCGCTTGCGACGAGCGGACGGCGTCCAGGCTGATCTCCACCAGGTGCTGGCTGAGCAGCAGGTCGTAGTAGGCAGTCTGAGCCGCGTAGACCACGTCCTGCGTGGCCGCGAGGATCGTCTGATCCGCGAACAGCGAGACCAGTCTCGCAGACCGCACCTGCGCCGAAACGGCGCCGCCCGTATAGATCGGCTGGACAACTGCCAGACCCACCGAGTAGTTGTCCACATCACCGAGCTGCAGCGTTTGCTTGCCTTCGGGGGTATCAATCTCAAAGGAAGAGACCTCGTCGAGCCGCTGATACTCGCCGGACAGCGAGACACCCGGCAGATATCCCGACCGAGCGATCACCCCAGTGCCGCGAGCAGATTCTCGTTCCTCCATCGCCTCACGCAGCATCTTGTTGTTGACCAGAGTCAGCTTGACGCTGTCGTCCAGACGCAGCGTGCCGCTGATGTGGGGTTGCTGCTCGTTCTCCCCTGCCTCGCGATTCCGCCATTGCTGGTACGCCTTCGCTCTCGCCTGCCGGACCTCGCGAGCCGTTTCCCGCTCGCTGCCGCAGCCCGCAAAGAACACGGAGGCGGCGCCCATAATCACAAAACAACGAATGCTCGCTCTCACCACGTTCATCCCTTTCGCCAATCCAAAACCAGTCATAGATCTCCCACCTTTTGCGTATTCTGTTCCGTGACGAGAACGAGCACCTCCACGGCCATCCCCGGCAGCAGCGGCGCCCGGCCGGCCGGGACATCGAGTGGTTGCCGCACCTGCACAATCAGCGAGATCGTTCCCGATGCCGGATCGACCCGGCCGGTGGTGCCGACGATATCGCCGGACCACGTGTACTCCCTGCCGGCCACGACTGCCTTGACCTCTGCGGCGGATCGCATCCCTTCCGGCCACAGGGCTTGCCGGACATCGAATCGGCCCATGTCCTCGTCGCGAACAGGCACTTCGACTTCCAAGGCATCCGTGCCGTATGCGATCGCGACGGACCGGCCCACACCCACGTACTGTCCCAAGCTCATCGTCTCCTCGACGACCATCGCATCGAACGGCAGGACAATGGACGTCCGATCCAATTCGAGCTCCGCGACCGCCAGTTGCGCCTTCGCGGACTCCAGAGCCGCCTCCGCCCACCGGACCCGCGGCTCGCGAAGAATCGACGGCAAATCCGAATCACCCCCAAACTCAATCGGCGGTTTCTGCGTTTCACGCAACCCCATCGCGGCTCGCTCAAAATCCAGTTGGGCCTCGGCTGCTTCCACGGTCGCCCGAGCTTGACGCACGGCCAGTTCGTAGCGGCTCGGATCGACCTGGAGAATCGGCTCGTTCGCCCGAATCCGGCCGCCGGCATGCAGTTGGGAGTGCATGTAGACCACTCTGCCCGCCACTTCAGGCATGATCTCCACCTGCACCTTCGGCCTGACCGTTCCCCGGCCACGTATTGTCACAGGGGCATCCGCCGGTTCGGGGCTCATCGTTGCAGCCTCCGAAAAGGAATTTCCCGCCGCGGCCTTTTGCGGCGGTCTCCTCAATGTCGCAAGGAAGACCACACACACCACAATCGCAATCAGGCCAAGCAGGACGAACGCAATTCCGGGCCTCCGGCCTCCGTGATCTCTCCGACCTTCCCATCCTTGTGTCGCTTCGTTATCCATCGTGTCTTAGCCCAAACGAGAACCGGAGCCTGCACTATGCGCCGTTCGCACCCGCATACGCGCGGATGCCGCCCGCGGAGAATCTGACAACGTGCTCTACGAGTTCTTCGACATCTGCGTGGAGTACCCCCGGGTGGCCGCTGTTCTCGAACATCTCCTTGGCGCACACGGTGTGCACCAACTGCCCGACCAGCAACAGGATCAACACCTGAACGTTGGTCTCGTCCAGCCACGGGCAGATCGCCATCAGCGCCGTGCTCAAGGCCGACATCACCGGTATCGCCATCTCGTCCAGGAACATCCCGCGAGGGAGGTGCGGGTCGATCATCTCCCGCGCCATCAGGTTGATCAACCCGCACTGCCGATCCCCCTGGATCAGAGGCTCCAGGAACGAAATCGCGTGGGACCTGAGCAAGTCCTCGAGTTGCGGCCGGCCCGGTCCCGACATGACCTTCTCGATACTGGCCAGCCGGGAGTCCTTCATCTGGGCCAGGCGACGACGCCAGATCTCTAAGTACAGGTTCTCCTTGCCGCCGAAGTAGTAGTTGATGGACGCAACGTTGCAGTCCGCCGCAGCGGCAATATCGCGAACACTCGTCTCATTGAAACCACGCCGACTGAACAGGCCCTCCGCTGCCTCGATCAACCTGTCCTGGACACCTCGTCCATTGCTGTCTGTGCGTATATCCTGATGCGGCGCTGCCATGATGCCCATCTCCAAACAAGCGTTTCATACAACCATTTTAAACAAATGTTTAAGATGTCAACAGCCTTTCTTCGCATTCCCGCAACGATTGCAGACAGATGCGTCTAACCAACGCTTTGGAAAAGAGTTACAGCCTCGTGGATTTTATCCCGTGGAGTGATTCGCTCGCGGGGCAGTCCGCCCGTTTGAGCTGCATCTTCCCTTGGCAGGCGCGCCAGGGGATCGTCAAAACATCAATGGGGTGACAGATTCCTCGAAATTGTGTCAAAAAGCGTTGACAGCATCGGGGACAGGTCGCTATATTGTGCTTTCTGTAGAATTCGGGGCCGTAGCTCAATTGGTTAGAGCATCGGACTGTCGATCCGAAGGTTGAGGGTTCGAGACCCTTCGGCCTCGTTGCGTAAGTTGTGGGCCAGCAAGCACTTGTGCTTGCTGGCCTTCTTCGTTTCCGGGCGGAATCAGGGGCGCGCGCCAAGCGCGCGCCAAAACCTGGCCCACGGCGGCGTCGCTCGCCTGCCGGGCACGATCCACCAAGTCATCCGCGACGGCCAAGTAGAACCGGTGGGTCGTCTCGAATTTGGAGTGCCCGGCCAGCCGCATGACCTCATACTCCTTGAGACCCATAGCAAACCAGTTCGTCAGGGCCGTACTCCTGAGGTCGTGGAACCTCCCGTCGGCGATGCCGGCTCGTTTGCGAATGGCGTTGAACTGCGGCCGGAAGTTGTTGATCACCTTCAGCCGAGAGTCGGAATAGGTCCACTGCCCCGCCGCTCGACGCTTCTGGATTTGGTCGTACCGCTCCGGGGGCACGAAAACATAAGGGTAGCCCTCCGGCCGGCTGGCCTGCAGATCGGCAAGCTGGGAAAGCACGGCCGGGGTCAGCCCCAAGGTACGACGGTCCGTGTCTTTGACTCGCCAGAGCCAAGTCTCGGCGGAATTCGCCTTCGGCTGGACTTCGACAAGACCGGCGTCAAAGTCGAGGTCGCCCCAAACGAGATTGAGCATCTCGCTCT
>JBDKRX010000160.1:0-29784 GCA_039683175.1 Phycisphaerales bacterium
GCACATTGCCCGTGGCATAGCAGTCCACGATCCTCCCTCCGTACGCGGCGGCCACCAAACCGCCGAGATCCTGACAATGGTCCCCGCCGGAGACATCAGCGAGAGATGCGCAATTGACGAGTTGGCCCGTATTATCCCCCACCAACCCGCCGACCGCCTTGCCATAATCGCCGACAGAGACGCGACCACTGGTGGAGCATCCCGCGATGGTCCCCTCATTGGTCCCGGCCAGAATGCCGACCTCGTTCGCTCCCCAGCCACATACTATCACGGCGTCATGGACCGCGAGACGGGTGATCCGGCCCTTGGCTCCTACGAAGCCGAATAGGCCGATATGGGAGACCTCCAGAGCCGATCCCGTATCGAGGGCTAAGCCGCTAATCATGTGATCGCCACCATCGAACGTACCGTGAAAATCGGTGCCACGGCAGACGCCGATACGCGGAAGATCGATTTCCGCAAGGGTCACGTCAGCCGCAAGGGCGAAGGTCTTGTCCCAAAGGACACTGGCGGTTCCGATGCGGGCCAACTGCTCGCTCGTGGTGATGAGATAGGGCTCAACGGGTGTGCCCTGGCCTTCGAACCACTCGATGATCGGCGGGGGAATCGGCTCGCCAGGCGTGCCTTCCCACGCGAGCCGTGGGTAGTCCCTGCCGGGGTCCAGGACCCAGTTCGGATCACCGCCCCAACCGTTGAGACTGTAGATCTCCGGGTCCATCATCTGCACGGTCGTCAAACCCCTCCCACCCTCGCTGATATGGACGCCGTCGGCATCCCCATTCCAGAAGCAGTCCACGACGACCTCTTTGCCGCTGTCCCACATGCCTCCGATCACGGCTCCGCGGTCCCATCGCATCTCCGGCCCCGCGAACACCAGCCGCCCCGCCGCGTAGCATCGCACGATCGTCCCGCCATCGTTGCTGCCGATCAGCCCGGCGGCGTGAAGACTTGGAAGATCGCCTGTCCCGAGCACATTGCCCGTGGCATAGCAGTCCACGATCCTCCCTCCGTACGCGGCGGCCACCAAACCGCCGAGGTAATCATAGCCGGTAACCTGCCCCATCGCGAAGCAGACCCGAATCGTGCCGGAGTTCGAGCCCACCAGCCCACCAAGTCCCCCTGAACCGGTCAAATCGCCCCGCGCACAGCTATCGACGATCTCGCCCGCGTTGAGGCCTGCCAGACCCCCGATCGAACCGCCATACAGGTGCTCGGTGCGCGAGACACTCGCGTCCGCGCGGCAGCCCCTCACCTCGCCGACCCGGGAGTTCTTGCCTACGAGCCCACCGACGGCGTAGCCCCCACTGACGGTCCCAGCGACGGAGCAGTTCAGGATGCGTCCTTCATTCAGGGCCGCCAGTCCTCCGACAAACTCACTGGCCGTCTGCCCAACCACATCAGCCTTCGCAATCTGCAGATCCTCGATCTCGCCATGCTCGCCGAGGGCACCGAAGAGACCCAGGGAGGCTCTGCCCCTGATCGTCAGATTCGAGAGGGTGAACCCGGCCCCATCCAGACGGCCGTTGAAGCCCATGATCGGCGCCGTTCTCCACGTGATTCCCGAAAGATCGATGTCTCGCACGAACCGGTAGCAGGCAGACCAGTCCAAATGGCAGACGGCCCCAAGATCCTGGGCCGTGCTGATGCGATACGGGTCATTCGATGTGCCGGCGCCGTCCAGCCGGCGCTGTGGGGGACCATCGAGCAAAACGGTCAAGACGGGATGACCCGCCGGGCCAGGCACAAGCCACAGATCTGCTGTCCCGTTGCCGCGTTCATCGACGAGATCCCACCCCACCTCGGCGTAGGCATTTGAGTCCTGAACCCGTCCTCCGATGAGCCCCACTCCACCAGCACTTTCGGATTGCCCACTCGTGTCGACATTCCAGAAGCAGCCTATGACCTCCGACTCGTCGTTCTGACCTGCCAGCCCGCCAACAAGTGTACTGGCAGCATCAGCGAGGACCCTGCCGCCGGCATAACAGTAGACAGCCAAGCCGGGTACGCGAACTGTGCCGCCGCTATAGCGGATTGAGGGGCCATTGACACCGATCAAGCCGCCCAGACACCTGGATTGTTCCCCCGCCGACAGATCGCCAGCGGCGCAGCAGTTCACGAGGATGCCTCCATTGTCTCCAACGAGCCCGCCGAGACTCTCACTGTGATCGCCGGCGCGAATGTCGCATGAGGCGAGGCACTGGCTGACGTCGCCTCCCCAAACGAACCCGATGAGCCCGCCGATGGACAGGGCTTCGGCTCCAACAAGGATGCGACCGTCCGCGGCACAATTCGTAATTCTGCACCATTCGATGTACCCGGCGAGGGGACCGATCCAGCGTGAGCCATCCCCTGCCACAATCGAGGCATCCCCCAGTTGCATGTCGTGGATCCAAGCATCGGGCCCGATTCTCCCGAAAAGGCCGAGGAAATCTCCTTTGGCCGCCCGGATGGTCAGATGCTTGATGACATGTCCTCGTCCATCGAATCGTCCGATGAAGGCATCGACAACAACGCTCTCCCGACTGTCACCGACGGGAATCCCTGTGTCGGGCGCAATCACGGCCTGCGTGAAGACTTGTCCGCCGGGGAGGTTCGGGTCCAGGTCGATGTCGTTGAGCAGGACGAAGTGCTTGTCAAGCAGGTTGGGGTCGGAGCCGATGGAACAGAGTTGCTCGGCCGTGGCAATCTGGAACGGATCGTTCGGCTCGCCTATCCCGCCCGCGAAGTCATAGGCGAGTGCAGGAAGGCTCGAGCACAGGATGGCGGTTGCGACGACGATTCTCGCGGTCCACATGGCAGTCTCCTCGTCTTGACGCTCACTTTGGCCAGGGGACATCTCCCGGCCTCTCTACGTTCAGTCCACGTCGAGCCGGCGGCGTTACACTTTTTCCCCGGAGAATATGGCGGGTCGAGACGAGACCAAGGGCAGAGTTGGGAACGGTCGTAGGGGCAACGCATGCGTCGCTCGTACAGGAAGATAACGCCTTACGGCGTCACTACGAACGGTGGCCGGCGAGCTGGCGGAGGACGTCGATGAGGGCGTGGGTGCCGTCGCGGCCCCGGCCCTGGGCCTGGAGGACCGCAAAGAGCTGTTTGACAAGGGCTGTGCCGGGCAGGGGTTGGCCGATCTGCTCGGCGTATTCGAGGACCAGACGCAGGTCCTTCTGCTGGAGGTCCACCATGAACGCCGGTTTCAAATCGCCGGCTGCGACCTTCGGCCCCAGCACCTTCAGCGAGTGGCTTCCCGCGGCGCCGGCGGTCGTGACCTTGAGCGTTGTCTCCATGTCCAGGCCGGCCCGTTCCGCGAAGGCGAGTCCCTCCGCAACGCTCATGATCGTGTGGATCACCATGACCTGGTTGGCGAGCTTGGTCGTTTGGCCGAAGCCGAGCGGGCCGCAGTGCGTGACCGTGCGGCCGAGCGTCTCCATGATCGGCCGGACCTGCTCCACGGCCTCGGCAGGGCCGCCCATCATGATGGAGAGCTTGGCCTCGATCGCGCCGATCTGCCCGCCGCTGACCGGGGCGTCGAGAAGGGTGACGCCTTGTTTGCCGAGGATCTCGCCCATCTTGCGAGTTTCGGCGGGCGAAATGGTGCTCATGTCGATGCAGATCAGGCCCTCTCGTGCGGCCTCGATCACGCCGCCGGGGCCGAGCAGCACGGCCTGGACATCAGGCGTGTCCGTCACGCAGGTGATGACGATCTCGCCGGCGTGCGCCAAATCTCGTGGAGTGTCGGCCCATCGGGCTCCCTCGTTGAGGAGGGCTTGGGCCTTGGACTTCGTCCGGGTGTGCACGGTAAGCGGATAGCCCGCACGAAGCAGGTTCCGCGCCATGGGCTCACCCATGATGCCCGTCCCGATGAAACCGATCCGTTCCTGGTGCACAGTCGCCTCCATGCTTCCTGCGTGTAGCGCGGTCCTAAATCCGAAATCCGAATCTCGAAATCCGAAACAAACTCAAAGCACAAAACCCAAATGACTGAAACGCTGTCGCGGGCTCGCGAGAGCCGTTTGGCATTTTGAGTTTCGGTCATTTGAAATTGTTTCGGATTTCGTGCTTCGTGCTTCGGATTTTGACACGAAGAGTCCCCCCTCCATGTCCTGCCCGTCGTGTCAGATGATTTCCAGCCTGCGAATGATCGACTTGGACCAGCGAAGGCTGCGGACCTGCGTCATGATGAGCAACAGCAGGACGACGAGCCACAGGCCGCAGAACCGCAGGTAGTAGAAAATCACGTTGGGAAGACCCGCGGCATCTTTGGCATCGAGCCAGCGGAGCAGCTCATCAGAACCGTAAGCCACGCCGACGACGTTCGAGCCGAAGAGTTTCTGCCAGGGGATGATCAGGGCCGCCATGATGAGCGCCAGGATGAACGCGCGGGAGATATGGTTGATGCCGCCCAACCTTCCCACGAGCGAGACGGTAAGACAGAAGAAGACGGTCAAGGCGAACAGGACGCCCGCGACGATGAGAACCCCGTTGGCGACCCCGGTCACGCGGGCGAGCATCTCGAAATCGAATTTGCCCAGGACCCCTCCCATGAATCCCTCCCCAGCCGGCTTGGCTTGGGAGGTCTCGGCAGGTGCGACTGCCGGGTCCGTCGCGGCGGGCTGAACCTCCCCGGGGGTCTCGACCAGATGCATATCCACGGCCCAGAAGGTCGCCTGGATCAGCACCAGGCAGATCAACACGATCACGAAAAAGACGCTTTTCCACGCACGGAAGACCCCGACGGCCTCAAGGCTGTCGCTCGTCTCGACCATGTTGTTCGGATTGACCGGAATGTCATTCATCTCTCATGCTCTCCGTTCACTCTCAACTTCGCCGAGCCAGGGGCTCAACCCGTCCGCGAGGTTGTTTGCCCCGGGTCCAGATCGACACGGACCGGCAAAATCTCATGACTCACAAAAGGACGCTCATACAATTATCCGAAATTGCGACAACCGACACAAGGGAATTCTTCCCCAGGGCCGATGCAACTGTCTGCCGGAAAAAGGCAGATCGCTCACTCCTCCGAAGCCAGCGGCACGCGCGCGGCGCGAATCGCCTGCGACAGGCCGCACATCACCGGCTCGATCCGGCGAATCTCCTCCGCACTGACCGTCAACGGCGACGGACGCCACAGGAGCGTGAACCCGAGGGACCGGCCCAGGTCGCTCAGCGGGAGCGTCGCGATCGAAAACCGGGCAAGCCCCCTGAGGTCCTCTCCCAGGTCCAGACTCGATATTTCCGCGAGCGTGCAGATCTTGTTCGATTTGCAGATTCCGTCGACCAACTCGGACGTGAGGTGCTCTTGGGGTCCCTGCTGCTCACACGTGAACATCTCGTCGCCCATGAACGAGTAGAGTTCGCAGCCCTCGGACTGCCTGAGGTAGAAGGCGACGCCGACTCCGGGCAGTTCCTGTCGGATCTGCCGGTCGGCCCGAGCCAGGAGGTGGTTCAGGTCCGGGCTGCCCAACAGCGACTTGTAGAAATCCGCCGCGAAGCTGACCGTGTAGAGTCTCTGAATGAACGCCCGCTGGGCGGAAATCAGATCGTTGCACAGGATATCGATCTTGCTGGCCTGCTGCTTGCGCTGTTTGTTCAGCCTGTTCAGGAGCAGGCGCAGTCGTCTGTGTCGTTCGGTCTGGCTCATAGGTCTCCAGGTTCAAAGACGCCTATTGGGGGGCTCCTCCACGCAGAAGCATGCCGGGCGCCCCGTGTCGTGGGGGCCGAAACCCCACGCATAAGTTCGGTCCTGCAATGAGGATGCTTTAATCCCGACCTGCGTGGATTGACCGGCCGGCCGGTCGCCCCATAAACAGTCCCCTATCATCGGTGGGGTCCGCCCGAATCGGACGCGATGGGACAAAGGAAAGCACAGGAATCCGGACCACGAAGCCTCACGCCGGATGTTCTCGGACCTGTTGTGGGCAGGTGGCTCGGCCGTCGGGATCGCAGGCGTCGATTCCAGACGCAGGGTTGTCACTGCTTGGGTCGGCATTCACCAGCGTTCCCCGCGGTTGGACGGACGGGACAAGATGGAATGGTGCATGATACACGCCCTGCACGGCTGTCACCTCGGTTCCATCCGCGGTTCCCTTTCTCCGGGGCCCTTGTGTCTCTGTGGCGAAGATTGTTTCAAAGGATTCGTCAGTCCTGGGGGGAACCTGGTCTATGAGACGAAAATATTCTTTTGATTTGTTGTATTGTTGTTGAAAGAGTCGTGTGTGTATGGTAACCTATCGATACGTGTCGCCCCTTTGGGGGCGGTAAATCGTACATCGTAGATTCGGAGGGATCAGCATGGCGACCATCGCACAAATCCAGGCCAATCGGTTGAATGCCCGGAAGTCCACGGGTCCGCGGACGGCGGAAGGCAAGGAAAAGGCCTCCCAGAACGCTACCAAGCACGGCCTCTTGGCGCGGGAGGCGGTCATTCAAGGGGAAGACCCGGCAGAATTCGAGTTCCACAGGGAGCGGATGCTGGAGGAACTGAGCCCGACCGGAGTGGTGGAAACGATGCTCGCGGAGCGCGTCGTTGGGCTCTCCTGGCGGCTGCTGCGGGCCCAGCGGCTCCAGAACGCGGCCTTTGCGGCGTTGGACGAGGGCGAGCCGACGGAGCTTTTGGATGCCCGGCTCGAAGAGTGGAAGCAGATCAAGGGGAGCGCGTGGGATCGGGGCATTACCGGCGTGCTCGACGAGAACTCCGCTTTGGGAAAGCTGGTCGTGGCGGACTTCGCGGAGGCGCGGGTGCTGGACCGGCTGCTGATGTACGAACGGCGGATCGAGAGCAGCCTGTACCGGACGATGGGCCAATTGCGCAAAGAGCGAGAAGCACGGCAGGCACGCGCGGCGGCGGCAGTCGAACCGGAAGAAGTCCCACGTTCGGTGGGTGGCCTTGCGGCGGATAAAGAGTCCGCAACGTCCGCGAAATTGGCTTCGTTTGGCGCAAATGCAATGCCGGAGGGAGCGTCGGGTGTGGAGGGAGTTTCAAGTGTGAAGTGTCCAGTTTCAAGTGACGGTTCTGACTTCACACCTCCAACTTCACACTTCCAACCCGCGAAGATATCGTGCGAAACGAACCCAATTGGAGGAGAGTTTCAAGTTTGAAGTGCAGAAGTTTCAAGTGGCGGGCCGGACTTCAAGCTTCAAACTCGGCCGAGGGCCGGCCCGAGGTAGACACCGCTCTTGCGGCGTCGGATTCCGACCTTCGGATCGAGAGCACGTCAGCCATGCTTGTCGCGTGTGCTGCATCTGTGGACGGCTTGATCGATCTGGCCGGGATTGTGGCAGATCGCATCGGGTTCGGCGGCGGCGATCTCCGCTTCGCTGCCGAAGCCGTAAGTCACGCCGATCGTGCGGGCGCCGTGGGTCTTGCCCGATTCGATGTCGCGGGCGCGGTCGCCGATCATGACTGTCCGGCCTGGGTCGAGCGAAAGCTCGCGCAGGATGTGCTCGATCAGCTCGCTCTTCTCGTCGAAGCGGCCGTCGAGCTGCGGGCCGTAGACCCTGGTGAAGAAGCGGTTGAATCCGAACCGCTCGATGATCCGGTCCGAGTAGACCGTCGGTTTGGACGTGACCACGTAGAGCGGATGGCCGGCGTCGTGCAGCCGCTCCAGCAGTTCGGAGACGCCCGGATAGACCACGTTCTCGAAGAGCCCCACGTCGCCGTAGCGCACGCGATAGAAATCGACGGCCCTGTCGATCAGGTCCTTGTCCTCGCTGCCGAGCAGGCGGGGGAACGTCCATCGCAAGGGCGGGCCGATGAATTGCACCAGTTCGGCCTTGGGTGGTTGCGGCCGGCCCAGGTTCTTGAGGGCGTACTGGATGCACCGCGTAATCCCGTCGCTGGGATCGCTCAGCGTGCCATCGAGGTCGAAGAACAGAGTGAACGGCTCACGGGCTGTGTTTGTCATCCTGCACGTATCTCCATACTGCGCCAGAGGCGGCCATTATCCGGGTTCTGCGAGGAAGGTCAACGAAGATTTGGACACAAGTCGATGTTCATGCTCGTTCGAGCGCGTCGAGGAGCACATGGCCGGCGGCGTGCAGCCTCTCGGTCAACTCGGCGAGGTCTTCCATGCTTTTCGCCGATTCGACCGCGCGGAGAATCTCGCCCACCTCGGGCGCTCCGGCCAGCGCGTCGAGGTCGTTGTTCTTCATCGTGGTCAGGAGATGCCCGAGTCGATTTGCCAATCGCCGGCGGAAGAAGTCGAGCCGGCTGGAGTCGAGAGCCCCGGCGTGAAAGGCGGGCTCGAATTCGTGAAACGCCGTACACGCCTTTTGCAGGTACAGCAGGACCATGCCCTTGGCCGCGTTGCCCTCGGCCAGGACTCGGGCCCACTGGAACTCCTCGTTGCGCCAGTGCTCGTCCTGAACGGTTGTCCGGTACTCGATGTTGCGCATGGTTGGTCTCACGATTTGGTCTTGGCGGGGGCACACAGTTTCAGCGTGTGTTCGATCAGTTCAGGGCCGCCCCAGTCGCCGTGACCGGGCACGACGATCTTCGCATGGCGATAGGCGGCCTGCACCTTCCGCAACGTGATCGGATAGGCTGTCAAGTCTCCGTCGGCGGTGTTGCCGAGCGATTGGGTATCGATGGATTTGATGAGACAGCCGCCGAACAGAATGCCCTGTTTGGGCAGCCAGGCCACCACGTTGTCGGTCGTATGGCCGGGCCCGTAGTACGTCACGAGAGCGACCGTCGGGCCGCAGCGGACCATCGTCCTGAGTTGAAAGGGAATCTGGGGGACCGGCAGGTGCTTTTGCCGTGCGATCTCGATCGTTTTGTCCAGTCCGTACGAGGTGGCCCTTCGCCGATGCGCCTCCGCCAGTCCGCCCATGCAGTCCTGATGAAAGTGCGTCGGGACGACGGTCTTCACGACAGCCCCCTGGTTCGCTGCGATCCAGTCGAACAGTGTGGCGGTCTGCTCGTCCGTCCAGGGCAGGTCGATGAGCATGGCTTCCCTGCCATCCACGACGATCAGACCGTTCGCGGGGGTCCGCCCGTAGCCCGGCACGTCGTGATAAGTCGTATGCACCCACACTCCGGCGGTCACAGGCTGCACGAAAACGTCGTCCGAGATCCGGATGCTCTGGGGCTTCGGGGCGGTATTCGACGATTGACAGCCTGCCAGAACAACGCCTATGCAAGCCGCGACGGCGTACAGCCTGCGTCGTGTATTCGATGCGGAACCAGTCATAGCTTCTCTCCGGCAGAAATCCAGTTCTGGCCGCGATCCCGAACGCCGGGCCTCGCGGCGAATTCAGCATCCCACAAGCTCTATCCCATGGCAGCCGCCAAGTCAAGATGCCGGCCTTGTCTGTTCGGCCCGAACGCGGTTTGCATTCCCGCATCGATCCTGCTACACTCGGTTCGTTGGACGGTTTCGGTGACTCAAGCGACGATGGCGATACCTGCAAAACTACGATTCAGTCGGTTGGAGGAGGCCAGCGGCTACTGCGGCAAGTGTCTGCGGCAGGTCCCGGTCGGGCGGCAGGGGATCAACCATCTGCCGCACCTGATCCTGACGCTGCTGACCGGCTTGTGGGCGATTCTCTGGATTCGCGACGCTTGGCGGCCGCGCGAGTGGCGGTGCCTCGAATGCGGGACGACCGTCTACAAGATCATGAGCAATCCCTTCGAGAAGACCAAACGCAAGTGGAGATGAGGACCCTATGGAATGCCGGAAAGACAGGAACATGAAGAACTGCAATTGTTCGTATCCCGGTTGCAGCAACAAGGGCGTCTGCTGCGAGTGCCTGAGCTATCATCTGTCGTCGAAGCAACTGCCCGCCTGTTGCTTCCCCGACGACGTCGAGAAGACCTACGATCGCAGTTTCAAGGCCTTCGCGAAGGCATGGAAGCTATAGCACCTTCCGCACGATCGCGAGGGTCCGGATCGCGGCGCTGAGCAGGAATGTCAGCGGAACACTCACAGCGGTCACGAGAACGAACTTCGTAAACGGGGACAAAGCCGCGCCCGCCACGCCGACTTGGACCAGGACCACCACAGGCACATGGAACAGATAGGCAGCATACTGATTGTCCGCCAGGAGCTTGCTCCATCGGCCCTGGAAGTTGAGCTTCTCACGGAACAGGACGAGCAGTCCGAGGCACATCCCGCAGCACAGGAACGATTCCCAGACGGGATAGATACAGCCCCGGACCTCGCGGCTGATGTGCAGGGCGCTCCAGAGGTGACCCAGGGAAAAGAGGTACCACAGCGCCGCGAGCGTCAGGCCGACCGAAAGCCAGATCGCCCCCATCCTGTTGGACAGCCCGACGAGCCATTGCCGGCGGTAGGCGACGGCACCGAGGATGAAACAACTCAAATCGCGAGGGACATCGGCGAAGGCCACCTGGATGAAACCAAGAAATCCGACCCACCGGTCGATGGGGTACCATCGTCGCACCACCGCCGAGACGACGGCCAGCGCGAGGGCGAAGAGCACAACGGACACGTGCCCCGGGGGCTTCGTGGAAATGGGGCTCTCCCGACGCTGTCTCCAAACAGCCCGCATCACAGCGTAGCACAGGCTGATAATCAACAGATGCTCGACGTACCACAGATGGGCGAAGTTCGCCTCGGCGTTGACCGGCGCGAAGTAGCGGGTGGTGTAGTACTGCCCGAAGCTGAGTCCGTCCAGCCTTCCTGTATACAAGTGGCACAGGTACTGCTGGAGCGGAATAATCAGGAAGAAGAAGGCCAGCAGCGGGATGCCCAGTCTCAGGAGCCGGCCCTTGAGAAAGGGTCCCGGCCCGTGATGGTCGTACGACGCCACCATGAAGTAACCCGAGATCAGGAAGAACAGGCTCATGAAGAAGGAGCGGTTCACCGTGAAGAAGGGTCCCAGGATCGCGGCACGCGTCGCCTCCTGGATCGGCCACGCGCCGCCCGTTGGGCCATAGGCCTGGCCCACGTGGTGAGCGATCACCAGGATTGTCAAACCGATCTTCAGATTGTCGAGGTAATACAGCCGTCGAGTATTTGGCATTCTGTGCTCCGTCAACAAGGGCCATCGTGCATACACTCTGCCATCGGGGCTCTATTATGGCAAGAGACATGCGGGTTGGGTAGGTCCGAATCGTACGGTCTTCGTAGGGCGAGCGTCCTCGCTCGTCCCTCATTTCGTGCGGCCTCACACGACACTCCCCAATGGCTGTGCGTCACAAAGATGGGCGAGCGGGGACGCTCGCCCTGCGAGGATGGTCAAATCCGCCGCCGAATGCCGGCCATACCCTGCAAATCTCCAGACCTACGTCCCGCTGTCGTAGTAGACGATGTAGTCGCCCTCGTGGTTGTTGGGGGTCAGGTCGGCCCACTTGACGAACCTCGCGGCGCCGTCGAGGTAGCCGACGACGAGGCCGTCCGGCGTCGGTTTCATCGGCCGGTCCGTGGCGTATTGGAACGTGGCTCCGATGTGCGAAGCGTACCAGGCGGGCCACTCGCCTCCGCCGCCGACCGCGTCGTAGCGGTTGTAGCAGAAGCACGTCACGAGCGTATTCGAGGTGGGTTTGTCCGTCACCCTTTTGGGGGTGATGTACTTGCGGCCGGTGTTCGTGTCGGTCCAGTTGCCGCGATTGCCCCAGTAGATCCAGCCGATATGGGCGGTCGAGACGAGAGGCCGCGTGGCCGGCAGGGGGCTCAGCCAGCCGTCGGTCGATTCGAAGTACTTGCGGGCGGTCTCGCAGGTTGCGTGCTCTTCCGTCAGGCCGTAGCCGCCGAAGGCCAGCATCGTCTTGTAGCTGACCAGAGTCAGCAGATCGGCCTTGTCCCAGTCCTTGCTGTAGCCGGAGGCCGACTTATCCACGATATTACCCTCCGGCAGGAACCCGTTGAAGTCCCCGGCATAGAGGTTCCCGACGACAAGGCCCTGGTGCAGGTTGTTCTGGCACGCGACCCGCCGGGCGTGTTCCTTCGCCTTCCGCAGGCACGGCACGAGAACCGACATGAGCAGAGTGATGATCGCAATCACGACCAACAGCTCGATCAGCGTGAAACCTTCGATATGTTTGTGTGACGCCTTGGATGAACTGAACATGGCAATCTCCCTATCGTTCTGGACGAATGACGTAGGTCGTCATCGTCCGTGTCTGCTCAGTGAACGCGATGCCAAACTCGTCCGCGAACCACTGGCGGGCCATCTCAATCGCTGCCGGACCTGCCCAACAGGGGACTTCGCGACTGAGCTTGTCGCGGATTCCGGTCTCATCGACGATGAGGATGCCGTCGGCCTGAACGTCCTTGTCCTGATCGGCCATGAAGCCGTGGAACAGTTCCGTCACACCAAAGCCAACGGCGGAGGCGGAACTCGCCGTCCCTGTCTTCCCTGTGGGATTCGCGCCATGGGGGACCGGCGCCAGGACCTCACCGTAGTCCTTCAAGGCTCTCCCATCGTACCTCGCGATCCAGACCCGGCGAGGCTCATTTACCTCGACGGCCTTCAGTCCGAAGAAATCCAGAACCGATTCGCCTATCTGGAGCCATGGCGTTCCGACCCGATACACCAGGTCATGATCCAGCGTGACATCGGCAATGCCCGGCTCGATTCGCACACGGCCTGCGGACTCGGGATATCTGTAGAAACGAGCCTGATTCACCAGGGTTCCCTGCAGAGGGAGCACCTCGTACCCGTCGATGCCCGGCATCTTCGCGGGATACCCTGCGTATTCTTCATTCCCGGCGTGTGCGAGGATCTCCATCGACTCCGGCAGAGGGTGGTTCTGGTAGTGCTGGCCCAGCTCGGTGAGGTGTTTCTGCCAGGTGCGGTATTGGGGCTTCTCGAGTTCAGGGTTCCAGTCCCAGAACGTCTCGTTCTTGAACAGCTCGTCCTTCTTGATGTCGATGCCAAATATGTCGTTGAGCTGTGCGATCGTCAGATGCGCCTTACGCGACAACTCCGGCACCAGGATGAGCAGGAGATTCTCGAAGCCATGTCGGATCATCTCGATGGCGTGCGTGCGGGCTGTCCGACCCAGTTTCGGATCCAGCTCCGGCTCGATACTCTTGATCCGTCGCCAGGCGTGCTTCGCCTCGTCGAGCCGGCCCGCACAGACCAGAGCTGTCATGCATACTGCGAATTGTTTTGGATTCGGTACGGAGCCACCCGGCTCGCGATAGACCGCTTCGAGCAGCGGCAGGAGACGCTCGACCAGAATGGCCGCCTCGTCGTGCCTGCCTTGCTGGGTCAGCATCTTCAGGCGGAACTGTTCCCGCAGACGGCCGACCGGGCTGTCCTGCGGCGCATCTGCCACCGTCGCAAGGATACGGTCTGCCTGCTCGAAGCGTTCGGCGTCGGCATGCAGCCCTGCCATCTGAATCCTCATCACCGGTTCGCTGCCGTCAATCGTGCCCTCGGGCCAGGGTGTGTCCTTCGCCCAATCGGTCAATTCCAGCGTCCCGATGGTCTCCCGCTTGGCGCGAGGATCGTAATTGTCCACGTCACAGACCAGAATGAGCTTGCCTGGAACCTGTTCGTCAAATGGATAGCCAGCCGGTACAAACACCTCCACGCTCTGGTCCGTCATCGCCCGATGTGCAGCATAGACCTTTCTGTACTCCCGGCCCAGATCGTCCCGAAGGTTCGTGAACCCGAAGAACGTGTGTCCATTGGGCATGCGATTGCCTCCCTTGGCGGCGATGACCCAAACGGCGCCGTCGGGGGTGATGCCGGCCTGCTCGACCTGCGGAATGTGGTACCCGGACTGGGCGAACATCTCTTCCGGCGTAATGTTCCGGCCGCCCGGGTCGGTCAGGAACGCGTAAGCGACGTTGACCTGACTGCCGGTCGAGTGATTCTCCAACAGGGTCTGGAAGGCGTTCGGATCGAAGAACTCCTTCGGCTGTTCCCGAGAGTATGTAAAGATCGCATCGGTGGTCTCTCCGTCGCGCGGGTCCCAGATGGTGATCCGTACGGGCAAGCGGCTCTCGCGCAGCGCCCAGATCCGGACCCACTGGGGCGTGTCCGGCAACGTCACATCGAAGACGACCATATCCTCCGAGATCACCGCATCCGGATTCACCAGCGGCGTGACTTCGGTCGTCTCGCCGCCGAACATGACCTCGATGATGGCGTCCAGCGAGAACTCCTCGGCCCGACCGATCCTCTCGATGAAGACCTTCGCCATCTCGTCGAGTTCGACGGGCTGGCGCAATTTGACGTCGTAAGCCTGCATCCAACCACCGTGGGCAAAGACCACCTGTGTGCCTTTGCGGAGGCGGATGCGGCCGTCCTGGCTCATCCACAACTCCATCTGCGTCGGCTCGGCGGTGGCGTTCTCCTTCATGTAGATCGAGACGCTGAAGAACGGCACCGCTTTGAACTGCCGGGTGACTTCCGCCCAGGCGACGTTGCCGCCGGCCAACCGGGCAAGGTGGCTGACCAACGCACCCGCAACGACCAGGATCGCCGCTGCGACCGCCAGGCGGGCGACGTGGCCGCCCGTGTCTGTGATCGTATGCCCATGTGCGGAATCGTCGTAGGCTGCGTGCATCTTGTCCAGCACGCGAGTGTTCGTCACGTCCGTGGTCTTGACCGGTGCATTCCGGATGAATCGAATTATGTTTTTGAGAGGCTTCATTCTTCCACCACGCTGTTCAAAAGCGACCGCAGTTTGTCCAGGCCATAGCGATAGCGGCTCTGGACGGTCTTGATCGATGTTTTCTGCCATGCCGCGATCTCGCGGAAAGGCAGATCGCCGTACAGGTGCAGGGTCACGACTTCCCGCTGCTCGACCGGCAACTCCGTCATGGCTTGGCCGACCCGCGTGAACTGCTCACTGTAGATCGCCCAGGCGTCGGGCGGGGCGCCGTTCGACGCGAGCCCCAGGGTTTCGTCCAGCCCCGTCGTCTCCCGGCGCCGGGAGGCGACGATCTGGTTGCGCGCGGCGTTCGCGACGCAGGTCGCCAGGTATCCCTTGAGACTGCCGGTCAGTCGAAACGTCCGGGCCAGGCCGGCGAAGCGGATGAAGACGTCCTGCACAATGTCTTCGGCCGCAGTCCGATCGCTCAGCATCGAGCCGGCCAGACGCAGCAGGTCCTCGCGGTACTTCTCGTACACGCGAGACAGCGCCGCCGCATCGCCGCGGTTGAGCCGCCAGATCAGAAACCTGTCTTCCACCATCGCCAAAAGGGCCCTTTCATCGAGAACACCGGTTCTCATCAATATAACAGTTGAACATCGCGCCGTACTTCATATGCCGGAGGATTTTCGCGAAGCAAACCACGGCAGAGGTTGCCAGAAACAGGCCAAGGCTGCCCACATTCGTCTCAGGCAACCATCTTCTTATGACGATACCTGTCTCAGGATTGTGAAACCGCTGACGTTCTGTCTTGAGGGATCTAACTCCGTAGTCGGAGAAACCATGAGCGAAGGACATAGATGCGCGAGAACCCATGCGAATTGTGCCGCATGGCGTTTACACACTCACTGGTGGAGGTAATGACTCATGGCTAATCGCAGCAGCAAGAACGGCGGTGCGAGCAATGACGCGAAGACGAAGTGGATCCAGCGGCAGATGAGAAAACCCGCCCTCAGATCCATGGGATCCGCAACACAAAGACGCGAGTGTCTGCGCCGTCTCGTGGAGAAGTCCAAAGGACGATGCCGATGGACCGGTCTTCCCCTGAAATATGACCGGCGTTATGCCGGTGGAGGCTCGAGAAAAGGATCAAGAAAACGCAAGTACCTCACACACCCGTTGTACGCAACCGTCGATCATCGAGAGCCAGGGTCAGGCGACTGTGGCCATGACATCGTCTGTGCCTATATCAACGACGCCAAGGGGCAACTTCCCTGGGAGGTCTGGCTCAGGCTGTCAAGAATAACAGCCTTCAAGAAGTGGATGGCAGACCTTCGGAAAAGGTGGGATGAGACCGGCGAGTTGTAGATTCCCAGATCATCACAGGGGGAATGATGACCGACATGTGCACGAACGGACGGCGTACACGGTTGACGGCAAGAGTCTGCGAACATATCATACAGTGAAAGCAAGTGGCGAATTAGGGCGTACGCGTGCCTCAGACATGGTAGCGGCAGCTATGACAACAAAAGAGCACATCCTGAAGGTGTTGGCTGAGAACAAGGGCCGCTTGGAGGCGGGCTTCAAGGTCCGCAAACTGGCCCTTTTTGGGTCCTATGCCAGAGGGGATCAGCGGGAAGACAGCGACGTGGATATCCTGGTGGAAGTCGATCCTTCCATCGGACTTGAGTTCGTCACATTGTGTGAGACCATCGAGAAACTCCTGGGTACGCGGGCGGACGTGGTATCCAGCCGGGCCGTCAAACCTGACGGCTGGAAGATGATTGAGCCGGAATTGATCTATGTCTAAACGGCCCGTCGATTTGCTGCTGAACGACATTTGCGAGGCCATTGAAAGGATCTTGCGTTACGTCGGCGGGATGTCCTTTGACTCCTTCAGCCATGATGAGAAGACGGTTGATGCGGTGATCAGAAACATCGAAATCCTCGGCGAAGCTGCCAATCGTCTCCCAGACGAATTCAAGGAACGCCATGCCGATGTCGAATGGCACAAAGTCGTCGGGTTGCGCAACCGGATTGTACATGAGTACTTCGGCATCGACCTTGAGATCATCTGGCAGATTCTCCATCGGGATTTGCCGGGCCTTCAGGCACGTATCAAACGTATCCGCTCTTAACGCGGTCCGCCCACATCCAGTATGCAGTCAAATCGTCTCAGTAATCTCGGCGACGATTTGTTCGTGGGTCTTGTTTGTGCAGTCGATGGTGATCTGGGCGTACTTGCGGTAGAGGGGCTCGCGCTGGGCATAGAGAGAGCGGATGGTCTGGCCTTTTTCCATGACTACGCCGCGAGTGGGCAGGTTCGCAAGTCGCTGCTCAATCCTCTCCACAGGCAGATCGAGGTGGATGATGACACCATGCTCGGCGAGGGAACGCATGGCGCACTCGCTGTACACGACGCTGCCGCCGGTGGCGATGACCGCGTTCGTCAGGTCGATGCAGGTCGCGTACTCCTCTTCGATCTTGCAGAAGGCTGCCAGGCCGTCGGAGTCGATGATCTCCTGGAGGGAGCGCCCCTGTGCCGCCTGGATGAAGACGTCGGTGTCGAGAAAATAGCGGCCCAGGGCCTTGGCCAGCAGCACGCCCACGGTGCTCTTGCCCACGCCCGGCATCCCGATCAGCACGATGTTCCTGCCTCTGTCGTCCATGGTATCGGCATAGGGTAGCGATCCACACCATTTGCGACAACAACAAAAGGCAGCGAAGTCGTGAAGCGTCGGGAACACTACGGGAAGTGCTTTGCATTCGGGAAATGCTTCAGATAGTCGTCGATCTCCTCCTGCATCTTCTCGGTCGTCGTGGCGTCGAAGTCCCCGATCCGCCAGGTTCCCTTCTCCTTGCGAATACCGATGGCCCAGCGTCCCGAGCGACCTTCGTAGGCGGGGAACTCATTGGTGAGCACCAGGGCATTCTCCTCGGTTGAGTAGATGCTCTCGACCTTGATGTCCTTGACGCCCGGCAACTGCTTCATTCCGGTCACCACGCGAGAGGCCCGCGGCTCCTCGTATTCCAGCATATTCATGGCGTCGGTGTCGCGTCCGTCGACGATCGCGGCGAAGAACGCCTCCGCCAACTGCTTCGCCTTCTGGCGGACCTGCTCGGGTGTTGTGGTTTCCACAGGTTCAGCCTTGAGCATGCGGCTCTGGGGCCCCTCTGCCCACGTCCGCACGGCTTCATACAGCTCCGGCGTGGCGCGGACCCGCTGCGCCAATGCTTGAAGGCCGTCATAGGTCAACTCCGCCGGCACGGCCTGGTTGTCCGACAGTTCCCGTGCCGCCGTGGGAACGTATTGCTCGAAGTCTTCGCGTGTGATGCACAAACTCGCGAAGCCGATCAACGATCGATGCTCCGTCCGCAGGTCCCCGGACATTTGGACCTTGGGCTGTATCGCCGTAATGGTAAGCACCGTGCGTTCCGTGGCAACAACCGTACGAGGCGGCACGTACAGAGCCCACTCATACACTGTGCCTGCATTCCGCGTGACCGCGACGTGTCTGCCGACGTAATGAAGGACCGGTTCTGTGTGATTCTCGTCCGTGGCCGAGATCAAGCCAAACACCCTCATGGGCGTCTGCGCCAGGTCGCCGCCGAAGGACAGGTTCTCGTAGGGGGCGTTGGGATCAGGCACAGCCGGGCCACCGGTCGTTCGCCAGCAGACCAGAACGCTCCCATCCTCGAGCCCGAGACTGACAGGAGCCCGTAAAGAACAGCCTTCGCTTTCATACGCGGTGAGGCCGATGCCGGTGTACTCGGCGACATGTTTCTCATTCTTCAAGGTATAGCCGGCCGGAGGCTCCGTGGAAAACAGACCAGCGGGAGGCTCCACGTCAATCTGGACGGCATCCATCTCGCCGGTGAGAATCCAGTCTGCATCCGTCTTGATCCACCTCCTCACGCGCCCCACCTTGCCGGTGGCCGGCGACACCCAGTAGTCCGATCTGTATCTCACTTGCGGCGTGGGAACCATCTTGAACTCCCTCCGCCAGATATCGTAGGACTCGCCACCGATCTCCTCGTTGCCGATTCGGGTGTACTTGTCCAGATTTGCGATGTCCTGAAGGGCTATCTTCAGACCGAACTCCGCGATTAGGATCCGGTTGAGCTGCTGCTGAGAGGTCAGCAACCTTTGGAAGCCGACTGTCTTCGTTCTGTCGTTGACCTCCATGACGTACTGCCCATCCCAGACGGTCCGCGTGACTTCTGTCACGCTTTGGAGCCCGTCGGGGCCTTGCTCTGTTGTAGGCCTCTTCAACGAGCGGTACATCCTCCCGCTTGCCGGATCGTACCAGTATTCGGCGGGAAACTCGCGCCCGCCGCTGAAATGGCGCATCCGCACGTGGATCGTCTTGGCCTGCTCCAGCAGATGGGGCACATCGGACAGAGCATAGGCATTCCCCGTGAACGTCATCGATTGCCAGAGAATCACTATCGCCAGGAGCGCTGCCGCCGCAATGACGGGCTTGGTCAGTTTGCTTGCCATGATAGTCCTCCAAAAGCTCACGGGGCGAGCGTCGGGTTGCTGATCTGTCTGGGTCAGCGTCTGGCGGACCCGGTCCAAGGCCTGGCCGGCGGCCTGGGGCGACGGTTTGATTTCGGAGAGCAGGTCGAGACGCCGTCGAAGCTCGTTCTCATTCATCTTCGACATGCTGCACCTCCTTTCCATCTTCCACGACACAATTACGCAACGCACTCATCGCTCTGGAGCACAAGGCCCGCACATGATGCGGCGTCTTGCCGAGCTGCTCGGCGATTCGCTCATACGATTCCTGCTCGATGTACCGCAGGACAAAGGCCTCACGCGAGGGGCTGCGAAGCCGGTCGATGGCCGCAAGGATCTCTTCCAGTTCCTCGGACTCGATCAGTGTGCCCAGGGGCGAACCGGCCTGCGAGACATGTTCGAGCGACTCGCCGAGCGAGCAGGCTTGGCGTATCCGCTCCCGCCGTCGCCAGTCGAAGGCCAGATTGATGGCCGTCCGGCGGGCGTAGGCGTACCAGCAATCGATCCCGCCTTGGTCCTTGGCGGAACTGAGCCTCAGGAACAGGTCCTGCATGAGTTCCTCGGCCACGTCCTGGCGCAGGGTGAGCCGGGTCAGCAGGGCGTGCAGACTCGCCCCGGATCGATCCAGCAATTCCAGCAGCTCTGTCCGCCGGTCACTCACTGAAGGCTCCTGTTCGACTCGTGCCTGGCAACATCACCATTATAGACGGATAGTACCGGCCTGGCGCAACGCCAAACCGGCGCAAGACAAAGGCCGAGTCCCGCGACTCGGCCTTTGCGCGACGATTGACTTGCGGCTACGACCTGCCGGGAGAAGCCGGCGGGTCTGAGTTACTCCTGCACCTGTTGAAACTCCGGAGGGATACGGGGGCTGACGAAATCCTCGGGCAGCACTGGGTTCCAATCAAATTGCTCCTGAATGGTGACACTCTCCCCCGAGCCGTCGCGGCCCGGCCAGTGAGATTCCATTCGCATGGGGAGACTCGTTGCCGCGTCGAACCATACGCGGTGGAACACACCGTCCGGATTGTCGCCGTACTTCTTTGCGCTGACATCGAACTCAAAGCACGGGACGCCGTCGATCTGCGAGGATTCGCAGAATCGGTCGGCCTTGTCGATGAGACCGGCGATGAAGAGGATATTGGCCATCGGATGGCGGGGCAGCGTTCGCCCGCCGTGCTCGGTCACACGGTAGGTCTGTGCCGTGAAATCCACGACGGTCTCTGTCAGGCCGACAGTGTCTTCCATCTCGAACGGACCCTCGGGCAGTTGTCCTTGCACAACCCACCAGTGGATCAGCGAAGGCTGCTCGCTTTCATACGGGTAATCCACGCGCCAGGCTCCCTTGGAGAAGCAGACACGGCGGTCGCCTTCCCGGTAGGAGCCGGTGCGGATGCCTCTCAGCGCACCGACCACCCGCTCTCGGAGGTCCCCAGGCACCTGGGCATAGACCATCTCGCCCTTGACCTGGTTGTCTCTGGCCGCACGGACGTCATCCGGATGAGCGTTGATATAACCCTGCGGAATCACGGGCGTGAACAAGTCGACGGGAACCCGGGCGTAATACTCGAACTGGTCGTGTATGATGACCATCGGTTGTCCCGCATCGAAACCGAAATCCAGGCCGTGACTCTCGATGCGGGCCGGAAGCTTCGTCTCCACATCGAACCAGATGCGGTCGAACCGGCCCTTGGGATTGTCGCCATACCTGGCGGTGCTGATCTCGAAGCCGACGCATTCGCGACCGTCGAAGACTTCCGTGTCCAGGCGGCGATCGGCTTTCTCCAGAAGGCGGACGTAGGATCGCATCCACTCGACGAAGTCCTCGACAAAGCCATAGGCCTCGTTCATCCTCTCGAAGTAGCACTCGTATTCGTATGAAACCTCCACCATCCGCAGATCGTTTCCGTCGCGGAAGACCCACTGCGTGTTCATGATGTTGACGCCGTCGTCGTAGCGGTCCCGCCGGTAGCGATCCTTGGCGTTGTAGCGTCTTTCCCAGCCCACACTCATTTCCGCAGGACCAAAGGCGCCGGCGCGACCGCTTCGCTGGCGATAGACTACGGCTTCGACCTTGTCGAGCGAATCGAGCAGTTCCTGTCCCCAGGCAGTCTGCGGGCCGAGCCACCACTTGCCGTTGTCGCCATTGCCCAAAGGCCAGAACGTGACGCCTCCCAGCACAATCAATATCACGGCCGCTGCGAGGGCGAGCCTTCCTGTTCGGGTGTTCATGGTCAATCTCCATATTCCGAGCCGGTTTGTCGCCGGCGTTTCTTCGTGTGGTTGATCCATTTCACGGTAGATCTTCTCAAGCGTCTCACGCCGCCGTTCGGCAGTGGTCGTGTAACGCAGTTTCGCAAGCATGCTTTCCAGTAGATCGTTCGGTCTCATTTCGACACCTCGCCGTTCAACATCGAACGCAGTTTGTCCAATCCGTATTGGCAGCGGCTGATCGCGGTCTTGAGCGAGACCTGCTGGTGTTCCGCGATCTCGCGGAACTTGAGCCCTGCGTGGACGCGGAGCATGAGGACCTCGCGTTGTTCGTAAGGCAGCTCTTCGACCGCCGCACGGAGCCGCCGCATCTCGTCGCTGCGGATCACCATCTGCACCGGCCCATCGGAGCCGGCGGGGACAGGACCGGCATCGTCGAGAGGCACGAATTGCTCCCTTGCCTGCCTGCGATAGTGGTCCCTGGCCCGATTGGCGACCGCGGTCGCCAGGTATGCCCTCAACGTGCGGCGGAGCCGAAGCCGGGGCGCCGAGCGGACCAGGCCCAGAAAGACATCCTGGACCACGTCCTGGGCGGTGCCCGGGTCGCGGAGGAGGTTGCCCGCCAGGGTCAGCAGGTCGCCCTCGTACTTCTCATAGATCAGGCGGAGGGCGTCCCTGTCCCCGCGTTTCAACCGCCACAGGAGTCTTCTGTCTTCGAGCATCGCGTACCCGCCGGCGTTTCGTTCGACAATCGATCGTCACCCGTATGACGTTCGCGGCGCACATTTTACCTTATCGCGGACCTCAAAACAGGTGGACATCAGGTCTCGCTTCGCGTAATATCGGGGCCATGTTGTCCGGGTGAAGAGCGGACTCTGTGTGACAAAAACGCGGAGCGGTTGTTCGAGAGCAACTGCGGATGATACCGGGAGGTCTGACTCTGTGAACACGACGATAGCGGTAGTTGTATTCATGTTTCTTGGCCAGGGCACGGCGCCTTGCGAGCAGGCAAGGGAGGATGCCCGCACGATCACCCTGATGCCCCACTGGCAGAAGGGCGAGACGCGCCGGTACACGATGGTCAAGGAGTGTCGCAAGACACAAGGTGCAACGGTCGTGAACGGCAGGGCTACGACGCCGATCCGCATTGAGGTGCTGGACACCCATGAGGGCGGCTATCTCATCGGTTGGACCGCAGGACAGACCAGGGTCGATGATCCAAACCAGGCGGCAGACCTCCTCACGAAGGTGGTGACGGATCTGGCCGACGATGTCACCGTCGTGCTTCATCTCGACTCCCGGACGAAGCTCCAGGGAGTCCGGAACTGGCGGCAACTCCAGGCCATGGCCCGGGAGACTGTCGATGC
This sequence comes from Phycisphaerales bacterium, assembly GCA_039683175.1. Lineage (GTDB taxonomy): Bacteria > Planctomycetota > Phycisphaerae > Sedimentisphaerales > Anaerobacaceae > PLanc-01. The sequence continues at coordinate 22,604 of JBDKRX010000160.1, forward strand.
GACCGTGGAACAGGCCAAGAAAGCCGGTACCGACGACGTGACTGCCGGGAAGACGCGTCGGCAACTCCTGTCCATGTTCGCCACGAAGCAACAAGTCGAGATGCTCTTCACACGATCGTCTCAGGTGTTCTTCATGCCTCTTGGCCTGGAGCATTCCGTGGGTCGTCCCAGGGAGTACGAAGACAGGCTGCCCAATCCCTTCGGGGGCGAACCCTTCCCCACGCGGGCTTCCTTCACAGTGGACAGGATCGATCCCTCGTCGGACACGGCGGTGATCACGTGGCGGCAGGAGATCGATCCGGTCGCCGGGGCGTGTGTGCTGGAAGAGACCATGAAAGACATGGCCGCACGCATGGGAAAACCGATTCCCGCCGGCAAAATCCTCGATTTCGTCAATGTCAGGGACGAGGCCAGTTTCACCCTGCATCTGTCCTCGGGATGGCCTCGACACCTGAGTCACACGAGAACGACCATCATCGCAGGAGCCTCCCAGGTGGATTCCCTCACCTTCACGGAGTAGAATCACCGGTCACGGGCAGATCCGCGCTCCATCGATCTTCCCCGGCAGGACGGGGCGCATAGAAAAGTTACAGCACAGAGCCACAGATTTCCTGTAATCTGGAGAGTGGCGATTGTCTCTATTGTGAACCGGGCCCGCGGACGCGATGTGTTGCGTTTGGGGACTCGCACCCAGATCCGGATGCGGAGTTGGGATTGGACGAGCGCAGCGACAGAGACTTGGCGATGGCCTCCTGCAGAGGCGACCGGACGGCGTACGCCGGGCTGGTCCGCCGGCACTACGACCACGTCTTCCTGGTCTGCCTGAGTGTCCTGGGCAATACCCACGATGCCGAGGATGTCGCACAAGATGCGATGCTCAAGGGATTCGAGCAGATTCGCCAACTCCGCGACGGCGGCCAGTTCGCCGGCTGGGTCGTCGCCATCGCGCGGAATCTGAGCATCAACCTGCTCCGCAAGCGCAAGGCTGTGGGGAAGGCACTCGATGGCGAGAAGCCGGCCGAGCACATCGCTGTGGAGTCCGGCCATGAGGACCTGCAACGGGCGGTTGCCCGGCTCCCGCGGGAGCTGAGGCTGCCGCTGGTGATGTACTACTTCGACGGTCAGGACGTGAAAACCGTCGCCCGGAGGCTGGAGATCTCGACCTCCGGCGTCTACCTGAAGCTGCGAACCGCGATCGAAGAGCTGCACGAAATGCTGACTGCGCAAGGAGATACGCCATGAACAGGTCTTGCCCACAGATGCAGGATCAGATTGTCGATTACGTGCTCGGGGCCCTGGACGAGCCGCAGGCCCAGGTGGTGAAGGAGCATGTGGACCGCTGCGACGGCTGCCGGCGATACCTGGCAGAGGTCAAACGGGAATGCGATGCCCTGGCCGAGTTGGGCGGACAAGTGGCCGCAGGCATGAATGCCCGCCGGGACCGAGTGATCGAGGCCCTGGAGGGAGTTGGGCCGACTGAGGCGACGCCTTCGGGGATCATCCGGCTCATCGGGCGTTTCGTACGCGTCGCTGTGGCAGCGGTGCTGATCCTCGGCGCCGGCATCGTAATCGGGCGGATGACGGCCCCAAGACCGGTGGACGCCGAGCGGCTCCGCGCAGATCTGGAGGCGTCCATCGTCGCCTCGCTCAAGCCTGCTATTCAGGAGAGCGTGCTGGCCGGACTCCAGGAACGTTTGGAGGCTGCCCTCGCGAGCAACGACACGAAACTACGGGTCGAGGTGGCCGAGCAGATCAGTCGGGATCTGCGGATGTTCGCGTCGCAGTTCACCGCCAGTTCCGAGAAGCTCCTGGACCGGCGGTTTACGGAACTCGTCGAGGTCATCGAGGCCGCCCGTCTGACCGACCGCCGGCAGGTGGCCCGCGCGCTGGAGCGGATCACGACGCAGACCGGCACGGGCCTGCGGACTGTCGCCGCGTTGGCCGAGGAGCCCCGAGCCACTCTTGAGAATTGACTGATGGATTCACCACGGAAGCACCTCTTCGTAGGTCGTGCGTCCTCGCACGACATTTCCAGACGAGCGGGGACGCTCGTCCTACGAAGAAACATCCGCCGGTCAGCCCACCGGATCGAGATGGCCGGCATCCTATGAAGAAGGGATAGAACCATGGCACATGGCAATCGAACCATCGCAATGGTCACGCTGCTGAGTCTACTGTCGGGCGGGGTGGCGAGGTCGCAGGGCAGCACTGCGATAGAGGCCCCTCCGAAGACCTTTACCATCTCAGGGACCGTCGGTCTGCCGGGCGTGAAGTTCAAGAGTCTGCCGGGCGATCCGGTCTCGGACGATCAGGGCAGGTTCTCTATCGAAGTCCCGAACGACCTGAATGGCTATGTGATGCCGATCAAGGAAGGCTATGCCTTCGACCCGCCTTTCGTCGCCTTCGGCCCCACCAGCAGGATCGACAACGTGCACTTCACCGCCCGCGTGCTCACTGTCAAAATCTCCGGCAACGTCGGGCTTCCCGGCGTCAAGATGAACGGTCTTCCACAAGATGTCGTGACGGACGAGGTTGGCATGTACATCGCCTCGGTTAACTATGGCTGGTCCGGCATAGTTACTCCAAAGAAACCGGGCTTCGTATTCGAGCCTGCCAACAGGTCATACATGAGGGTCACCGAGAACCTTGCCGAGCAGAACTATATCTCCAGAGTCATTATGTTCACCGTCTCCGGGCAGGCCGGCGCGCCTGGGGTCATAATGCAGGGATTGCCGGGAGAGCCCGTGACCGATCAAGATGGCAACTATCGGGCCCAGGTGGAGTACGGCTGGTCGGGCACCGTCGCTCCCTACAGCGAAGGTCTCAGTTTCACGCCGCAAGAGCGGGGGTACAGTGCCGTCACCAGCGATTGGAACAGGGAGAATTTCAAGGCCGAACCACAAATGCTCACCATATCGGAAGTGATCGCGTTCGGTGATAAGGAGCCGATACAAGGCATTGCGGTCCTCGCTGAGCCGGGCGGCTATTCCGGCATCACCGATTTGCAGGGCCGATATTGGGTCAAGGTGCCCTATGGTTGGAGCGGCCGTCTGCTCTTGAGTCACCCCGATCTTGAGTTCGATTCGGATAATCGATACACGAATGTCACCACCAACATGATCGACGGCAAGCCCGTCCCCTCTTCGCTCGCGCGGCCATCGGTTCCGTCGGTGATGGGAGCAGACTCCGTGGGCGATGTCCTCGTGATTCCGACGGCGGATATGACGCCGGAGAGGATCGCCGAGACGACGGAAGATATGCGGGTCATGCTGCATATCCTCCAGGAGAAGCTCAGCGAGCCAAGGATGATCCTGGGCGTACTGCGCGATTACGGCAGCTTCTTCGACGAGGGACGCACCGTCGAGGCGTTCTATCTCCAGGGCGCCGCCGCGGTGTTCGTGGTGCAGGTGGACTTCCCGTATTCGTTCCCGACGCAGCAGCCGAACGAGGGCGAGGCTCAGGAGGAGCCTGCCGATCCGGTCTGGGAGCGGGCCAGGCAGAAGCTGCATTCGCCGGCTGGAGCGAGAGGATTAGGGGCCGGGAGCCAGGCGCAGCAAATGACGTTCGACCAGTTCAAAGATGAGTTGCTCAGAAGCCTCAAGCACGCCGCGAATCTTCGCAACATCGATCCGAATGAGCTGATCATTCTGACGCTCGTCGCGCAGAACGAGGACGCGGCCTGGTCCGATTCGGCGGTCTCCGGCGGCTCCTACTCCACCGGCGGATGGGTCGCGGGCGGCAGCGTCCGCGCCAGCAGCAGCGTGTTTGGCTATAGCGGCGGCGCCTATTCGAACTCTCGTGCGCGCGGCGGCGTCACCGGCCGGAGTCCCATGGGATCATTGCCTCCCGGGATAGGGTCCGAACCTTCGACGACCGTCCTGACGATGCAGGCGAGGAAAGCCGACGTGGACGCCTTCGCCAAAGGCGAGCTCGATTTCGACCAGTTCCGCCAGCGGGTCAGGGCCTTCAGCTATTAGGAGGGAATCTGTCATGGGAAAAGGGGCAGTGATGCTGAGCCTGACGGTGTGCGGGCTGTGCCTGTTGGCCGGTCAGTCCTTTTCACAGGCGCAGGCGCCCCAATACGAGCAGGATGCGCAGCGTCGGGCCCAGGAGCGGAAGCAACTGCACGACCAACGGCAGGAGGAGTTCTTCCGCCAGAGGGAACAGCAGCGCCTGGAAGTTGAGCGAAGTGCCAGCGCGGTGCAGAAAGCCCGAAGCGAATACTCCGACGAGGCGTACCGGGAAGCCGTGGGCGCTACGCCGGAGCAGTGGAAAGTCATCAAGCCGCTGTGGGAGAGGGTCAGGAATATCGAAAGCTCACCTGCCATTCGTGTCCACGTCTACGCCTATTCCTCCCGGCGCATGAAGAACTCGACGAACGTCAGAGATCGTCCGGCTGCACGCAGCAGCACAGGCGTTGGTTCCACCGGCAGTGGTCTGATCACGCCGGATCAAAGCCAGCTCATCGCGGACGGTGAACCGGGCGGCTTCGGCCAGTTGCCTCTTGGCCCCAGACGATTGACGCCGACTCGACGCACCGGTCCCCCGAAGAAACAGGTGGGGGATGTGAGTGTCGGATGGGACTGGCTGCGCCCTTCGGAGAAGGACGATGGCAGCGAGCCGACGGCGGGTGAAGAGACGTGCGAGCGGTTGCTCGATGCGCTGGAGACAGGTCGTCCAAACCTGACGGTGGTCCGCCGGGAGGTCGAGGCTGTTCGCGAAATGCGAGAGCGGATACAGGCTGAACGCCGGGAGGCGCAGCAGCAGCTTCGCGAGGTGGTCACGCCGGAGCAGGAGGCCAGACTCATCCTCATGGGATACTTGGACTGAGCAATGGGAGTATGGCTGCACGGTATCTTTGAGATTGCGGGGGAATTGTGAATCAGAGCGGGTTGAGCCTCGCCTTAATAGGAGTCATGAGACTGTTATTCCAGGAGATATGCCGATGCGAAGTCCAACGAGGAAACATATGATGCAAGTATCCACGATTGCCGTGGCGCTGATGTCCCTGGCCGTGGCGGCGTACTCGCAAACACAGGCGCGGAGTTCTTCTCGGTCCCCGAGGCGTTCCGAGTGGCAACAGAGCCAGGGAGTGCAGTCGCAGGCGGGGCAGCCGGACTTCATGCGCCGGATGCAGGAACGCCAGGCTCGCCAGATGCAGGAGATGCAGCAGGACATGGCCCAGATGCAGCAGGACATCGAGGAGATGAAGCGATGGGCCGAGGAGAACCGCAATCGGCAGATCCAGCAGACCCTCCGTGCGTCGGACGACCAATGGAGTCAGATCAGGCCAAAGCTCGACCGCATCGAACGATAGAAGGCCGAGGCCGACGTTGCGGCGGGTCCCGACTCCGCCGGCGGCAACGGCAATTTCCAGGGGCAGGGCTTCATGTTCGGAGGAGTCACCGCGGGCGGCGCGGGCGCCGCTTTCGGCGATTCGGGCGGGATGGGTCCCACGGCTTCGTCCGATGCGCAGGGTGATGGCTGGGGTGGTACCTGGACGACGGGACCGAAGAATCCGATGGAGATGACGCCGGGCGAGACCCTCTGTCAGGAATTGAACCACCTGTTGCAGGGCGAGAGCGTATCGCCTTTGCAGATCGCAGAGAAGGTCGCGGCCCTGCGTCAGATCCGGGCCAAGGCCCGGGAGGACCTGGCCAGGGCCCGCCAGGAGCTTCGCGGCCTGATGCTCCCCCAGCAGGAGCCGGTCTTGATCGTCATGGGCTACCTGGATTAAGAGCGAACCCGTCGCCGTGGCGAGGCGACGCAAGACATCGCAGGACTCAATACCCTATACGGATTGCCTGAGGGACTCAGGTGTCACGAGGATACTGCGCGCACATGCGGAAAAGGATGCGAAACCAGGGAAAAGCATTTGAAGGGAAAGACCATGTCAACGAACGGGAGAATCATCCAAACACGATTGTTCACCATCATTCTGGTATTGGGGTGCGGCCTGACGGGTCGCGCATACGAATTCGCCGGCGGGACGGGCGAGCCGAACGATCCCTACCAGATCGCGACGGTCGAGGACCTGCTCGCGGTCGGTTCGAGCAAGGACCTGTTGACGAAGCACTACGTGCTTGTGAACGATCTCGATCTCGACCCCAACCTGCCAGGCGGCCGCGTGTTCGACGACGCTCTGATCGCCAGGCTTGCACTCGACAGCGTCACCGGGGAATGGCTGACCCCGTTCAGCGGGGTCCTGGATGGGCGAGGGCACACGATTCGGAACCTGTACATATCGCACGAGGCGGGTATCGCCGTGGGGCTGATCGGCGAACTTTCGGGTCTGGTCAAAGACCTGAACCTCGAGGGAGTGCGGATCGGTGGGTCGGCACTTGCCATGGGCGCAATGGCCGGCCACGTTTCGGGGGGCACGATCCGGCGTTGCTCGGTGACCGGGCAGGTCTCGGGGGATACGGGCGTCGGTGGCCTGGTCGGACACCTGTCGAATGGGACTCTCGCGGACTGCCGGGCCGAGGTCCAAATCAGCGGCGTCAGACTCGTGGGAGGGCTGTTCGGAAGCAGCCATAGTGGGACTGTGGTTCGATGTGAGGCGCAGGGGGAAGTCCGCGGCGATCAACGCGTTGGCGGCCTGGGAGGGGATTTGTTCCAAGGCTGTATCATGGAAAGTAGCGCCGGTGGCGTGGTCGTCGGTACCGATTATGTGGGAGGGTTGATCGGTTACGCATCCGCAATGGGTTGTGCGATCCTTCGGTGTGCGGCAACCTGTGAGGTTGTTGCAGAACAAGCAGCCGGAGGTCTGATAGGCAACGCGTCTCTCGTGTCGAGGGGGCCGATCATGGACTGCTACACACGCGGATCGGTGACGGGTTCCCCGGCCGGCGGCCTGGTGGGTGCTGTCGTGGGAGCGCAGGTCTTGAACAGTTACGCCGCATGCGAGGTGATCCCTCTGACGCCCGGTGATGGGACTGCTGCGGTGGCGGGCGGACTTTTTGGAGAGGCGGGCGCGTCTTCACGCATTCTGGTGGATGGTTGCTTCTGGGATACCGGGGTCTCTGGGGTTGGTCTCAGCACAGGCCAGGGTGTGCAGTACATCGGCACAGGTCTGACCACGGTGCAGATGCAACAGAAGGCGACCTTCGAACAGGCCGGTTGGGATCTCGACTCCGTCTGGGCCATAGCGGAGGGCGAGTACCCGGTATTGCAGTGGGAAT
>JBDKRX010000161.1:0-2085 GCA_039683175.1 Phycisphaerales bacterium
GAAGGACCGAAGTACGAACACAGGTAGAACCGCGGGAACACATTCGCCACCGCCCTCAGGATGCCCCCGACGAACTGGCGATAGCCCGGCGGGCGCCTCGTGGCCCTGCACGCGATCTGCTCGAATCCCGCCTGTCGCAAGACCATCTTGATGCTGTCCTCATTGAACATGATCTCGTGTGTGAAATCGATGTACCTCATCCTCGCCGCAAAGAAGGGCGAATCCGCATTGGGCGTCTTGATGACCAGCACGCCCGCCGGCGCGAGGGACTCATGCGCCAGGCGCAGCAAGGGGACGACCTGCTCCTTCGCGATGTGCTCGATCAGATCGTAGCAGAAGATGATATCGAACTTCTCCTGGCTGCTCTCCATGAATACGAAGGCATCCCGATGCTCCAGTCTCGTGCGTTCCAGACGACGGCCGGCCTCTCCACACTGATTCGCATCGACCTCGACGCCCCAGAGATGCTCGTACCCTTCCATCTCCAGCGCTTTGAGGAGGAACCCTGTTCCGCAGCCGACGTCGAGGATACGTTTGTCCTTGTGGAGAATGTCATGGTGCTCGTGGAGGATAATCTGCCGGAACCGGTCGATATCGAAGTCCGGATTCACGTGCTTGTAGTGCGAGTTGTAATAATCGAAATCGGTTCTCATCGCCATCGTTTACGCCGCTCCTGCGGATCGCCCGCACGGCGATTCGTCTGACTGCGATCCCACATGCTACGTCACTTGGCGGGGTGACTTCGGCACGGCAGCTTGCCCCACACGTTTGTGCCGTCGGTCCGCGGGCTCCCGCGGACACCCAACCCGTTCTGCCAGGTAGTATGACGGTCTCCTGCGAAGAACGCAATCGACAGTGTCGCAACGTGTGGTAGAATGGACACCCGGTGAAATGAGAAAGATCAAGAGTCACAACCTGGCGCAGTTGTTGATGCAGCTCCGGTTCACGCCGGAGGCCAAACGCCGTGCGCAGCTTGAGGCGGCCGAAAAGCTCTACGCGCTGATCGACAAGGACAAGCAGTACCCGTACGATTTCGTCTGCTTCCATATCACCGGGTTTCAGCCCAAGGGCCCGTTCGAGCAGGAGATCGTCTCCGGGAGTGATTTGCAGGCCGACTTGCAGATTTTCATCGCCAAGCTCAGCGGCAAACTGGCGGTGTCCGTCGCCCAGGAACGCGAGAAAGTATGGACCATCGAGGAACTGGCCCTGAAGTTCAACGTCTCGACGAAAACGATCAATCGGTGGCGGCCTCGCGGCCTGCTGGCCAGGAAGTTCGTGTTCGACGACGGCACGCATCGTTTGGGGTTTCTCGAATCGGCCGTCGAGAGATTCGCCCGCGAGAACCCGGAGTTGGTCGCCTGCGCAGGCCAGTTCCGGCGTCTGACCGACGTCCAGCGCCAGCAGGTCATCCGACAGGCCCGCAACCTGGCGGCAAAAACCTCGCAATCCCGCCATCAGATCACGGGGCAGATCGCCGAGAAACTGGGCATCGCCCGCGAGACGGTTCGGACGATCCTCCAGCAGTACGAGAGGAAGCATCCGGACAAATCGGTCTTCCGGCGACCCCTGGGGCGCATCCGGCCTGCGGAAGCGGCGGAACTGTTCCGGCTCCACAAGCAAGGGGTCGGCATCCGCCAACTTATGGAGCGGTTCGACCGCAGCCGGGCCACGGTCCACCGGATCATCAACCAGCGACGGGCCGCGACCCTGCTGGCGCGCAAGATCGAATACGTCCCCAGCGACGAGTTCCTCCAGGCCAACGCACGGGAGCAAATCCTCGGCACGCCGCTGGTTCTGGACGGACCCGAGCCCCAGAAGAGGATCGAGCCCCTCGATCTCGTGGGCGAGAATGGGATGCCCACTGCGACAGATCGCGATTGGGAAGAGGTCTCAGGCGAGGAGGGTCCTTCGTGGGGACCTGAACCCAGTTTGCTGCCGGAGTACATGCAAATCCTGAAGATCACCCCCGTCCTGAGCCGGGATCGGGAGATCGAGCTGTTCCGCCGGTACAACTACATCAAGCACCTGGTCGCCCAGGAACGTCACCAGCTCAGGCTGTCCAAGGTCTCGGCCGAGCTGCTGACT
>JBDKRX010000162.1:0-8121 GCA_039683175.1 Phycisphaerales bacterium
CGACTTGATCTCTCCCGGCAGCACGGTGTGCTGTTTCACGGTCTTGCCCACCTGATACTCGGTGGAGACGGTCTCATCCTTCTTGGTTGTGCCGGGAGCGGCCTTCTGTCCCGCAGCCGTTGCGCCGGTTTCCGACTTGGTGGTGCTCTCCTCTTTCGTGGCGACTTTGCCCGTGGGATCGTAGGTCTCCGTGATCGTGCTGATGCTGTTCATGTCGATCACGGCGCTGACCTGGATCGTGGCCCGGCCGGGGCCGAGAACCGTGGTCAACATGTCTTCGGCCTTCCGGACGAGACCCTGCTCGACGCGTTCCTTGTAGTCCTGGGCGGTGCTGGCGCCGGAAGTCATGGCCGAATCGCCCTTGCCCGAGAGCAATCGACCGTTGCTGTCGATGATCGTGACGTTCTCGGCCTTGAGGCCCTTGACGCCGCCGGAGACCAGGTGCGTGATGGCGGCGATGTGCGTCCCGCTGAGCCGGTAGCCGGGCCGCAGTTTCAGGATGACCGACGCCGTGGTCTGCTCTTCATCGGACGTGAAGAGCTTCTGTTCGGGACTGACGATATGCACCCTCGCGTGGGCGATGCCGTCGATCGTCTGGATGCTCTTGGCCATCTCATCCTGGAGTGCGCGGTTGAGGTTGATGTTCTGCACGAACGGACTGATGCCGATCTTCTCGTCGTCGAAGAGCTTGTATCCGTTCTGCTCCGTGGCGGGCAGTCCGTCCTTGGCCAGGTCAAGGCGGAGTTGATAGACGTATTGGCGGGGGACGTAGACCGTGGTGCCGCCGTCGCGCAACTCGTAGGCAATCTCTTTCTCGGCGATCTTCTCCGTGATCTTGGCGGCCTCCGACGGCTCGAGGTCCTGATACAGCATCCGCAAGTCCGGCTTCTTGGCCCAGTGGACCAGGAGCGTGCCGATCAGCAGGGCCGCCAGCGCGACAGCAGCCAGCATCACCCGCTGCACCAGGCTGATTTTCTGCCAGATCAGGAGTAGCTTCTGCAGGATCTCCATGGCGTCTCGTCAGTCGCGTCGTGGCCCGTCGTGATCGTGCCGTCTCACCGGGGCCCGCGTGGCGATATCGTGCACCCTACAACTGCATGTTCATCGTCTGTTTATACGCTTCGATCAGCTTGTTCCGTACGCCCACGAGGACCTTGAAGCTGACGTCGGCCTTGGCCACGGCGGAAACGACCGCCGTAATGTCGTTGTTCTTGCCGGTCAACAAATCCTGGATGGAGACGTCCGATGCCTTCTGCAGGTCGTTGACCTTCGACACGTAATTGCCGGCGGTCTCGACGGCGCGCATAAACTCCGATTTGCCCGGCGCGGCTGCCGGGCTCTGCGGCGTCGGTGCATTGACGTTCGGCAGAAGGGAATTGACGTTCGGATCGAAATTGACCATGTTGAGGTCCTCTCAATTAGCGGAGCAATTCGAGCGTTGTCTCCACCATCTTCTGGTAGCGTTTGAGGATTGCCGCGTTGGCCTGGTAGGCCCGGCTGGCAATCCCCATGTTCATCATTTCCACAGGCAGTTGGACGTTCGGCATCGTGATGTACCCGTTCGCGTCCGCCTTCGGATTGCCGGGTTCGTAGATTCTTTGCAGGGCCTTCATGTCCTGGACGATGTCGCCCACCACGACCGTACTGACGCCTTCATTCTCGCTCCGCAGGACGGCCTCGAGCCGGCGGTAGGGCGTGCCCTGCCCGGCGTCCATCGTGCGAGCGTTGGCGATGTTGGAGGAGATGATCTCCATCGACTGGTCCTGGGCCCGCATGCCCGAGATGGAGATATCGACAGGGCCGAACACGCGATCGATTGTCATGGGATCATATCCTTTCCATCCGCAGCCACCCGGGTCTTACGACGAGGGACTGCGGCGTGCGCCTACCCTTGGACGCCCACGGCGGTTTCCATCTGGGCAAACTTCCTCTGCAGGAGTCGGACATAGGTCGTGTGACGCAGGGAATTCTTGATCATCTCGCCGATCTCGGACTCCAGGTTGACGTCGTTGCCATTGGATCGGACCGGCGTGTTTCGAGGCTGATAGATCTCCGGCTCGATCTCCTGGACGTCCGATGCATCCGAGGAGCGGATTGCCTTGGCCAGTAGTTCCTCGAAGTTGATGTCGAGCCGCTTGTAGCCCCGCGTCTCGATGTTGGCCATGTTGCTGGCAATCGTCTTCTGGCGGAGGCCTTCCGCCTTGATCCCGGCTTCCAACAGCCCGACGATATCGACAGAGTTTGGCATACTACGATCCTTCCCGGTCAGAGTCCGGTTCCCGCACTGATCTTCAGGGCAGAAACCCTGTACATACACTGCACCGGTCCCAAAGCAGCAACAGGCGTGCCAGAGGAGACGCTGCATCCATTTTGCAGGTATGCTCCGGGTCTTGTGCCTGGAAAAGGCGGTGAGCGACCGCCGGCCTGTCGAAGGGCGGATGGATTTCTGTCAGGTTTCTATACGCCCGGTCGGCTTATTTGACATCTGCCCGAGGATCGCAGACGTCCCACGGGAGGAAGATTCTTCCGTCTCCTGGAACAAACCTCCGACGACCGCCAGGCAGGCAGGATATCCCGCCGTGTTCCGCAGGGCTGTAACGTCATACTGAATAAGACTTTATGTCTCTGCTGAACTCGGGTCCGCACCTTCTCTGGCACGCCAATTGCTATAAAGGTGTTCATGGAAAACACACTGGACATGAGCATCGCGACGATGATCTGCGACAACGCACAGACGACGGCTCGTTGTGAAAGCGGTGGTCGCAGCAAGGCTGCATCAGGGTCTGAGGGCGAGGGCACGCAACAGCGATTTGCCGATGTGTTGCCCATTGCCCGGGCCGCACTGGAGCGACCGTCCAAAGAGGAAGCGGCGGCGCAGGACGCGGACGGGGGCGAGTCGGCCGGGGTCCAAACCGAGGAAGAAGACGAGGAGTCCACGCAGTCCCGCCGAAAGGGTGAGACCGGGCCGGTGAACCTTGAAGCTGCGGGGTGGTCGTTTGTCGGGATCATTCAGCCGGCGGCGCAACCTCCCAAGGCTGTGGCCGATGGGCAGATGGCTGTATCTGTGGAGTCCAACGTGGCGTCCGCAGAACAGACGGTGATGGCGATTCCGTCTGGCGAGCAGAAGTCGGCGTCCGAAGCCGGTGTGGTCCCCGTCAGCGCGCAAATGCGATCACAAGCTGCTGCAAACACACAGCTTGTGGGTGCGCCACTTGGCGAAGATGTCGCGGCAGACACCGCAGTCTCCGGGCAACCGCAAACGGTGTCGCCTGTTGCGCTTTCCGCCAATTCAACCCCGTCGGCGCCTCAACCGGCGACGGAAACCTCGTTGCCTGCCACGACCGGCGACGAGCAGGCCACGTCGGTACGGAAACAGACACAGGAGACCTCGCAGGTCGCGCAGACGGCGGCGCGTATCCCGCAAACTGAGACTGCCGACGCGCAGGCAAACGCCAAGGATGCACGAGTACAAAGCGTGCCCGTTCCTCAGGTTGCCGATTCCGCGTCCCAGACGGAAGGGGCAGACGCGTCTGCCACGCCCAAACCAGCGCCCGGCAGCCAGTCGCCGCTCGTTTCCGAAGCATCCCGGCAGGCATCTGACAAGGCGCAACCCGCGATTCCGCAGACACCCGCCAACGTTGAGGCGTCCGCAAGGTCCGAGAAGAACATCTACCGGCAGGCGGCTTCCCCGGATGGGCAGCAGAACGACACGTCAAAGCGTTCTGAAACCGTCTTGAGCGAAAGCAAGACGATCGAATCCCTGCAATCAGGCGGCAAAGACGTCTCCCCGAGCGGCGCCAAGGATGTGGCGACGATGCCGCTCCAGCATTCCGTCTCTTCTGCGGGAGAAACCACGGCCTTCTCGCAGCGACCTGTGGTGCAGACGCCGACCCAACCCCAGGTGAGCAGTGATACTTCGGCTGTCCGGTCCCCGGCCCAGAGCATCGGCGAGCAGATCCTGGATTCCGTTCAGGCTTCCGCAGCACGGGGCGACAAGCAGGTCCTCGTCCGGCTCAACCCGCCTGAGCTTGGAACCGTCCTGGTGCGGTTTCAGGAACAAGGCGACTTCCTGACAGGGACGTTGGAAGTGAGCAGCAAAGAGACGCGAAGGGAGATTGAGCAGGCTCTGCCTCAAGTGGCTCGCACTCTCCAGGAAGCCGGGATTCAGGTCCGTCGGCTCGAGGTGGTGGCCTCTGACCTTCCCGAAAGGGATTTGAGTCGGGAACACGCGGCGCAGGACGCCTGGTCGCAGCATCAGGGGACCGGCCAGAACCGGGAACAACCGCATGCATCCGGGCAGACGCGATGGTCACAGAGCCCGGGGGGGCACAGCGTCACACATGGGACCGCTTCCGAGGCGCGGTCGCAGACCGCTGCGGCCCAAGGTCGGATCGATCTGCTGTTGTGATCGGCCCCCATCAGGCGGTCCGCACAGGTTCCGAGCGGATACCGAAGGGGTTCACTTTTCGCGTGTACCATTTCCGGCGGGCGATTTCGATAGATCGGAGAAATGCGTGCTTGAATCGCGTGAGGGAGAATCGCTCGATTACGGTCTGTCGGGCGCGCTGGCCCATCAGGCGGGCGAGGTCCCTGTCCTCGATGAGGATCTTCGCGTAGTGTCGCAGTTCTCTCGGATTGTCGCTGAGAAAGCCGGAGACGCCATGCTTGATGGGAGAGGTGGGGTGGTGGTTCCCCAAGACCGGCAAACCTGCGGCCATTGCCTCGGCGGTGGCCATGTTGTATCCCGCCTCGAATCGGGGATCGGCGGTGTGGATGTAGAAGCGGTGGGATCGGAGGATCGCCTTGAGATGGTCCCAGTTGTCCGCCGCCTGCACGCCCGGGAGATCCGGGTTGTGACCCACCAGAGTCACGGGAATGCCCTCGAAGGCCTGTTCATGGAAGTCCCACATCAGGATATGGCGGCGGCTGGTGACGAAGTTGCAGATACGAAGCCCTCGCGCTTCATCTCCCTCGTAGGGAGGATAGCCGTCGACGTCCATGCCGAAATGCACGATGTCGTCTGTGAAGCCCCATGACTCTCCCTTGAACATGGACGTCGCGACGACATGTCCTCCGACGGTCTCCATGTAGTCGTGCAGCATGCGTTTCATGTCCTGGGGGTCGACATCGGAGTTCTCTTCTTGCAGTCGCCCTTCGATGGTGTGATGCAGCACCATGAGTCTGGGCTCCGGGCGATGCCGGAGGTCGAGCAGGTCGGTCGTGTTGTGCGCGATGAGGCAGTAGTAGTTCACAGGGGACGCGAGCGCCTGCTGCAGGGTGATCAGTCGCGTATGATCCGGCACGGGCCTCATGCGCTCGTCCCATCCCTTATTGTACTTTCCCGGCAGGTTCACGATGATGTCGAGCCCATAACCCAGCACGCCGAGCTGATACAGCCAGGGTTCGTGGCAATTGAAAACAAGCAGTCTCTTGTCGCTCGTCGTTTGCATCTCGCCCTTCATCGTATGGTAAGGTGATTCGTCATCGTTTCTTCTCAAATCCCCGTCGTGGCTGCGGATTGGCTGTCTGTGGGTTTGCCCGGTTCGCCGGGCACACGACACAGACCATCCATATCCGTCGTGGCTGCACGAGGATTATCGGCCGACGGGTGTGATTTGCATGAGAAGAGCCTTCTGAGTCCGATTCGAGAGGACTTTGCGATAGGACCGGTCGCCTGTGGGAGACTGCACGGGCGACACAAGGGCCTGAATTTTTTTTTGCCGGTCCTGACCGAGGTTTCGCAGACGGTGAAGCCCCTATCAGTATCGTCCTGGGGCATTTTAATGGGCCCGTCTTTTTTATCCAGATTGGGAGTGTCCAACCCCCTCAAGTACCCCATCTTTTCATCGATAATCAGCATAAAGGTCGACAGCCTTCGTGTGCACTTGGACACGTGAACGCTTTCGTAAGGGGCCGTATTGGGGTCTTTCTTTTAAGGAGTGGTAAGCATGTTAGCAATCAAGAACAACCTTATGGCGGCGAACGCTGCCCGGTATCTGGGCGCGAGCTACGATAACCTCGCCACGTCGGTCGAGAGGTTGTCGTCGGGCCTTCGCATCAACAGCGCCAGCGACGATGCGGCGGGCATGGCTGTACGCGAACTGATGCGTGCCGATATCGCCGTGCTGCAGCAGGGTGCGCGAAACGCCCAGGATGGCGTCAGCATGCTGCAGACCATGGAAGGTGCCATGCAGGTGCAGGATAACCTGCTTCTTCGTATGCAGCAGTTGGCTGAGCAGGCGGCCACGGGCACGTATTCGTCCGCCCAGCGCGTCATCATGGACAACGAGTTCGACCAACTGGTTGCGGAAATCAATCGCATTGCCGGGGCAACGGATTTCAACGGCATCAAGATGCTCGACAACTCGGCCACCGTGTCGATCCATTTCGGCGGCGCCAGCGACAAGATCGACATCGTCGGCAGCAAGATGACGAAAGCTGGCCTCGGACTCAGCGCACTGGCCATCACGACGGTTGCCGGCGCCAAATCCGCCATTACGGCCCTGGACAGCGCCATCAACGCCAAGGACACGGCCCGAGCGAAGTTCGGCTACAACATCAACCGCCTCGAGAGCACCGGACAAGTGCTCAACATTCAGGCGGAGAACCTGCTGGCAGCCGAATCCCGTATTTCGGACGTGGACGTGGCCACCGAAATGGCGACCCTGACGCGGAACCAAGTGCTGTCGCAGGCGGGTACGTCGATGCTGGCGCAAGCCAACTCGATTCCGCAGATGGCACTGACTCTGCTGAGGTAATCGGCATCGCCGAATTCCTGAACAATGACCATCACGGGAGATGACTGGCGCCACCGGCGCCAGTCGTCTCCCGCTTGATGCCGTCTACGCAAGGGACGCCCGCCGCGGGTCCCGTGCGCCGCAGACAGCTTGCCCATGGATGGAGGGGTTCCCCAGGCAGGGCACCGTGCAGGGGGCGCCCCCAGATGTTCCAGCTACTGGAGATCAGAGTATGAAGGCAATGGAGGCGTACCAGCAGGCAGCCGTGACCACGCAGAGCAAAGGCCGCCTGATCGTCATGCTGTATGACGGCGCGATCAAGTTTCTCAAACTGGCTGTCACCGAATTGGAGGCGGCCAACTACGCGGCCAAGGGGCGGTACATCGCTCGTGCCCAGGACATCATCAACGAGTTGAACGCCGTGCTGGATATGGATGCCGGAGGCGAGATTGCCCAGAACCTGCGGGGTCTGTATCTGTTCATGAACCGCCGGCTGAGTCAGGCCAACGCCAAGCGCGACCCCCAGATGATTCGGGAAGTGATCGCCCTGATGGAAGAGTTGAACCAGGGTTGGAAGACCATCACGGGATGACGCCCGGTCAGAACCGTCGGACCAACTGGAGCTGAAGGACGTGATTGTCTTCCATGCCGGTGTTCTCTTGCGCTTCATATCGATACCCGGCCACCGCCCGCCAATCGCCCAAGCCCAGGATCGTCAGATCGCACTCATAGACATCGATCGTCGGATGGGTCCGTGCTGAGAGGTCGTGCGTCTGCCGGTTGTAGATCAGATCCAGGACCAGGCTGTCGGTGAGATAGTGGGACAACTGCGCGAACACATCGCGCGAGTCCGTTCCCATGTGGTGGCCGATCACCCTGTCCTCGTACGTGTATCCCGACGTGTACAGGCTGTGGTTGTAGAATACGTTCGGCTTTCCGGGGACGTGATTGTCGGCGTACTCGATTCGCAGATCCGTCCGTCCGGTCTTGAGAATGTCGTTGAACGATATCCCGCCTAGCGCCCCCCAACTGCTCGGCAGATCGCCTGCCTCGTCTTCACCGGCTGCGTCGGTGTAGAACTTGATGGACCGCCACGGGATTGCATCGCCCAGCGGCAAGCAGTCCATGGGCACCAGGACCGAGGCGTCAAGCCCCGCGAGCTGGTTGTCCTTCTCCTGGTTGCTCATAGCCAGGAACATCTTGGCATAGTCGTACAGATCCACGCCGGGAACGCCCCGCCCCCCGAACATCACCAGACGCGACGCTCCCAACTCCACCGCGGGATGGGGTTTGATGTTCAGGCGGACGCCGGAGAGCCTGGCCTCCGGGACGCCTCGATCCTCTTCCAACTGCGTGAAGAACCATTGCCCCTTGACCGGACCCA
>JBDKRX010000163.1:0-15137 GCA_039683175.1 Phycisphaerales bacterium
TTCGGTATCGTCCTTGTAACGAGCCCGGATCGAGGACGCCGATTCCACGTCGTCGTACCGAGCGCCGTAGGGATCGATGCCCATGGCCTTGATCTGAGATAGCTTCTCCTGTCTCTGTTGCTCAAATCTGTCCGTATCGGCTGGGATGGTCAAATTCGTACTCCCGAGGAATGAAGCCCCCTCACTTGGCGGCCAACGCACCGGCCTCGATCAGTTTCGTCCTGACGACGAGCAGCCCGACGGCCAATTGCGGATCGGCCTGGAGCGTCTGCTCCACGGTGCGCTTGTTGGGCGGCGTCTTGCCCGCGTTGTCCTGACGCGCCTGCACCAGCACGTCGTTGTCTCGTTGAACGGTGATCATCTCTCGCAACTCGTCGCTGGTCAGATCGATTTCGACATCGGGTCCGACGCCCCAATCGGCGCGTCCTTCCTTTTCGACCTCATCGCGGCTCTTGACGCGCTGGCCGGAAGGCAGATGGTAGTAGGCCATGGTGTATTTCAGTTGGGCCCCGCCGCCCGGATAATGGGTGATGCCCTGGACGCTGCCCTTGCCGTGGGTCCGCGTGCCGACAAGAACGGCACGTTCGTGCCTTTCGTCGGCCAGAGCGCCGGCCACGATCTCCGAGGCGCTCGCAGAGCCCGAATTGATCAGGACCACGAGCGGATAGTCCGGATGCGTCTTGCGCCGGTGCGCGTACTCATACGACGGGATCATGTTCGACTTGGGCTGCGTGCGAACGATGAGCCCCTCGTCGAGGAACTTGTCGCAGATGTCCACGGCGCTGTCCAGCAGGCCGCCGGTGTTGAAACGCAGGTCCATGATCAGGGCCTTGAGTCCCTTCGATTCCAGCTCGTCCAGCACGTCTTCGAGATCGCTGGCCGTCTCGCCGGAGAAGCTGGTGATCCGGACATAGCCGATCTGCTCGGCCTCATCGATGAGGTACCGCCACTTCCCGTCCTCCGTCCTCTGCCAACCCCGGATCGTCGGGACCACGATCCGATCTCGAGTGATCGTGATCTGTTCGGGGGCGTCCACGCCGCGACGGCGAACCGACAGCGTAACCTCGGTGCCCTTGGGACCGGTGATCTTCTTGACGGCGCAGATCAAGGTCATGTCCCGAGTGGGGATGCCATTGACCTTTTCGATTACATCGCCCGCATCCAAACCCGCGCGGTACGCCGGCGTATCAGGGAGCAAGCTGCCCACGGTCAGCAGCCCCTTGGGCTTGGAGATCTCCACGCCGATCCCGGTGAACTCGTTCGTCATCAGTTTCTCGAAATCCTGCACCTGGCGAGGCCAGACCATGACCGTGTACGGATCCAGCGTCGCCAGGGCCGCCTCCGCAAAATGGGCAACCAGCGGTTGCTGAGGCAGCTCGACCGTGCTGTCGTTCAAGACCAGCACTTTGTCCAGGATCGCGAGGAAATCATCTTTGGTGAACGCGCCGGCGGATTTCTCAATGTCCTGGCGCACGCCAGCGAGGGCCGCGGACCACGCGGCCACTTTGTCCGGCTCCGGCGGCTTGATGGACTGTCCATTGTTCGGGTCGTTCACGTCGACATATGCGACCGCGAGCACCTCTGCGAGAAGCTCGCATCGCTTGACGGCCTTCAGGGCCATCTCGGGATAGTTGATATCCTTGATGTAATGGAGATTCAGGGCCTCGATGGCTTTCGCCAGCATTCGCTTTTCGACGCCCTCGTACCGCTCCTTACGCGATTCGCACGGGCTGTCCTGGAACGAGGCCGCAATGCCGGCTCGATCCAAAAGCTCCTCCGCATGGCTGGAGTAGCCCTTGTTGTTGGGATCGATCAACGGCAACCAGTAGAAGTAGCTCGTGTAGGCGTCGAGCCATTTGCCCTTGGTCTCCAGCAGAGCGCTTCGATCCACAGCCGTCTGGAGCACCTTCTCGACAAACGGGTCGGAAAGCAGATTCTTCTTCTGCTGGGAATCGGCAAATTCCTCCGCTCTGGCGACGACGGCCAGGACATCCGGGAGGTCGTTCGGTTCGTTGGGCTCGTTGGCGTCGCGCAGATTGGCGCCCTCGGTCGGGCCATCATCCCACTCGGCCGCGATGACACGGTCGGGCCTGTCCAACACACCCATCCCCTTGAGCCGGGTCAATTCAGCGAGTTCCTTTTCGAAGGCGGCCTCGCGGGCCTGCTTGCGGCGGACACCGATCTGATCATACTGGCCGATGATTCCCGCAAGCTGCTGGACTTCCGCATTTTCGGATACCTCGGCCTGGCGGGTGAGCTTCTCGGCCTCGCTGAACTGCCCCCGGCAGATCAGACCGCAGACAACCTCAACGGGGCCCCCCGAGGGCGACTCCTCGGACGCCGCGGGCAGCGCCACGTTGCCTGCCGATGCAACTCGGGTGATCTCCGTTCTCTCGGTGCGAGCCGAGCAACTGTAGCTGCCGAACCAGCACGCAAGCACCAGACCCGCGCCACAGGAGAAGAGGACGAAGAACGCCAGGCGAGAGCCTCGACTCCCCATGGTCGGCCCTTTGCCGGCGAGAACAGGTCTTCCTGGTCTATGCGACTCCAACGAACCGCTCCTTTCCCCATTTACCATTGACTATTCACTATTTGAGGACCGCGAGGGAGTTCGGAACGATCCCAAGGGCTGTCTTGGCAAATAGCAAATCGTAAATATGAAATACTACAGGCACTCCTTGGCCTTTCCGGCACAGCCGAGCACATGGAGCTTGTGACGCACCATCTCGCGAATCGCGTCGCGGCCGGGGGCCAGGTACTTGCGAGGATCGAACTCGCCGGGCTTCTCGGCAAAGACCTGGCGGATCTTGGCAGTCAGAGCCATCCGGAGGTCCGTGTCGATATTCACCTTGCAGATGGCCATCTTCGAGGCCTTGGTGATCATGTCTTCCGGAACGCCCATCGAGCCCGGCATCTTCCCGCCGTACTTGTTGATCAGGTCCCGGAACTCAGGCAGCACGCTGCTGGACCCGTGCATCACGAGCGGATAACCAGGCATCATCTTGCCGATCTTCTCGATCACATCGAACGCCAGTTTCGGCGCTGTCTTGAATTTGTAGGCCCCGTGGCTGGTCCCGCACGCGATGGCGAGGGAATCGCAGCCGCTCTTCTTCACGAACTCGACGGCCTGGTCCGGATCGGCGATGTGCTTGCCGACGTCGTCGACGCCGACCACGTCCTCTTCGATCCCGCCCAACTGGCCCAGCTCGGCCTCGACAACGACGTTGCGAGGATGCGCATATTCTACTACCTTCTTCGTGATCGCAATGTTCTCCTCGAAGGGCAGATGGGAACCGTCATACATCACGGAGGTGAATCCGTCATCGATGAACTGCTTGCAGGTCTCGAACGTGTCGCCGTGGTCGAGATGGATGGCGATCGGGATGTCCGGATTCTCTGCGACAGCCACGTTGATGATGGCCTTCAGATAACTGTTCTTGGCATACTCCCGGGCGCCGCGGGAGATCTGCAGGATCAGGGGAGCCTTCTCCTGGGCAATCGCCTCGACGATTCCCTGGGTGATCTCCATGTTGTTGACGTTGAACGCGCCAACGGCGTAGCCATTCTTGTAGGCCATCTGGAACATCTTCTTTGTGCTGACTAATGGCATAATCTGCTCCTTATCAAACCATCCAATCAATCGCCACGTTGGCGACCCCGGTTTCCACGACAGGATACCGGGAAAAACCTTTATACTCAATATCTCTTGTTGAATCCAGTCCCGTTTGCAGTCTTCCCCGCTTGCCCATCCCGACTAATGGTACACGTCTGACGCTCCCAGATCCATGTATCTTCGCGCGCCAATCGCCAGTTCCGGCACCCCTTCGGGCCACAGGCTCAGCACGATCCGCTGCTCGTCCATCGATTCATCCACACTGAAAGTCAGACCCAGGTTCGTCCGGTGATACTTGCGGATCAACGTGGCGTCCGTTCGCACGTTCACGCCGTAGTCGAAATCAAACTGCTCTGCGAGAACCACCGTGTACCGCGGATCGAGAATATACGTCGCCGCGAAAGTCAAGGCGGTCGATCCATTCTCCCCCAGAGTGTTATCGACATTTCGCAGGTACCGGCTTCCCACATAATAGGTCAAATTCGGCCAGCACAGGCGGGAAAAACCCACGTCGAACTGCTCAACGATCCCCCCCTGCATGTCATAGTACAGATCGCCCAGGACGCTGGTCGCATCCGTCAGCCTCAGGACCACTTCCGTGCTGGCGTAGTGCTGGCGAGGCCCGAAAAGATCGGTGGTTCTTCTGTCCAATGGCGGAATAACACGTCCATCCCTGTTGACCAGCGGGATGAACGGCTCATTCCAGAGAAATCGGTCCGGCCCGGCCTCCCTGTCGCTCGAATCCGTCACCCAGACGAAATCAAGATCCCACTCGAGCCAGTCAACCGTCCGGCGGTGATCCGCAGGGCCCCTTTTCGTTTGAAATCGCTGAGAGATCCCGAAATCCAGCGTATCCCGCTGCTCCGCCACGGCATCGCTCTCGGCGTAGGAGACCGCCGTGATGCTCGGTCTGATAATATGCCGAAGCTGGTGAAGATCCCAGAGACGCGATTCGACATCCGGATACACGCACCAGAACGGCCGGGCTGACATCCGGACGCCGGCCTCCCCAATCGCGACAGCGTCCTCGCTCTCCACGGCGCCGTCGTTCAGTTCGGCCTGGAAACCGGTTCCCTCCTCGTAGCCGAACGTTCCGGCCACAAACGGCACGATCTTCATTGCGCCGGCGGCCAGCGGCATGTCCAGCTCGTTGCGAGTGCCGGTAAACGCGAAGTACTCGTCCGGCTCACTCATCGGGTTGTCCGGATCGTATCGATACCGATACCGGCTCGCCTGGTTGTCGCTGTAGAACGTCAGGCGGTCGCCAAACAACGACTGACCCATCAGGTGGTACTCGGCCGTCGGCAGTTCTTCCACCTGGTCCATGAAATCGTTGATCCGAGTCTTGCCGAGAAGCGACAGACCCCAGTTGTCCTCGATCCGCTTGAGATACAGCAGCGTCTCCTGCTCCTTGCCGACGTTGTATTCCGTACGATAGAACTGCTCCAGGAAGTTCTCGTCCGACAGGTAGCTGACCTCCGCGGTCAGTTGCCAACTATAGGGAAGGAACTGTCGGTGTTGAAATCGGAAGATGCCTCGCGTCTCTTCGGGCACCACGACGTCTTTGCGGGTCCGGCTGAGACGATCCTCCCCGTTGTCCTCAATGATATAGCCCAGAATCTCGCCGAAGTAGTTCTCTCTCTCGTAACGGAGATCGCCCCCTCCGCCGGCGCCGCGTTCACCGTAATAATCCACGGCTATGGAGCCGTCGGTCCCCTCCGGCTCGCGGAGCCCCAGAAGCCGGCTGAGCCACCACCGTGTCTCAACCGACGTGCCGTACGTGCTGCTGCTGCCCACGTGAATGCTTCGGATCGGCAGTTCCGCGATCGCGCGGTCGGCGCGCACCTTGGGCAGATTCAGCAGGGTCATGTTGCCGGCCTTGAACTTGACGTCCCGCAACTCCACCTCGTAGCGGCTTTCGGGGAGAATCCCCCCTGTTTCCCCCTCCACCTGCCTGTCAACAACGCGGATCTGGGCGGCTTCAAGCGAGACTTGCGGCGTCCAGAACTCACTGGATGTCAAGGCGATGTCCTGGGCCTCAAAGGTGTCCTCCGCCACCTGCCGAAGCTCCTTGGCCCAGACATAGATCGGAATGTTCCTTCCCGGATCGTAGCTCTTCATCACGACATTTCGAGCCAGCGCCCGGTGGTTCCGCAGATCGTAGTACAAATCGCTCGCACGGATCGTACGCTGCCCCTGCGTCATGAGCACGTCGCCCGAGACGTAGACAGCGGTCACCCCTTTTTCCTGTGCGATGGGCAGACTCGCATCCCGCCGCTCGTCCCCGGTCGCGGCACGCCAGACGATCAGGTTGTCCGCCTGCAGTTCGATCGGGTCCACGTGCTCGCTTGCATCATTCGGCTCCTGCCACCAGATGCGCCAGCGACCCATGAAGGTGATGATCTCCTCGCCGTCCTTCGACGTGCTTTCGAACTTCGGCACAACATCCGTCAAGGAGCCGATGCTGATCGTATACCCTGCGGTCGGTCTATCCGGTTCCGTCCTGCGAATCTTGGCCGGCGCCGCCTGCTCCGGCGTCGAGGGCAAACTCAGGCCTGCCTTCTGGAACGCCGGAGCCGCCTCCTGGTACAGCGGTAAGGTCCGAGAAGCCCCGGTCTCTCTGTTGTCCGCGGTAATGAGAATCTCACCGCGGATGCTTGCCTGGATCACAACGGCCTGATCCTGCTCCAGAACGACCTGTCTCAGATCGCTCTCCGGCCCTCCGCCGCGTCGCCGATCGGAAACTTTCCCCGCCAGATACACCCGGACTTCGCAGGGCGTGGCCGTCCCCTTCTCTTTCTTTTCGGACAAGCCCGCCACAACCCACACCACGGCTCGGTCGGCAGTCAGTGTGCGACCGCCCAAGACCATCTCGAAGCCCTCTCGGCACAGCAGGAGGCTTTGACCGGGGGCAATCGTATCGCTCAGGAGCACCCCCGTCTTCAGATGCAGATCCCGGTCCAGCCAGACCTGGCGCGCAGGGGAACCGCTCCCCGGGCTCCCCTGGGGCAACCGATCCGTCGGGCCCTCGCCGCGTGCGTCCGCGAGAGCGGGCGCCAACAGCAGCACACCCATCAATACTGTTCTATACTGCATACCGGCGAGCGTCATTTCCTCAACCGTCCGGGCCTCCAGCCCGGCTCACGTTTTCGCAGATTATAGCCCTGGATATCGAGAAGACCAGCAAAAACCCCTGCCGGCCATCCACCCACTTGATTTGTTTGTCCCTGTGAGATACAAGCAGGTCATTGCGGTCTGGGACCCGCCTGACGACAGGCCGGACGATCCGGCCCTCGGCGGGCCTTGCGCGAAAGGATCTCGTATGGCAAAACAGGACTACACGCCGCACCAGCAGGCGATTATCTCGCACTACTACAAAGAGTTGGACACGATCATGCTCACCAAGCTCCAGGAGCTGACCAGCGAGCTCTACCTGGCGGACAGCGACGCCAAGAAGAAGAGACTCTGGGAGCGGGTGGAGAAGGCCATGATGAAGCTGAACGTCCCCGCGACGGTTTTCGAGCACATCCTGGCCAAACGGGATGTCCAGATCCTCGCCCGGAACGTACAGGAGTGGTTCGTCCAGAGCACGCGGAAGAAGTGACGCCAGGCCGGAGGACGGGAAATCCGAAATTCGAATCTCGAAATCCAAAACGAATTCAAATAGGCAAACAGGAGAAGATCCAGAACGAACCATCCGATGGGCGTCAGCGTTTCGGTCATTGGAGTTTTGTGTTTGGGATTTGTTTCGGATTTCGTGCTTCGAGTTTTGAATTTGGACGCTGTGCCCTGTCGGACCTTTGCACCCGGCCTTGGGACGGATATAATGGAAGTGCCCGGCTGGAGACAGCACGTCGGCATCGTGACTTAACCGGATTGCTGCGGAGAATAGCATGACAGAGGAATACTCCCCGTCCGCCAAGGTGTATCCTACGGAAAACCTCGGTAAGTACAGCATCCTGGACATGCTCAAGTACTTCGAGGAGCATGGGGCCATGCGCGTCTCGGACCTGCACCTCAAGGTGAACGCCCCGCCGGCCTATCGCATCGACGGCAATCTCGTGAAGCTCCGAGGACCCAACGTCACGCCTGAAATCGCCCGGCAGCTCATCTTCCCCTTGCTCAAGGAACACAGTCTCAAGAAGCTCCAGACGGACCATACTGTCGATTGTTCCTATCGGATGGGGTCGCTGCAGTTTCGCATCAACGTCTTCCTGGAGAATGACGGCATCGCAGCGGCAATCCGGGCCCTGTCGCTCGACGTGCCGCCCATCGAGGAGATCGGCTTCCCAAACAATGTCTGGGAGGACATCATCAATCTCAAGGCGGGACTCGTCCTGCTGACCGGGATCACCGGCGCGGGCAAGTCCACCACGATCGCCTCGCTGATCGGGCGGGTGAGTGAGAAGACTGCCTGCCGGATCATCACGCTTGAAGACCCCATCGAATACATCCTGCCGCAGAAGTACTCCATCATCTCGCAGCGGGAGGTCGGCCGGGACGTCAAGGGCTTCTACGAGGGGCTCAAGGAGATGATGCGGGAGGACCCCGACGTCATCTTCGTCGGCGAGATGCGGGACGCCGAGACGATCGCCATGACCCTGATGGCCGCCGAGACCGGGCACCTCGTGTTCTCCACCTTGCACACGCGCGACGTAACGGGATCGATCACGCGAATCCTCGACTACTTCCCCGAGGGCCGCCAGGCGGAGGTGCGAAATCAGCTCTCGCTGGGACTGGCCTACGTCGTCAGCCAGAAGCTCATCCCGCGAAAGAACGGGCAGGGCCGGGTCGTGGCGATGGAGATCCTCAACAACACCTACGCCTGCGCCAACCTCATCCGGACCGGCAAGATTGAGCAGCTCTATTCCCAGTTGCAGACCCGGACGCGGAACAAGCCGGATGAGAAAATGATCTCCCTGGAGAAGCACCTGGCCATCCTGGTCAAGCGAGAAGAGGTGGACCTGCTCGAAGCCCAGAAGTGGGCAAACGACGTGAAGGCCTTCGTGGACTGCATGCAGCGCGATTGACGCATGTGCGGGGTCTGCAACGACGCTGCTGTCATTTGGGCTTCATGCTTTGAGTTTGAGGCATACAGGATCGATGCCCCATGACGATTGAGTTCAACTGTCCGAAATGTGGCGCGTTGATCGCCTTCGACAGCAAGCACGCCGGCAAACAAGCCAAGTGCCTGACCTGCGGGCAGAAGTTCCTCATTCCCGCCGAGAGTTTCCAGAAACCAAGGAAGATCGCCCCCGGGCCCGAACCCAAGGAGAACCCAATCCCCGGCTTCTATCGCGCGGTCTTCCTCGACACCTTCAGGGTCTTCTTCCATCCGGCCAATGTCACGCCGCTGGCGTTCGTGATCGCGGTCGTGTGCTTCAAGTTCTTCCTTGCCGAGGCGTGCTGCCTGAACTATATCAGCCACTTCATCATCTGGGGCTGGCTCTTCGGTTTCTACCTGAACGTCGTCTCCCACACCGCCATCGACGACGACCAACTCCCCGAGATCGAGATCGGGACGTCAATTACGTTCATCCTCTACGTCCTCGGGCCGTTCCTCACGTTCTTCTTCACGCTGTTCGTGCTGGAACTGCCGTTCATCATCGGCCTGGCCCTGGTGCAGGACCAGGGCATCACCTTCTGGAATCTCTTCTCCGGCTCCACCGGCGTGCACCGGCTCCTTCAGGCTCTCCTGCTCGGCGGCCTGTTCCTCTTCCCCGCTGCGATCCTGGCGATCTCCGCGGGCGGGACCTCCAACCTGCTGCGTCCGGACTACCTGCTCGCCCCCCTGCCGCGAGCGTTTCTGCCGTACCTGACCACGGTCGCCCTGCTGATCGCCGTGTGCCTCCTGGAGATGCACACGACGCAATTCGAAGCCAAGGCCGAGCCGAACGTCACCGTCGCCAACCTGGCCCTGAACCTGCTGGTGCAGGTTGTCGCGATCTTCGCCATGCGCTCCATCGGCCTGTACTATCGCCACTACGGCTGCTACTTCAAGTGGTGACCATGAGCGCAGAATAGACAAACGTCGCTAC
The DNA here is from genome assembly GCA_039683175.1 of Phycisphaerales bacterium. GTDB lineage: Bacteria > Planctomycetota > Phycisphaerae > Sedimentisphaerales > Anaerobacaceae > PLanc-01. The sequence continues at coordinate 9,652 of JBDKRX010000163.1, forward strand.
GATGTTCCGGGGCAGTCCACACCACGACAAGTCCGCAGGTCTGGCAGAACACCCTCACTGGACCCCGTTCAGAACCGGGAACACATCTCAGGCGTGGAAACCTCACCTGCATGCATGGGACAAACCCACGGCAACCGCAAGAGCATCTCTTCCACCATTCTATTTCGCGACGATGGTCCCTGATGCCTTCAGATGGCGAACGAGATTGACCATGCAATCCTGCATGGCCATGTTGAGTGACCGTTCGGCCGCTTGGCTCACGTCCATGACCGCATAGCTCTGCTTCAAGGATTCGCCTGACAACGGTCCGAACCACTCCCCTTCAGGACCGTCAGCTATCTTTCGGACATACATCGAGATCTCGACGGCCGCTTCGGCATTGACGTTCGACCAGCCCGGTTTCGTACTGGCCGAGATCTTCTGAATCTTGCCTCCAACCACGTAGTCAAAACCCTGGAGTTCGCCTGCTGGAATATCCTGCCCTGTGATGCGTTCGGAACTCATCGCCACCTTGTAGCCCGCCTTGCGGAGCGTGTCTGTCACCGCTGCAGTGAACGCTTGAACCATGTCCTCTCGTTCGAAGACGAAAGCACTCAAGGTCATCCCATAGAGATTCTTCGCCCCACCGGCTTTCTCTGATTCCCGCTCGTCCAGGAAGCTCACGCACAACAGGCGACAACTATCCTCCTCCATACAGAGTGTGTCCACAGCGGCTAACGGTTCATAACTGAAGTCCATCGCGGACTTGCCGCATCCACACATCCCGAGAACCGCCAGACCAAGACCGAGGCACAACACAACACCGTGTTTTGAGATTCTCTGACATCGTCTTCTCATGCTCGACTCCTTCAAATACAGGACCTTCACTCGATTGTCACGGGAATACTGAAAGCCAGACTCCCCCCGGAACTCGTAGGCACCCGCTTGATGACAAGTCTGCCCTCCAGCGGCGATCTCCTCCAACTGACTTCTCGCGGAATGTCAAAGAAGAGAAACCCACACATCGTCTCTTGTGCGTCCAGGGTTATCGTGGACAGGTACGTCTCGCGTCGCGCCTGTCGACTGCGCACGTTGTCCTCTTCGAGACTCGCCCCCATTACCCCAGAAATCGGGGCACCGAAGCCCAGCGTGCCGACATAGATCCACCAGGGTGCCGCGGCTGTGTCCTTCTGGGTACGGCGGGCCATCTCCCCTTGACTGATCACCTGCTCCGTGATACCTTCGCAATACGTCAATTCGACCTGCGTCGATGAGAAACGAACCGTCTCCTCGCCTCGATTTGTCAGTACGAACTGAACTGGTAGAATCCGCTTGGAGAGCAAATCCACCGAGAATTGCTTCCTCACCGCGTCGTGGTCTGTCCAGGGCCATACTGCCGCTGTTACCTGACCTTGGGTTTGCGAAAACGGGCAGTCCTCCGGCGAATTGACGTCCAACATTGACATCGATGGAGACTGGCACCCCACACAGGAGAACAGGCAGATGGGCCCCAGAAGAAAGACTACACGCGTACATATCCAGACAACAACAGATGGGACGAACGTACCTGCCCTATCACCGCGAACCGGGTTGGCCCACAGACCGCCGAGTACATGCCTGTTCATTCAATCCTTCCTTTCCACGCCACTTGCCGGGACAATCGAGACGCCACAATGCCCATCGACACACAACTCTCACGAGCACGGGAGACTTGAGACAGCCACAGACAGTGGCTTCTCAACATGTGGTAGACACCACCAACATTGCTGACACGGCGTCACGCCGGAGATAACACATGCGTAAGAATGGCACCACCCATGGTTGAACAAATGGCCTGATGCGTCCTGCGGGACGGCAACTCAATACCCCATACAGGCTACCGTTCATACCCTGATTGCTGTATGGACGCTGCACAGGAGAAATGCCGGCATCATGGACCGCTCCTCTCTAACACGATATGCATGGCTGTCGATTGCCGCTGCGGTGGCGACCATCGGGCTCAAGAGCGTCGCCTACCTCCTGACGGGCTCGGTGGGTCTGCTCTCGGACGCGGTGGAATCGCTGGTCAACCTCGCGGCGGCGACGATGGCCCTGTCCATGCTGATCATCGCGGCGCGTCCGGCCGATGACGAGCACCAGTACGGGCACAGCAAGGCGGAGTATTTCGCCAGTGGCGTCGAGGGAATCCTCATCCTGGTTGCGGCGGCCGCCATCGCCTTTGCCGCCGCGCGGCGCATCATCCGGCCGCAACCCATCGAGCAGGCAGGAATCGGCCTGGCGGTCTCGGTCGGCGCGTCGGCGATCAACCTCGTCGTTGCTCGCATCCTGTTGCGAGTCGGCAAGACGCATAACTGCATCACTCTCGAAGCCGACGCGCATCACCTGATGACGGACGTGTGGACCTCGGCGGGCGTGATCGTCGGGGTGGGGGCCGTGGCACTGACGGGCTGGCAAATCCTGGACCCGCTCGTGGCGATTGCCGTCGCTGTCAACATCGTATGGACGGGTGTGTACCTCATGCGGCGCTCGGTCGCAGGCCTCATGGATACGGCGTTGTCCACTGAGGACAATGGGAAGGTGCTCAAGGTCTTCGACAGGTATGAGAAGCAGGGCATCCGGTTCCACGCTCTGCGGACCCGCCAGGCGGCCGGCGTGCGGTTCGTCTCCGTCCACGTCCTGGTGCCCGGCAAGTGGACCACGCACAGGGGACATCATTTGCTCGAAGACATCGAGGGCGAAATCCGCGAGGCCCTGCCCGGCGCCAACGTGATCACGCACCTGGAGCCGAAGGAAGACCCGTTGTCCTTCCAGGACATCGAAATCGACCGGTAAGCGTCCAATTCCGGAGGATTTGTCTATGAGGAGTCTGCCTGTGGTTTTGATGGTGGCTTTGGCTGTGCCGGCTGTTGCGCAACCGCTCGTTTCACCTGAGGTGCATGCCGACAGCCGGATGACGTTTCGGCTGAGGGCTCCGAACGCCAAGGAGGTCACGATCCGCCTGGAGACGGTCGGTTCCAAGCCTATGCAGAAGGATGAGCGGGGCGTCTGGTCGTTCACGAGCGGCGCGATGCAGCCGGACATCTACTCCTATGCGTTCATCGTGGACGGCCTTCAGACCATCGACCCCGCCAATCCGCTGCTTAAGTACAACCTGCTGAACACCGAGAACCAGGTGCATGTGCCGGGACCCGCCTCGCTGCCCTGGGAGATCTGCGACGTGCCCCACGGCGTGCTTCACAGGCATCTGTACAAATCGGCGATTGTGGGCGATGAGCGGCCGTTCGTGGTCTATACGCCGCCGGGCTACGATCCTGCGGCTGCGAAGACCTACCCCGTGCTCTATCTCCTGCACGGCTACAGTGATGCCGAGGACGCCTGGATCTCCGTCGGTCGGGCGAACGTCATCCTCGACAACCTCATCGCCCAGGGGAAGGCCAAACCCATGCTGGTCGTGATGCCCCTGGGCTACGGCAACAAGGAGGTCATCGCTGGTGGTTGGGCAGGCCTTCGCAATGCGGAGGTCTGGAAGGACAGCATCGCGAAGTTCCGCGATGTGGTGCTCCAGGAGATCATGCCGCAGGTGGAGAAGTCGTACCGCGTCTCGACGGACCGCGAGTGCCGCGCCATTGCAGGCCTGTCCATGGGAGGGACGCAATCCCTCTTCATCGGCCTGAACGCCCCGGACCGCTTTGCCTGGATCGGCGCTTTCAGTTCCGGCGGTCTCGACATGGAGTTCGACAGAGCTTACCCGGCCGTGAACGAGAGCACCAACGCGCAGTTGCACCTGCTCTGGATTGCCTGCGGTCAGCAGGACGGCCTGATCGGGCAGAACAAGAAGCTCATCGAGTGGCTCCAGTCCAAAGGCGTCAAGCTCACCTGGGTCGAAACCCCCGGCGGTCACAGCTTCCTGGTTTGGCGCCGCTACCTGGCGGACCTGACGCCGCTGCTCTTTCGCACGTAACCGTTCACGGGTTTTCGTCAGTGTAGGAGCGAGGGGGCGGGTCGGTGCCGGAAACGGGCGTTGATGGCGTTGCAGAAGAACTCGAAGACACCGCGGTTCTGCTGACGGCAAGTCGCCAGGACCGTCCAGACGCGTTCGCACCAACGTTGTCCGCGTGAACCCCGGGTCCCCTGCGTGATGTGCCGATCGATCACGATGTGGCGAATCGCCCGTTCCGTCTCGTTGTTGGTCGGCTCGATCCCCGGCGTGGTCAGGAACCGAAAGTAATCTTCCGCCTCTCGGCCGGCAAACCGTTCGGCGAGCGTCTGAGCCTCGCCCCGTGCTGGCGGACGCCGGATCGCCTGGAGAAACCCTCCTCGGATTCGATCCATCGAACGAGCGAATCCGGTGGGAGACAGGGACTCGGCTCGATGCCATCGGTCAAAGAGCTTACGAACCCACAAGAGCAGCTTCTCGCCCCAGGTCCGCAGACTCTTGTCCGTGTGCTCGGCCAGGAAACGAATCTCGCGGATCAGATGGGCCCAGCAGAACTGAACCAGGACTTCGCAATCGGCCCTGTACTTGTGGTACGCCGAGTAGTAGTCCGACCCGAGGATGCCCCCGAAGGTTTCCGTGAGGATCGCCTTGAGCACCCCGGAGCCCCGCGACGGATCGATGTGAAAGACCGTGAAGGTCGAGGCGCGGAAACACCACGTCCAGAACCCCTGGCCGCTCTGGGGGTGTCCGGACTCGTCCACGCCCAGGTACGGCTCTGCGGCCAGGGCGTCGCGAAGTTCTTCATAGGGCTCCTCGAAGGCAGCGGAAACCTTCTGGACCACGTTGACCAACTGCGACCGGCTGATGGCAAGCCCCAGGACTTCGCCCCAGAACCGTTGGATCGTCGTGTAGGACATGTGGCAGTCGCCCTTTTGATAAGCAGCCAAGGCCGACAGTCGCGGGCCCACCAAGCCGGCCGCTTTGACGTCCCGCGGCAACGGAGCGATCCCGATCCGCCCGGTTCGAGGATCGACATATTTGCGGGCCCGATGCTCGGTCACCGTGTAGAGCTTCTCGGCCAGTTCCACCTGCTGGAGCACGGCCCATTCGTCCAGGGGGATCAGGCCTCGGGACCGAACCGGGGACAGCTCATGACGGATCGTCCGATCGATCTGGTCGGGGCCGAAGGGCATTCGTTCCTCGCGAGGATGGCCCGGCTGGCCGCCGATCTTGCGTTTGCGTCTTCCTCGCGGGCGGCTGGTGTTCTTGGGTTTGACGATGTCGCTGGACGGCGGCTTGGAGGAGTTGGAGGAATCCCGCGCGAGCCGCGCGAGCTGGTCCTTGAGTTGCTGATTGTCCGCCCGCAATTGCCCAATCTGCCTTTGCAGGTGGGCGTTGGTCTGCTCCAATCCCAGCACCTGGTTGCGAAGCAGATCCACCTGCAAGATCAATTGCGATATCGTAACATCCCTGTCTGCCATAGACAAGGATATACCGGCTTATTCAGCTTTGCGCCAGTCCAAAATCACGTCGCGAAGACAATTCTCTCCAGCATTGCGTGAACGGTTAC
>JBDKRX010000164.1:0-13031 GCA_039683175.1 Phycisphaerales bacterium
TAGTCCGAACGGGGCCACGGGGTTGCGGCCCGTCCGACCCCTGCTGACCTACTCCGCCCGCGCCCGCGAGGCCTATCCGCAAGTTCCGATCATTCTGGGTGGCCTGGAGGCCAGCCTCCGCCGGCTCGCGCATTACGACTACATCTCCGACAAGATGATGCGGTCCGTTCTGGCAGATGCCAAGGCCGATCTGCTGGTGTTCGGGATGGGCGAGTTGGCAGTCGCCGAGATTGCGCGCCGACTGGATCGCGGCGAGTCCATCGATGTGATGACGGACGTCCCCGGCACGGCGTATCGTCTGATCCGAAATGTGTCGGCGCCTGACGAGGCCGTGCGTCTGCCCTCGCTGACGCAGCAGAGCGAGGACAAGTCACAAGTCATGGCGGCCTACGAGCGGTACCAGCAGCTTGCTCGGCCGGGCTCCACGCCGGTTGTTCAGGACCAGGACCCGGGCACGATTGTGTTGATGCCGCCCGCCAGGCCGCTGACCTCTGAGGAACTGGATGCCCTGTACGATTTGCCGTTCACGAGGCAGTGGCACCCGCGATACACGAGCCTGGGCGGCATCGCGGCGTTGGAGCCGGTGGCCTCTTCGATCACGACGCATCGCGGCTGCTACGGCGGCTGCTCGTTCTGCTCCATCTACTTCCACCAGGGCAAGGAAATCACCTCTCGCAGCATCGGGTCGCTGCTGGCGGAGGCGGATCGAATCGCGGCCGATCCCCGGTTCCGCGGCACGATCAGCGATCTCGGCGGACCCACGGCCAACATGTACGGTACGAAATGCACCGCCGAGCAATCGTGTTCGCGGGCCAGTTGCGTCTTTCCCTCGTTGTGTACGAACCTGCAGCTCGACTTCGGGCCGCTCATGGAGATGATGGAAGCATTCGTGCGCTGGAAGGGGGGCTCGCGGGGCAGGCGGCACGTCTATGTCGCCTCCGGCATCCGGCATGACCTGGCTCTGCACAGCCGCGAGTATCTCGACCTGCTGGTCGGGCACTTTGTAGGCGGGCATTTGAAGGTGGCGCCCGAGCACTATTGCGATCAGGTCCTGCGGCTGATGGGCAAGCCTTCGTTCGAGCTGTTTCGCGAGTTCGAGGACCGATTCGACGACGCCTGCCGTCGGGCGGGCAAGGAGTATTACCTTGTGCCGTACTTTATCAGCTCGCACCCCGGCTGCACGCTCGACGACGCGGTGAAGCTGACCGAGTACCTCGTCTCCCGCAACTGGCAGCCTCGCCAGGTGCAGGATTTCGTGCCTGTGCCCCTCACGCGATCCGCTGCGATGTACGTCGTCGGCCAGGATGAGAAAGGCCGCTCGATCCACGTCCCGAGCGGCCGTGGCGAGAAACGCCTTCAGGCGGCCTTGCTCCAGTACTATCTCGACACCAATGCCAGGCTCATCACGGAACACCTGCGGACCGGGAATCGCTCCGGCCTCCTGAAGGACATGCAGCGGATCTGGTCTTCCCATCGCCGACGGAGGAGGTAGGGAGAACCGTGCTCGCCGGCGCTCTTTGCGCTTGTGGCTATTGCAGGAAGCAGCCCACGCGGATAGACTCATCGGGCAAATCGTGAATCGCGAACCATGAATCGTGAATCAAGGAAGTGATGGTATGCCAGTGCCAATCCTCCCCAGGGGAGGGGTCGAAGACTGGGCGGGTCCGGTCGGTCTCGTCGTTCACCATGCCCTCCTGTTGTTTGCGGTGGTCAACCCGATCGGGAATATCCCGGTCTACGCCGATCTGACGCGCGAGCTGGAGATCCGCGAGCGGGGGAACGTCATGAACCTTGCGGTTCTCACGTCGCTGTTCGTCGTGATTCTCTTTGCCTTGATCGGCGACTGGAGCCTGGCCTACCTGTTCAACGTGACCTTGGGCGAGTTGGGAATCGCGGGCGGGATTCTACTGTTCATCATTGCTCTTCACGGCGTCATGGCCCAGGGTAATATATACCAGCATCCGAAGGACAGTCGCATGCTGGCTGTTTTCCCGATAGCGTTTCCCATCATGGTGGGCCCGGGCGCGATCACGGTGACGATTATCACCACGGGAGCCATCGGGCAACTTCTGATGATCGTTACGGCGGCGGTCACCTTCTTCTTCGTCTTCTTAGTCGCCCGGAATGCCGACCGCCTCATGCGTCTGGTCGGTCCATACGCCGGTATGATGATCGCGCGGCTCCTCTACATCTTCCTGGCGGCCAAGGCCGTCGCCATGGTCCTCAACGGAGTAAGGGAGTTCATCCACGGCCTCGGTCTCGTCCCAGGCGATCCGAACACTGTAGCCATGCTCTTCTAAGCGGTTGTCGCGGCCCGTCGGTTGCACGACGGAAAGGGCGTGCCTCTGGCAAGCTCGACGACTTGGCCGGTGCGGGCCGACGCCCAGGGTTCGAGGTGGATTCCGACCGAAGCGACCTGGACGCCCTCCGGCAGGATCGACCAGCGGTGGTGGACGCCGCCGATAGCCGCGGGGATGGGGTTGTCCCCAGACTGCATCCGCAGGGCTGCACGGTATCGCGGCTCCTCGTAGGGACAGAACCGCACTGGCGTTTTCGGGACGACCTGTTCTGCCAGACGGCGCAGCAGCCCTTCCACCGCCTGAAGGTCCAGTGGCCCCGTCTGCTTCTACTTCGTGGTCTACGGTCGCTGCCGACGCGGCCTGTCTGCCCGTTCTTGTCGCGGCTGGCCCGGCCGGATCGGGGTTCGGGCGCCTCGAACCTCCATCGGGATCGAGTACAGCGAGGTCCGGGCCGTGATGAACAGAGTCTGGTTGTCCTTGCCGCCAAAGGTGACGTTGGCGGGACCCTCGGGGACCTTGATCTCGGCGATCCTCTCCCCTCGTCTGTTGTAGACCGTGACAGCGTCGCTCGTCAGGTAGAGATTGCCTCGGGCGTCGAGCGTTACGCCGTCGGAACCCTGCTCGGCGAAGAGCTGCTTGTCGGAGAGCGTGCCGTCGCTGTTGATCCGGTAGGAATAGGTCTTGTTCTCGCCGTGGTCGGCGACGTAGAGTCTCCGGCCGTTGGGCGTGCCGATGACGCCGTTCGGACGCACCATGTCGCTGACGACGCGGATCACCTTCTTGCGATTCGGCGTGAGATAGTACACGTGCTCGCCGTCCTGCTCCATGCCCTCGCGGTTGCCATAACGGGGGTCGGTGAAGTAAATGCCGCCGTTGGGATCGATCCACAGGTCGTTGGGACTGTTCAGTTTCTTGCCCTCGTACTGGTCCGCGAGGACTGTGACTTCGCCCTTGGGCGAGATGGACACGACTCGCCGGTCGCCGCCCTGGCAGGCCAGCAGGTTGCCGGCCTTGTCGAAGTACAGGCCGTTGGCCCCGCCGGAGTTCTCCAGGAATGTGCTGAGCGCACCGGTCTCGGCGGACCACTTGAGAATGCGGTTGTTGGGGATATCCGTGAAATAGACATCCCCCTGGGCATCTGCCGCCGGACCCTCGGTGAACGCAAAATCCCCAGCCAGCTTCGTAACTTGTGCCCCGGCCGCTACGACACTCGTGTTCTCCTGGGCATTGCACAGGGCCGCGGCTACGACAACGAATGCGATTGCGAGTCTCTTTGCGAACATAGATATCCCCTTTCCATTTCCGGACGAGTCTACCAGCCCACCCGCCGAATGGCAAGCCTCGGGGCAATCCGCGGACTCCTGGAGGACACAGTCCGGGTGCTTCGAATCCGCGAACCTCCGTTTCTCTGCTGGACCTGCCTGATGGGGTGTGCTATGATATTGACAGTGGGTAGATCGAGATTCGGTCTTGCGTGTGAGCCAATCTGATGGTTGTGGGGGAGCAGGGCGGTGGCGGAGGTGTCTCGATGGATCAACAAGAGATCAATGAGGCCGAGTGGGCGAATCCCGACAACTGGAGGGGGCCGAGGTGGGCGGCGGTATACTTCAGTAAACGGGACTTGCGGGTCTGGGTGCCGAAGCGGATTCCGGCTCTCGGCTGGACGGTCAACTTCGGCCGTCGGGGCGGCGTCGCTTGGATGCTTGTCCTGATGCTGGGGGTGCCGCTGGTCGTTCTCGGTATTTGCCTGCTGATTAGTCTGCTCCGCTGAGCAACCCCACGGATGGTGCGCTGTTTCTGAGGAGTGCCGTAGGTGTCTACTCCCGTTTGCAGGAAAGGAATTGACTCATGAAGCGAGAAATACCGCCTGTATTGTGGATCAGTATTGTTGTCCTCGGGGTTGTATCGGTATTGCAGTTGTTCATCGCCCTGCGAAGAGGCCCGGCCTCTCTTTTCGTCGGCGTGGCTTTGAATCTGGTGTTGTTGGCCGGATTGCTGCATGGCTGCCGATGGGCGTATGTGCTGACGCTGGTCTTGTCGGCGTTCGGCGTGGCGGTAGGCCTGGGCAAAGGGGACAACGTCGCGATGGGTGTTCTGGTTGGCAATGCTCTGGTGGTCATACCCGTGGTGTTTGCGACCCGGTTCTTCTTCCCCGCTCCGGCGGAGCATTCTGCCGAGCCGAAGCCGGGAACGGAACGAGTGGTGCATCCTTGATGCTTCGCTCCTTGTGTCCCCAAGAGTAGATGTTGCACCCCGGCGTGTGACAGGAGATGACTATTGACTATCGTTCAGGCGACAGTGGCCGATGCACCAGCGATCCTGCATCTTCAGAGACTCGCATATCAGAGCGAAGCGAGGATCTACAACGACTATGACATTCCACCACTGACCCAAAGTGCTGCCGAGATCGAAGCGGAATTCGCCGATCATATCTTCTTGAAGGCGATTACAGACGACCAGATCGTCGTGGGTTCGGTGCTCGCCTGTGAGCGGGGAGGGACGTGCTTCATCGGACGGCTGATCGTCCACCCCGATCATCAGGGCAGGGGGATCGGCGCCGGGCTCATGCAGGAAATTGAATCGCGATTTCCACACGCAGAGCGGTTCGAATTGTTCACAGGGCACAAGAGCGAGCAGAACATCCGATTCTATCAGAGGCTCGGCTACAGAACGTCCCGCGAAGAACGCGTCACGGACGCGCTTCGATTCGTGTTCATGCAGAAGAGCAACTCTTCCACCTGACGAATTGTTGCGAGAATCGCTGAGAAAGCAGGGCGGCCTACCTGATCTTGTAGCTGATGGCCATGCCGTCGTTCTTCTCCATGGAGGAGCGGATGATCACGGTGTCGTAGTCGGGGCTGGTCTGAACGTAGTCGAGGTAGTCCTTCATCGCCCGGGCCGACTGGATCACGTTGTCCGCGACGATCACCGCACCGGCGGGGAGTCTGGGCTCGATGATCTTAAGGTATTTGAAGTAATCCTGTTTCACGGCGTCGATGAAGACAAAGTCGATAGGACCTTCGATGTCCCGGAGCGTCTTGAGAGCGTCGCCTTCCACGGAGGTGACGATGTTCTCCAATCCGACCTTCGCCAGGTTCTCGCGGGTTTCTCTGACCCGGTCTGGATCGATTTCCAGGGTCCAGAGGTGGCCGCCGGTCCGCTCGAAGGCCATCCCCATGTTCATCGCGCCGAATCCGCTGGCCGAGCCGACCTCCACGCCCCGCTTGGCCCGGGCGCTCTCGACGAGGATGCGAAGCATCATCGCATCACCCGGCGCAGTGCTCAGGCCGTCCCGCTTGAAACTCTCGATGAACTGCTTGCGGAACTCGGGACTGGTCCTGTTACTCTCTCCGGCATAGACGCACAGGGCGGCAAGGCTCAACATGGCAACACACAGAACGGCTGCGATAGTATGGCGATACTTCATCCGAACACCCCTGGTAATTCACTGCTGACTATTTTTGATTTGCGGCCTGGCTGAACGTGCTTCACGCCACGTCCGCCAATGCACTGTTCATTCTCTGGATGGCCTCGTCGATTTCGGCGGTGCTCTTGAAGCCGATCGTGACGCAGTCGAGCAGGCCGGACTGCATGGCGAAACGAATGCTCTTTTCGCGATCCTCGGGCTTTGTGAACTTGCCCTCGCCCATGATCTTCATACCGATGATGCCCCGGCCCTTGGCCCGCATGAGCTTGATCTGCTCCATGACGGCCGACACGTTCGATTCGTCGCTCGGTGCATTCCAGGTGTCCGTTCGCGGCGTGTCCATCTGCACGCCCTGCGGGTTGACGCGGACCAGGTGGACATCGACCCAGTCCAGCTCGACCGACCGCTTCAGCGCCGGCAGGCTGTGGCAGGAAACACCGTGAACGCGGATGATCTGTTTTTCCTTGGCCTCCTGCAGGGCGTCCATGACCCGTTTGCGTTCCTCCTCCCAGTTCGGCGCGATCGTGCAGTGGACGAGCAGGCTGTCGATGTAGTCGACGCCGTAGGTCTTGCGGTAGGCGTCGATCTCCTCCAGGGGCTTTTCCGGCACGCCGCCCATCTTGGTCTGGATGAAGAGCTTCTCTCGCGGCAGGCCCTTGATGGCCTCCCCAAGCATGTCGTGCGTCTGATACGACCGGGCGATATCGATGAAGGTGATCCCCTGATCATAGGCGTAACGGACGAGCCGGTTGAAGCCGTCTGTGCCCAGTTGTTGCTGGACGTGTCCGCTGCTGGTGCCGCAGCCGATGCCGAGCCGGCTGGTCTTCAGGCCGGTCTTGCCCAGCGGTACGATGTCCACGGCGGTCTTCTTCCCGGCCGCCCGCGCCACCAGAGGCGACAGCGCGATCCCGCCGGCGATGGCCGCGGTCTGTTCGATGAATTGGCGTCTGGTAATCGGATGTCTCTGCATAGAAGTGCCCCTTCTCTGAAGCTGTCAACCCCCGTACGTGTGCCATGCACGCCGGTTCAATCCCATCGACTGCATCTATAGCAAGCCCAGTTCGATGCCTCTTCATCCTGCCAGAACCGATCCGAAAGTGCAACTGTTTTTGACAGGACAGGCGTTGGCGTGGTAAGATGCGCATGCTGTCGGGGCAGTTCCCGAAGGCTGTGAGGCAATTTGGGCAGGGGTACACATGTCAGGCAACCTGGATCGGCGTGAGTTTCTCAAGGGCTCTCTACTGGGCCCGGCGGCGCTCGCCGCCCTCAGTTTCGAGGAACAGGCTCTCCTCGCATCAGCGAAAGACGACCCCAAGCCCCCTCGGGAGACGGGCGTGCAGGGCCTGCCTGCCGGCAAGATCGGCAATGTGACCATCAGCCGGCTCATCTGCGGCGGCAACCTGATCGGTGGCTGGGCGCACAGCAGGGACCTCATCTATGTCTCCTCGCTGCTGAAGCAGTACTTTACCGACGAGAAGATCTGCGAGACGCTCGAGATCTGCGAGGAAAACGGCATCAATACGATCATTTCGGGCACGGTCTCGCTCGGTGTGCTCAGGAAGCACTGGGACCAGCGGGGCGGCAAGATCCAGTGGCTCGCCCAGTGTGTCCCCGGCGAGGACGATCTGGAGACGGATGTGAAGAAGGCCATCGACGGCGGGGCGACGGGGGCCTTCCTGATCGGCAACCAGGCCGACGCCTGGGCACGGGCCGGGAAGGTGGAGCTGATCGGCAAGTTCCTCGACTTCGTGAAACGCAACGGCGTGATGACGGGAGTCGGCGGGCACAACCTCGGTACGCCCATAGCCTGCGAGGCTGCCAAGCTGCCTGCGGATTTCTACATGAAGACACACCATGCCACGAACTACTGGTCCACCCGCCGGCCCGACCAGCAGAAGGACCCGATTGACAATTACGCCATCGACAACTACTGGGACATCGACCCCGACAAGACCGCGGAGTTCATGCGGACGGTCGAGAAGCCCTGGATTGCGTACAAGGTCCTGGCGGCCGGGGCGATCCATCCGAGCGATGGGTTCCGGCATGCGTTCGAGAACGGGGCGGATTTCGCGTGCGTAGGGATGTTTGATTTCCAGGTTCGCGAGGACGTGATCATCGCCAAGAGCATCCTGACCGGCGATATGCAGAGGCAACGACCCTGGCGAGCGTAGACGCTCTGCAGGGAGAACTGCGGCACCATATCCAAGCTCATGAGAGAGGTATAGCACCATGGCCGAGAATCGAGTCGATCGACGTGAGTTCATCAAGAGATCTGTGGCGACCTCCGCGGGCGTGGCCCTGGGATTGCAGAGCTTCGAGGAACGGAATCTGCTGGCGCAGATGGCCCAGAACAGCGGCAAGCCCGGCGAAGTCACGCCGCAGACCGGGAGCACCAAGATGCCCTACGGCCAGATCAAGAGTCTCAAGGTCAGCCGGGTCTTCTGCGGCGGCAACCTGATCGGCGGGTGGGCCCACAGCCGGGATCTGATCTACGTCTCGTCGCTGGTAAAGGCCTACCACACCGATGAGAGGATCTTCCAGACATTCGAGCTGGCGGAGGAGATGGGGATCAACACCGTCCTGACAAACCCCGTGTCGGACCGGGTGATCAACCGCTACTGGAACGAGCGAGGTGGCAAGATCCAGTGGATCTCCGACTGTGCCTCGGGCAAGGACATCCAGGAGGGGATCAAACGCTCGGTCGATAGCGGGGCGCACGGAGTGTACGTGCAGGGCGGGCTCGCCGACCAGGCGGTGCGGGACGGCAAAGTCGCGGCGATCGGCGAGGCGCTCGACTACATTCGGGAATTCAAGGTCATTGGCGGGCTCGGGGCCCACGACCTGGAGACGGTCAAGGCGTGCGTCAAGGCCGGCTTCAAACCCGACTTCTGGGTCAAGACGCTCCATCCGGACAACTACTGGTCTGCGACGCCCGAGGCCAATCGCAAGGTCTTTGACGTGGTGGGCCCTGCCACCAACGAGCATGGCGGCTACCACGACAACATGTACTGCCGCAATCCGAAAGAGACCATCGAGTACATGAACGGGCTCAAAGAACCATGGATCGCGTTCAAGGTCCTGGCGGCCGGAGCGGTTCCGCCCAAGGAGGGTTTCCAATTCGCCTTCGAGGGCGGCGCGGACTTCCTCTGTGTCGGCATGTTCGACTTCCAGGTCCGCGAGGATGTGATCATCGCCCAACAGGTGCTCTCCGGTGAGATCAAACGAACTCGCCCATGGTGCGCATAGCACGAATCTGATTGGTTTTGCCGGCTATCCGTAGATAAAGACAGGGGGCCTGTGCCAGAAGCACAGGCCCCCTAAATTGGGACGCATCAACAATCCAGCATCGCTGCCGGGTCGCTCCTGTCTTCGATCACGGGGCGATGTAGATCGTTCCCGTCCGACCGGCGAGACTTGCCACTTCTGCCTCAGACAGAGCGCGGTTGTAGATCCGGACCTCATCGATCTGGCCGTGCATGTACTCCCCGGAGGAGCAGTAACCGATGCCGAGGGTCTCAGCCGATGTCATGAACATCGGTGTTCCGGAGAAGGTCGCGGTTGATCCCAGGGCTCCGTCCAAGTACATGTAGCACGCCTGGGCGGCGTTGTCGATCACATACGCGACGTGATGCCATTCGCCGATTCCGATGATGCCGCCCTGGGCGGTCGAGATGTCCAGGCCGGTGTTCAACCATGCGGCGCCGTCGCCGATGTCCCCATGGATCCGGGTGGAATCAGCCTTCACGTCGAAGGTGTAGTTGCCGCCGATACGAGTCCCCAGAATGGCCCGCAAGGCACTGAGGTCAGCGACATTGATCCACGCCGCAACGGTGAACGTGCTCATCGCCAGGTCGGCCGCGTAGGCCACTTCGACGTACTGCGAATCGGCGGTCATATTGAGGGCCTGACCGGTCTTGCCGGCAACGTAACCGGGCGAACCGGTGGCAGTCCCATGATGGCTGCCGGCGGAGTCCTTGGCGTCTCCGTCGAACTTGTACCAAGCGACCAGACCGGCTGTTCCCGGATCGACCGGGGTGACCGTCGCGCTGGCCGTCGGGTACAGGCGGATCTCATCGATAAAGAGAGTGCCTGTCGAACCACTGCCCTCGACGCCGATCGTCAGCGTCGTGACCTTCTTCAGGTTGGCGCCCGTGGAGGCCAGATCGATCGTGAAGGGTTGCCAGATCGCGATCTTCAGGTCGTCCGGAGAGCCGCCGTAGAGCACCTTGGTGCTGTTGATCTTGACGTACAGCTTGCCGACGCCGGTGTTGGCGGCGTTGCCGAAGAAGTACACCGACAGGGTCTGCACGCCGGACCTCGTCCAGTCCTGGGTCTCCTCAAACGTCAGCACAGCCGAGGAATCGGTTGCGCCGCTTGTGTTGTCATACCGGAACGGCATGGACTGATCGTCCGCGAGGACAATCGTCTGCTCGCAGAAGGGGGAGTTATCGTAGCCTACGAGCGAACCGTTCGTGTCCACACCGTATCCATCGATCCACGTATCGAAGACCGTGGTGCCGGCGTCGATATCGTCGTTGTAGGTCTCGAAACCATCGATCAGGATGGAATCCTCTGTGGTGAAACTCCACACGTCGCCTTCATAGGTGCCTGTGTCGCCCACCTCGTCGACTTTCCAGTAGTACACGGCCGCGAGATCCATGGACTCAGGCGTGTAGCTGTGGGCAGTCACGGTTTCCGGCGTTGCGGTCCCCTCGGCCACGGCGTTGGCGTCAGTCCCGAGGTAGACCTGGTGCGAGGTTGCCTGTCGCCCGGGGTGCCAGGCGAGTTCCGCATCGACGCGGACTTGTGTCGCTCCATCCGCCGGGTCGGGCTGGAAGGCCTGCACCGGGGTGTAGAAGAACCGGACCTCGCTGAGGCTGACCATCGTGGTGGCGCCCCAGTTGTCGTTGATGGTCAGCTTGACGTATTGTGCCATGACCTCGCCGAAATCGACGATGGTATTCGCCGTGTAGGTGGCTTTGCCGGTTCCCTGGGCGAACTGGGGAACATTCTCCAATTGGGCCCAGGTTTCACCGTCGGTGGAGTATTCGATCACGACGTCCATGGCCCCGAACCCCATGAGTGTCTCCAACTCGGAATTGGCGTTCCAGACCCACAGTTCGTCGACCTTGTAGACCTTGTCGAAGGTGTACTGGATCGAGGCGGGCAGGCCGCCGGGGGTGACCCACATGTCCTTGAGGTTGACACTGTGCTGATCGAATTCATTGAGCCCGGAGCGGTCGATGGTCCTGTTCGCGGGCGAGGCGGACTGCGCACTGGACGCCTCCACCGTCAGGCTGGTGATCGGGTAGGCATACGTCTCAGGGGTGAAGCTCCAGACGTTGCCCTTGAAGATGGTGGAATCGGGGGCCGCGTTGACTTCATCGACCCTCCAGTAGTAGGTCTGGCCGTATTCGAGCAGCTCATCCGGAGTGCAGGAGGTACCCGCCTGGTCCTGGCTGACGAGGACGCCTCTCGGATCGGTGACGCTGGCGCCGTTGACATCGTCGAATGAGGTGCCGAGGTACACGTTGTGCGTGGCGGCAAATTCGCCCGCTGTCCAACCCAACTGGACGTCACGCGGGACATCGGTCGCCTCGTCTTCGGGAATGGGATCGCCGGCCAACTCCGCATCCGGCCCCTGGCCGGCCATGGCCTTCAGGATCTCGCTCTCCGTCAACGCCCGCTGGTAGAGCCGTGCGTCGCTCAGGTAGCCTTCCCATGCCTCTTGTACGCCGCTGTAGCCGTCGGCACCCATGTAGAACGGGTTGGCGGCCATCGTCTGGGCATTGGTGAGTGTGATCGAGAGCGTCTCGACGCCGTCGCGATAGTAGGTGAGCGATGTCCCCTGCTTCACAGTCGCGTGGTGGACCCATGGCCCACCCGTGACATCCGCGTAGTTGATAAAGGTGGTGGCGTCGCCATTGTAGTACTCGAAGTTCGTGGGCGTGAACTTGATGAATTGTAGCGGCGAGGTCGTCCCACCGTAGCGATTGCCCAGAATCACGTCGTTGTTCGCCGCCTGATCGGCATGTTGTTTGGCCCAAAAGACCCAGGTGAAATCGCTTTCCAGGGTCATCGCCGGGATCGTCACGGGGGTAGTGACGCAGGCGCCGGTGCCGTCGGTTCCATTGAAGCTGATGACCATGCCCCGCTCGGGGTCATTGACCCAGACCGAACCCGCGGTTCCCAGACCTCCAGCGGGATTCACGACCGTCCCGTTGTTGCCATAGCCGGAGGAGTCCAGAGCGACGGCGCCGGTCCCGTCGTTCAATTTCCACCAGCCGATCAGTGTGGGATCCCCGGCGTACGCCAGGGGGGCGGCGACTATGCTCGCTACGATGACACAGAGTGTCCCTGCAACCAGTTTTCTGCCCATGACTGTCCTCCTTCAAAAAGTATCGTAACTCTACGCTATTACGCACTGCTGAATACGAAGAACACCCATTGCCTCGCCGCTGCGAGGGCAGGGGAAAAGACATGCTACACTACTGTGTGATCAGGTTCGTGGCTCT
Organism: Phycisphaerales bacterium; assembly: GCA_039683175.1. Lineage (GTDB taxonomy): Bacteria > Planctomycetota > Phycisphaerae > Sedimentisphaerales > Anaerobacaceae > PLanc-01. The sequence goes on from JBDKRX010000164.1 coordinate 12,243, forward strand.
ACTGATTCCTCCTCAACCGGATACACCACACACACGGCCCGGGAACCGGGCCCCGCGAAAAGCTCCATAGCTATTCTATGACACGCGCCCATGCAGAATCAAGCAGAATCCTCGTTCTTTCTTCCAAACACATATTATATCGCCACTTATGCCTTCCCGCTTGAGCGATGCGATGGTGGTTTCAGGACCGTCGTCAGCGGAAAAAGACAAGCGGGACCCTTGTCCTGTCGACTCAGGTCCCGCCTGGGTATTCCAATACACTGCAAGCCAATTCAACTACTGAGCCGAGCGGCCATATCCGATATCATCGATGAAGACTATACCGGTGCCACCCGCCGTCGTGGCGGTCTTGTCGCCGATGGTAATGACCATCTTCTTGACCTTTCCGAAGTTCACGCCTGCGAAGTCGCTCATCGGGATCACCCACCGCGTCCAGTCGGCAACCGTTACGATGTCGGCGTTGGTCGCCGTGGCATTCTTACCGCCGCTGTCCTGGATGAGCAGGTGCATGTTCGCGGCAGCGTTGTAATCCGCGCTCACGATTGCGACACCCTGCCAATCGCCGGTGACGGCGCCTGTTGTGGTGATACTGTCGAACTCGAAGGTCCGCTCCTCGCCGGCCGCATGCGATGTCACGCACAGACCGATGCAGACAGGGTCCTCCATCGTGACGACTTGCGTGCCCACGGTGGCCCAAGTCTTGCCGTCGGCGGAGATGTAGCCCGTAAACATGTCGGCGGATCGTTCGACCTTGACCCAGTACGGCGGTGCCACCGCCGCGACACTCGT
>JBDKRX010000165.1:0-20066 GCA_039683175.1 Phycisphaerales bacterium
TTCCTCCTGCCGGCTGGCCGCCGCAATAATCGGCAACAACAATGGCGTCGCTCACAACCACAATGATGTCGGCTCGTACATCGTGGTCGTGGACGACCGGGCACTGATCGAGGATCCGGGCAGCGAAGTCTACACGGCCAGGACGTTCAGCCCCCGCCGCTACGAGAGCAACGTGCTCAACTCGTTCGGGCACTCCGTCCCGCTGGTGGCTGGCAAAATGCAGGAGGAAGGCGCACAGGCCAAGGCCATCACGCTCAGGACGGACTTCGCCGATGCTCAGGACACGCTCGTATTCGATATCCGCTCCGCGTATGCCATGCCCCAGTTGCAGACGCTGACCCGAACGTACGTCTTCTCTCGCCGGGGGAAAGGCAGCGTGGCCGTCACCGACGAGGTCGGATTTTCCGAGCCCGCGACCTTCGAGACGGCCCTGATGACCCTCAGCCAGTGGAGGCAAATCGACCCGCGGACACTACGGATCGAAGACGAGGGCAAGACAATTGACGTGCAGATCGACACCGGCGGCGTGGATTTCAGAATTGTCTCCACAGAGATCAACGAGCAGGTCCACACGAAGAGACTCCCAGTCCGGCTCGGAATTCAGCTTGAACCCGCAGTCCGGCAAGCAGTAGTTACCTTCAGGATTACTCCCGGCCAGTGAGGAAAGAAATGGAATCTATGAATACCGTTCGCACACGTTCGAAGGACCTCTCGCCCTGCGGAAATCGTCGTCTACTTGCCCTTGCCACTGCGATGGCGGCCTTCCTCATCAGTCCTGCGACCGTCAACGCCGAGAACTGGCCCTGTTGGCGGGGCCCGCGTGGGGACGGCACGTGCATCGAACGTAACGTCCCCACCAACTGGGACCCCGCGGGAGCGACGTGGAAGACCGAGATGCCCGGCTATGGGCACGCTTCCGCGATCATCTGGGGTGACCGCGTCTGCACCGCGACCGCGCAGCCTGAGACAAAGGAGCGCATGCTCGTGTGCCTGGATCGCAGCAGTGGAGCAATCCTCTGGAGAAGGACCGTCGTACAGGGGCCTCTGGAGAAGCTACACAAAGAGAACAGCTACGCCTCCGGCACGCCTGCCACCGACGGGCAGCGGGTCTATGTCGCCTTCCGCGTCGGCGATGAGATCGTCGTGGCCGCCCACGATCTGGCGAGCGGTGAACAACTCTGGTTGGTCCGGCCGGGCACCCACGCCGGCGAGTGGGGATTCAGCAATGAGCCCATCCTGTACAAAGACAAGGTCATTGTGGACGGCGACAGCAAAGGCGACTCCTTCCTCGTCGCGCTGAACCGGGAGGATGGAAAGACACTCTGGCGTATCCCGCGCGCCAACAAAGGAATCAGCTACAGCGCCCCGCTGATCCGCGAGTTGGCCGGCCGGATGCAGTTGATTCAGTGCGGCGACCGGCGTGTGACCAGCTTCGATCCCGACACGGGGCAGGAGATATGGACTGTGGACGGCCCTTCTCAGGAGTTCGCCGCGACACCGGTCTACAGCGAGCGGGCCGGACTGGTCTTCATCAGCAGCAGTTGGCCCAAGCAGGTCCTGTTCGCAATCCGCCCCGACGGCAGCGGCAACGTCACGGAGACCCACATCGCGTGGCAAGACACCAAAGGCGCCCCGTACGTTCCCTCCATGATCATCGCAGGCGACTTCCTGCTCACCGTCAACAACGGCGGCGTGGCGTTCTGCTACGAAGCCGCGACGGGCAAAGTCCTCTGGCAGGAGAAGCTCGGCAAGCACCACGCCTCGCCCGTCCTGGTGGAAGGGCTAGTCTATCTCATCAACGACGACGGCCAGATCAACGTCATCAAGCCCGGCCCGCAATTCGAGCGGGTGACGCAGTACGAGTTGGGCGAACCGTGCTATGCCTCGCCCGCAATCAGCGACGGCCAGGTCTTCCTGCGAGGCTTCAAGCACCTCTTCTGCATCGGCCGGCAAACCAGGTGATGGTGTGAGTCTGCTCAGGACATCTCGACGACAAGGATCTCGTGAATATCTACTCGCGGCACGGTGAGGCGGATTTCGCCGTCGCGGTACTCGAACGGCAGCGAAATGCCACTGGGTTCCAGCAGGATCTTCGTCGGTTTGTCAGTCTGGCGAATCGTCACGTCGAGCGGACCGACGGGCGGGATGGAGTCCAGAACAGGCTCGGTCCGATGCGGCCCGGCGGTGTTGACGAGGTTCACCGCCAGCTTGCCATCCATGCGATTGACCACCACGTCCACGTCCCGCGATCCTTTCACCACCACCATCGGGCAGGGGAAAAGCTCGCGCGCCAAATCGTTCAGGAACTGCCTGGCCAAATCGGTCCTCGCATCCACATAACCCTGACCGAAGGTGAAGTAGATCGCCGCGATCTTGCCCAGACCGAACTCGGTGACGGAGGCGGCCGGTTGGGAGGATGAGCCCGCGTCATCGCCCATCTGCAATCGGCCGAATGCCTTGCACCTTGGCCCCAGTTTTGGCGACTGCATCTGGCCGTAAATCGGGACCAGTTGGCCGTCGTATGCGAGACGCCAGTCTTTCGCAGGCTGGAGTTCGCCCTCCATCGTGACATCAAGCTCCGGCTGGAACAGGGCCGCCGTCCTGGGCCCGATGAGCAACAGATTCCCGCCGCCTTTCACGTACGCAGTCAGCTCGTCTTTGAATCGCGGCTCGAGGAGATCCCACTCCGGCACGACGATGAGCGGATACTCGGCCATACGGCCTGCCAGGTGATGTTCGCCCAGGACCTCAACCGACTGCTGGCTCTCCAGCAGCGCCTGCAACGCTCCGTTGATCCGGCCCAAGTCGCGATGGAAGAGCCCGTTGCTCCTGCGGTACTGTGCGGCGGTCGAGAACAGCAGCGCCACCTGCGGCACCTGGACCGCCCGATGGCAGGCCGCCTGCCGGGCACGGCAGAACTTCGCCACCTCCGCCATCACGGGCACTCCCTCCTCGCGGATGGACCCGTCCCGCTTCTGCGTGAAATACGCCTGGAAGCCGCCGCCCAAGGCCAGCACGATCGCGGCCTCCCGCTGCAACTGGACCGCGGTCTTCTGGTTGCGCCCGTCCGGGGTCTTGTTGCGGGAGAAACTCCACGCCATCAGATCCCAGGGCACACCCTGTCGGGTCAGATACCGTCCCGACAGACGGGCCGAGTTCACGCTGTCGTCCGGGGAGTAATCGCCCGAGAGGAAATCCACCGGCGCGCTGACCGGCTCAGGCATATGGTCGGTGAACGCCCAGTTGCTGCACAGTTGGAACTCGGGATTCGTCTTCTTCACTTCCGCGATGTAATGTCGCACGTAACGGCGGAACGCCTCGCGATGGAATTGGAGAAACTCGAACCAATGCGGATCGCCCGGCTTGCGAGGAACATCCTGAATCCCGGTCTCCTCTCGGAACGCCTTCAACGCGGGCTCGCTATAGTCCGGCACAGAGGCCCAGCAGTCGCCATCGACCCAGACGCCGTCCACGCCGTAGTCGCCGGCCAGTTCTCGCAACTGGGGAATCAGGAGCGTATCCGCGTAGGGTCCAAAACGCGAGGTAGCCGTGTCGCTCGTCTTGCCGTCCGCGTTGACGACGCCCCAGTCGGGATGGAGGCGAATGGCTTGAGAATCCCACACGCCGGAGTAGTGCATATAGAGCGCGACGCCTCGTTCGGCCGTCACCTGACGCCAGAGACGCAGCGGGTCGCCGACGAAGCCCGGCGCGCGATTGCCCACGTTCGTCGGATAGCTCGAAAGACCCGGATGACCCTTGCAGTCGGTCTGGATGTAGTCAGGACGGACCTGATCGATCACGTTCTCGATCATCGCACGGGTCGTATTCTTGCCGATCTCATTGCAGTCCGGCCCGGCGTGGAAATCATAGTGGATGCCCAGGAAGCTCTGTGCCCGCGTAAGGCGTCTCGGAAGACTCGGACCGCTTTGCGTCAATTCCCCGTCGATCAACAGCGCCCCGGCGTACCAGCGCAGCGGCGTGTAGCGGGCGGGATCGTCGATGGTGTTCTTGTTGCGGCTGAGGATCTCGGCCTTGTCGAACGTATTGGCGGTCAGACGCACCGTCACGGTATGGTCGGCCGCCTGTGTTTGCGATAGCAGAACGGTCGTACCCAGCCGGTGGTACGTGCAGTAGGCATCGAACCGCCGAACCGGCCTGGCGGGCTGACCGTCCACCAGCACCTCCAACTCTCCGCCGTCAGGACCGAGCAGGTCGTAGACTGCCGCCGCACGGCCGGAAAACGAGAAACTCAGCGTCGCACCGGCCTTGTCCGCACACCACAGGACGGGTAGCCGCTCGGAGAAATTGCGGGCGATCCGATCGGTCTGCGGATCGAGCCTCTGCCAACCCTCACCAAGCATCGCGGCGGTGAGCGGAACGAGCTTGGCCGCTTCATGATTGTCCGGCGTAAATGCCGCCGGCAGCAGACGAGGCCCGGCAGTTCCAAGGCCCTCCATCGCCCCGAAAGAGCGGGCGATTGCCTCGGTGTAGAGCCGATGCCCGGTTTCGGCAAACGGGTGGCAACTATCCGAAGAGAAGACAGGACGCGCCGGCAGCCCCTTGTTCGGATCGGCGGGCATCTCCGGTTTCGAAGACGTGAAGACCCATTCTCCGGCGTTGATCCTGCGAGCCGCATCGTGGGCGAGCAGGATGGACGGAATTCCATAGTGGTCGGCGATCAGTTCCATCGCGGACGCGGACCGAGGCAACCGGCCGGCCGCCAGGTCTTTGAGCATACCGTCGTGCATCGTGTAGACGAAGCAGATGTCGGTGGCAGGGTCGGCACGGCGAATCTGGCGGACGATCCCTTCCATGCAGCGGTAGATCTGCTCCGGCGGGGCGCCGCCGTCGTTGACGGCGAATTCGACGAACACCAGGTCGGGCCGATGTGCGAGTACATCCTGGCCGAGCCGATAGACTCCAAGGTCGGAACCGGTGCCGCCAATGGCAGCATTGACCTCCACAAACTGGGCCTTCGGATATCGGTGTTGCAGCCACGCGGTCGTCTGGGGTCGCCAGCCGTCGGCGGCGGTGATGCTGCCGCCCAGGTAGGCCACAGTCACCTTCCCGCCGGCCTTGGCCTTGGCGAAGAAATTCGCCAGGCCGTCGCGGGCGCGCAGTTCCACCGCCGCGCGGGAGGGATTCTTGCGATCCTCGGAATCGGGTGCAACGACGGTCGCCCTCACCGCGGCCTGAACCGCTCGGACCTGCTCCACCTGTCCCTCCGCGAGCGAGCCGATCGGTCCGGCCTGGGGGTCCCAGTTCGGACCCATGTCGAGCGTGACGACGCCGCCATTGGATACCGCCGTGCTGACCCATTTGGCCCATCGCTCAGCAGGATACCGCGTATCCCTCCCCGACCAGCTTGAACCCACGTAGGTCAGCGCGTGCCACTGAGACCCATCCACCCATCGGGATGAGGGGAGCATGTCGAAGGGCTCGTTCAGTTCACCTGCGGTGTAGTCTTCCGCCTGCGTGTGGCGGATGAGGCTGACGCCAGGATTGAAAGTCACGATGGCGTCCGGGTTGCCGTGCTTGACCGCAGTGGCATAAACCTGAGCGATCTCTTCGTTGAAGTCAATCCACTTGTAACCGCCGTCGAACCACCAGCCGGCCACCTTGTCCCCATAGCGGTCCGACCATTCCTGGATCACCTGTGCCCACTTGCGGGCGAACTCCAGGTCAATCGGCTGATCCCGCTGGCCCTCGGGCAGTCCGAACGCCTTCTGAGCACGGGCATCGGCATTCGGGGTCTGACAGGGCAGATAGAGCATCAGTCGGATGCCCTTGGATTTCAGAACTCGATATAGATCCAGGGGCAGGTCGCGAGCCGAGCATCGTTCGCCGGGCGCGTAGCCTGTGTATCGGTCGTAGGTGGTGTTCGGCGCGTTGAAGAAGCCCGAATTCTGCCCGAGCGTGATGACAAAGTACCCGGCCCCCACGGACTCCAACTGTCCGGCCAGACCGTCCACGTCGAACTCGCGGACCCGGGCGAGCCCCGCAGTGTCTCCGGGCAGAAAATGCATGAAGACGCCGTACTTCGCCTCGCGGAACCAGTCGGTGTCACTATGATTCGGTGCGGCCTGACCGCGCAAGGACAACAACGCCAGGATACAAACTGCCAGCCCAAATGGATTCGCCTTCATCGGTGATTGCCCCACGATTTCCATGCCATTTTCGCCATAACCGGACGGGCCGACAATCGGGGCAACAGGCCGATCGCGCAGACCGCCCCACTTGGACGGTTACTGTAGACGAACGCTGGGAAACCGTCAAGAAATCGCTTGAGGAGGCGCACCGGCTTTCCCATTCGGCCGTTGCAGTCTACTGAGTGGCTTCGATCTTGATTTTGCGGGGTTTGGCTTTCTCCGCTTTGCCGATCTGGACGGTCAATACGCCGTGGTTCATGGTTGCGGTGATGTTGGCGGGATCGAGGTCCGCCGTAAGGCTGAACTGCCGCTGGTAATCACCGACATACGTCTCGCATAGACCGCCTCGCCGGCTTGCTCGGGTTCGGCCTTGCCGACGATCATCAGCGTATCCTTGTCGACCGTCAGATTGATGTCCTCTTTCGCCACACCCGGCATGTCGAGTTTCAGGAGGACAGCGCCCGGGGTCTCAATGATATCGGTGGCAGGCTGGAAACATCGGCCCTGTCCCTCACGGCGGGTCCCTTCCGTCTGCCTTGCTTCTGCTGTCTGGGGTTCCATAGCCATATCGAAAACCTCCTGCTCTTGTTGTGTATGGTGTCTTCCCGTCAGGATTTGATCGCAATTTTCCTGACCTTGGCAGACTCGGCCTTGGCCATCTGGACTCTCAAAACGCCGTTGCGATAGTCGGCTTTCACCGAATTCGGATCTATCGCATCCGGAAGCGCCACCGTGCGGCTGAAGGGCCCGGCCGGCCGCTCTCTCCTGTAGAAACGGCTGTCCTGCGGCGGCTCCGTCTCCGTGCGGCGCCCTGTGAGCGTCACCGAGTCGTTCAACACCGTCAGATCCAGATCTTCCGGTTGAATGCCGGGCACCTCGGCAGTCAGCACCACGGCGTCATCCTGTTGATAGATATTGATGGCGGGGAACGTGCCTCTCGGGACACTGCGTAAACCGAGCGGCCTGCCCATGCGGCCCAGGATTCGATCCATCTCTTCCAGCGTCTTGCCTACATCGAAGAACGGAAACCACTGATCCATGAACATAGCTCAGTACCCCCTTTCTGACTGATCGCGATACTCATCTTCTTGACTCCAAATCCCTGATCCTGATCTTTGCAAACGGCGTGCCAGCCCACGTGTGGAGCCGTAAAGGCCATGTCCGCCTGGACTTAACGCGGCCGCATCGGAATCAGCCCTGTCCAAGACTGTCGTTTGTGCACAGGCTTGCGATCAGGCCGTGCCAAATTGACAGACCATCCCAGGGACGCCGAGCGTATGGAAACCAAGGGCGTCTTGGAGTTATCAGACTCGACGTGCTCTGGGGCATGTTCCGAGAAGACGAAATTTTCTTGCCGCCAGATGGTTGACATATGGAATAAAGGGTGCTATAATCATACTCGCCAACAAACAACCAGCGTTGAATTTTTGGGGTCGCCCGAGCGGTGGGGTTCTAAGCTTCCGTTCGGGCCCTTACGCGTGTGTGGCGCGTGAATTCTACGATGTGTTGTTTTCCAGAACATCCAGTCCATCAACGCCCCGGCCATCAGAAGCCTCCGTTCGTGTTTTTTCTCGGACCGGCAATTCGCCCTTCGTCGCGAGTGCGCCGGCGAGGAATCTGGGTGGGCCGCCAATCTGTCGGGAAGGAGGAAGATTATGGAATTAGCGTTACGAATCCCTGTCCATATGGCACTTATGCTGAAAAGGTAACGGTCCGACATTGAGTGCAGGAATCATGGAATCTGTACGAACCTTTGTAGAGAGGAGTACACAATGAACAGTCTGAACGCAAGAAGCGCAAAGCGCCTCGCCGTTCTGGTGGCAGTGCTGGGTATGTTCGCTTCGGTGGTTCACGCCCAGACCAATCTCACCAACGGCGTGGCTGTCACCGGGATCTCCGGCACGGCCGGCAGCGAGAAGTTCTATAAGATCGAGGTCCCCTCCGGACAGGACGAACTGGTGATCAGCACCTCCGGCGGCACCGGCGACGTCGATCTGTACGTGCGACGCGGCTCGTTGCCGACGACCACCAGCTACGACTATCGGCCGTACAAAATCGGCAACGAAGAGACTGTGACCGTCTCCAATCCGGTCGCCGGAACCTGGTACATCATGCTGAAAGGCTACAACGCCTACTCGGGCGTGACCCTTCTGGCCGAGTACTCGGCCGCAACGGCCATCACGTCGCTGACCGACAGCGTGCCGGTCACGGGCCTCAGCGGGGCCGCCGCCGGCGAACTGTATTTTAGCATCGTCGTTCCCGCGTCCCAGACGAAACTGGAGATCAGCATCTCCGGCGGCTCCGGCGACGCCGACCTCTACGTCAAGAGGGGCGCCCTGCCCACGACGAGCAGTTACGACTACCGGCCGTACCTGTCCGGCAACAACGAATCCGTGAGCATCAACAATCCCGCCGCCGCAACCTGGTACATCATGATTCGCGGATTCAACGCGTTCTCCGGCGTCACCCTGCTCGCCAGCTATGGCGGCGGTGGCGTCGGCACCCTCCTGGAAAACGGCGTGCCGCTGACCGGACTGGCGGGCGCACAGGCCAGTGAGACCGTGTTCCGCATCGAGGTCCCCTCCGGCCAAACCAGTCTGACCGTCGCGATGACGGGCGGCACAGGCGACGCGGATCTCTACGTCAAGTTCGGAGCAAGCCCGACCCCGAGCAGCTTTGACTATCGCCCCTTCCTGGCCGGCAACGAGGAGACGGTCACGGTGCCCACACCGACCGGCGGAACCTGGTATATCATGATCCGCGGGTATAGCGCGTACACCGGCGTCACGCTCACGGCCTCGTACGGCGACGTGATCATGCTCCAGGACGGCGTGCCCCGGACGGGCCTCAGCGGCGGCCTGAACAGCGTGACCTACTACCGGATCGACGTGCCCAGCGGCAATGACATGATCCTGTTCAGCATGTCCGGCGGCACCGGTAACGCCGACATGTACATCAAGCAGGGAACCAAACCGACAACCTCCAGTTGGGACTACCGGCCCATCACATCGACCAACACGGAGAGCGTCAGCATCAGCAGCACCGCCCTGTCCGGAACCTGGTACGTCATGATCAAGGGCACCGCGGCCTACAGCGGCGTGACACTCCTGGCGGATTACTCGGTCAGCAACGTTGTCACGATGCTCGTCAACGGCGTCGCGGTGAATGGGATCTCGGGCACCTCGACCCTCCTGAAGTACTACACGATCGAAGTGCCGAGCGGCCAGACGAAACTGGAAATCCAGATGTCCGGCGGCACCGGCGACGCCGATCTGTACGTCCGGCGCGGATTCCTGCCGACAACGGCAGATTACGACTACCGGCCGTACCTCACGGGCAACAATGAATCCGTCACGGTGAACAATCCCACCGCCGGCACGTGGTACATCATGATTCGCGGGCGCGAGGCCTTCTCCGGCGTCACGCTCCTGGCAACCTACGGCGGCGCCATTCCGGACACGGTCACCGAACTGCAGAACGGCGTCCCCGTCAGCGGGATCGCCGGCGCGTCCAGCAGCGAGACCTTCTATAAGATCGTGGTCCCCGCCGGCCAGGCCAGTCTCGTGATCTTCACAACGGGCGGCACCGGCGACGTGGACCTGTACGTTCGCCTCGGCGCCAAACCCACGACCAGTCTCTGGGACCACCGGCCGTACCTGATCGGCAACGAGGAAACCGTTACGATCAACACCCCGTCGGCCGGAACGTACTACATCATGCTCAGAGGATACTCGGCGTACACAGGTGTGACGCTGAAGGCGACGTATACCCCGGTGGCCGACGATGTAACGGAGCTGCAGAACGGCGTGGCCGTCGCCGGGATTGCCGGCACATCCGGCAGCGAGAAGTTCTACAAGATCGTCGTCCCCGCCAGCCAGGAATCTCTGAAGATCGAGATGTCCGGCGGCACCGGTGACGCCGACCTCTACGTTCGCAGAGGGTCCAAGCCGACGCTCACGAGCTGGGACTATCGGCCGTACCAGATCGGCAACAATGAGACGGTGGAAGTCACCAATCCTGCCGCCGCCACATGGTATATCATGCTGCGAGGATACCAGGCCTATACCGGCGTGACCCTCAAGGCCACCTATGGCGTCACCTTCGCAGGCAACGATTTCACTGTCGATCCCGATGCCGTCGCCTGGTGGCGCTTCGAGACCAGCAAGCTGGGAGCCGACACGGTCGGGACCAACATCCTGACAAACGTCGGCGCTACGGCTCGCACCACGGACAAGAAGGAGGGCGACAGCTCCGTCGATCTGGAGATCACAGAGGGTGATTACCTCTGGATCCCGGACGCAAACCTGTCGGCGGACTTCCCGTTCAGCAGTTTGACTGCCCCGAGGGACATCTCCGTGGCCTATTGGATGAAGCTCGAGTCCCTTCCTGCGTCCGACAGCACTGCCGATCCGTTCTCCAAAGCCGATCTCACGGGCGGCAAGACATCCATCGCCCATATGGTCAACCGTCGGGGCATGGTCGGGTTCCTCATCGGCTATAACGACGGTGCGAATTGGAAGGACTACTGGACCGACTATTGGACCGAGACGATCGTTGTCGACCGATGGTACCATGTCGTCATAACGTACAGAAACAGCGACAGGAGTTATCGCATCAACGTCTGGGATTCTGAGACATCCAGCGTGCTCGCCAACAGGACAGGCACCGTGCTCGCCAACGTCAGCGTGACCGATACCGGCGTGGGCATAGGCGCCAGATGTGATGCAGCGGCCCGCCACTTCTTCGACGGCCTGCTCGATGAGATGGTCGTGTTCAAGGACGTCCTCACCGAGGCAGAGATCGCGAAGATCCGCGCGGGGACTTACGGCAAGCCGTAAGGACAGGAGTCGGACGACGAGGTGGCCACGCGGATTCCAGGCGTCGAGCAACCGACATCGCCCGTGAAGAAGTTCATGATGCCCCCGGCTGGCCTGGTCGACGCCAGGCCAGCCGGGATTCAATTCACGAGATCCCTATGAGAGGCATGTGTCCCAAGAAGAACAGCAAGCTGCAGGTGGAAACGGCACCCTCTGCCACCCCCAAACACAGCTTCCGCTTGGACTGGCCGATTCTGCTGTACCCGGCCTCCATTCTGGCCACCCTGGTCGTTCTGTACGTGGTGAGCCGCTCGATCGAGCGAGAGTCGCCCATGCCTCGCGACCGAGGGGCCGCGGAGCAGGCAACCTCCACCTCGGGTAGCGGGGAACGACCCGACGCTGCGAACAACGGCTCTGCGGCTGCACACGAACAGTCCCCGCGGCAATCCGGGGAGACGGGCCCGGCATCGGCACAAGACAATGCCGACGGCACTGTCGCTCAGGATGCACCTGCCGATGAGCTGCAGGCCATCGACCTCGACCAGTTGGAGGGTCCGGCCCGAATCGTGGCCATGCTCCGCATGGCCGTTCAGCAGGGAGATCACGCTCTGATCAAGCAATGCATCGACGAGCTGATCGCATTGGGCGATGAGGCAGTCGTGTCCCTCAACGAGTTGGTGAACGCACAGGGGCGAGCCGGACTGTGGGCAGCCGAGGCTCTCGCCAGGATCGGCACGCCGGCGGCAACCGCCGCCCTGCTCGACACGCTGGGGCAGACCGAAGAAGGACAATTCAAAGAAGACCTCGGCAGGCGCATCGCAGGGATTACCAACCACGATAGCTGGCCGCTCCTGCTGGATACCCTGCTCCAGACGACCGACGCCACCGTGGCGAGGGCTGCGGTCGATTCGCTGGCCAGAATGGCCGACACGCCGGTGATGGACGAGATCCTCGCCCGTTATGAGACCGCGACGACCGAGGCCGAGATCGAGTGTCTGACGCAGTTGGTCGGCAACATACAATCGTCCAGGGCCACGGATGCCCTGCTGTCGCTGGCGGGAGACATCACCTCCGCAGTCCAGGACAGCCTGCAGCAGGCCGCCATCGACGCCCTCGCGAAGGTCGGCGACTCCCAGTGCGCCAGCTATCTTCTCAGAAGGCTGGAGGCGACGACGCCGGGCGAAGGGGCAGGCGTCTACAACGCCATCACGCAGATCCGCAATCAGGAGGCCTACTCACAGCTTCTCTATGCGGCCGCAGGCAACAAGGAGGTTTCCGCAGAGTCCGGCCAGGCGGCAGCCATCGAAGCACTGGCAAATTACCCCTGCGAGGAGACGTGCGTCCTGCTGGAACGAATCGTCGCTGAGGGATCGAATGAGAAGGTGGTCACGGCGGCAAGCCGGACGCTCGAAGCCATCGGGCGAGGCCCGTACGCCATCACAGCCAGCGCCCAGTCCTTCGAGAGGTCGGAGCAGATGCTGCCGATCGCCTCCATCACGAAGTGATGGTGCATTCCCACGCTCTTTTTGTTTGATGTCACGGATACCCGCGCGGTGTAATAGCTGACGTTGCGGCAAGGGGTGTCCTTGCCGATCGTGGTCGAGTTCCTGCTCCAAAGCGAAACGGGAGGCCGAGGATGAGCCAGAGAATTCCACACGTAGCCGTCCGAAACGCATGGGTTTGGGTAGCCGTCATGGCTTTGCCGCCGGCAGTCGTGCGTGCCGCGACGCCAGCCGCGCCACCTGCCCTCAACACCCGCGCTGTCGCCGGGCCAGGCGTGGTCCAGCCCTTGAAACAACCGCCTGTCAGGCCGGTGCTGCGCCCCGCTGCCCGGACACCCGCTTCATTTTCGAGAGAGATGCCCCTCAGCGAGGCGATCGCGATTCTGCAGAACTGCACCACCCCGCCGCTGCCTATCGTCGTGCTCTGGCGGGATCTCGACGGCGCAGGCGTCTATCGGGACACGCCCATCGGCATCGACGGCATCCCGGGGCTTCGTCTCAGTCAGTATCTCGATCTGCTCGTACTCTCGCTGTCGGCGGGAGCATCGACCGAGATCGGCTACACGGTCCACCGCGGCGTGATCACAATCGCGAGCACGTCGGCCCTGCCTGTGTCGAAGCAGATTACGCGCGTCTATGACGTCCGCGACCTGACGGCCCCACCGTCCAACCCCTTCCCACCGATGGGCTTTGGCGGCATGTCCGGCGGGCAGATAATGGGCATGGGCGGCAGCTACGGCGGCGGCCTTGGAATGGGCTATGGCATGGGTATGGGCTCTTCCTACATGCCCGGCGGAGCCTATGGCACGAACGGCCCGGGCGGTTTGCCCGGCGACGTCGGAGGCATTACGAGGACCACACCCGGCGTCTCCCGACGTCGATAGCCGACAGTTCCTACCACATCGGGTCCCAGACGGGCAGCTTCTCGGCAGGTTGTTCCAGGATTTGCAGGATCTCCTCGGGCACGTAGTCGCGATGCACGATGATCTTGTAGACGTTGTCCTCGAACCAGTCGTCATACATGGTCCACAGACCGCCCTTGCCGCGATCCGAGCCCCAACTGTTCTCGACCAGCCATTTGACCGGCTTGCCGTCCTGGAGGTCCACGCCGACGAAGACCATGCCGTGATTGATCGTGCCGTCGCGGAACAGGAGCCGCTCGGTCTTGGCCAGGCCCAAGTCGAGATCGTAGACCGATTCGTAATCGTACAGATTGCGGGCCATGATGCCCTTGCCGCTGTCCTGGTCCGGCGATACGTCGGCGTCGAAACAGACCGCCTTGTTGTCCATGAGCACCTTGATTACGAGGTCCTTGAGCGTCTGGGTCTCGACGTTCGCGTAATTCAGGTTGCGCCCCTCGTAGAGGCTCTTCGTCAAGTCGATCTCGAGGTGCTTGCCCTTGGGCCGCATCGGGTCGTCCCCGATATTCACGAACTCGCGGAGATCGAGCCCGACGAACTCGCTGTAGAACGACTGCGGCGTATAGACCCGGGCTTCGCTCCACTTCTGCTGCACCTTGTAGTCATCCTTGGGCTTGTCCTCGCTCTCGTCGTCCCCGTCGTCGTCCCCTTCTTCGTCATCATCCTCATCATCTTCTTCGTCATCATCCGCGTCGTCGTCTTCCTCATCGGCTTCTTCGTCCGCGTCCTTGTCCTCGTCCTTCAGTTCGGAGCCCTTGCCCGTGTGCCGCCAGGTGAATTCAGCCGGCGGTTCGCCGAGATTCAGGACGAGCATGCGGTAGACCTCGGCCATCATCCGCTCCTTGGCCAGACGCATCTGCTTGACCGATCCGGTATCCTTGTAGATCTCTCGAAGCTCGGCGGCGTGTCTTCGCAGCAGCCGGCCGAGAAGACGGTTCATCATGCCCGTGCCTTCGGAACTGGCCGTCTCGGCCATGACCTCCCTGGGAACGACGCCGTACTTGCCCACTAGGTCCGCGAAGTTCTCGAAATACCCCCCGTCCGGACACGGGTCCTGGAGCAGGAACACCACGTCGCGGTCCAGCAGATCGCGGTCACGGAACTCGATCATGCACTCGAGGAACTTGTTGGCCTTCTCCATCTTGTCCCAGAACTGCAGGTAGATCTGGGAAAACTCGAAGTCGTCCAGCTCCAGCTTGTTCACCAGGACCGGCTTGATCATGTTGAAGCCCGCGAACATCCAGCACCGGCCGCTGCCTTTCTGATTGCTGATGCCCTTGGTCTTGATCTTATGGCTGAACTTGCTGTCGTGATCGGCGAGAATCTCGCGGTTCTCAGAGATGTCCTTGATCCCGGCGCTTGTCAGCGCGTTCCGCGTCGCCCGGGCGTGGGCGTCCATCTGGAATTCGCTGCGGATCTTCGCCACCGCCTCCGGCGTGAGCGGACCATCCTCCGCAAACACACCCGCCGTCAGTGCAATCAGGACCAGGAACGACACAATCGACCACTCCACGCCATGTTTCATATCGGACCTCCACAAATGCCGTATCGTTTGCCGGCCATCGTAGTGGGAATGGACGCCCTGTCAAGGATGATTTGGAGACTTGCGGTATTCACAGCCCTCCAGTACCATCCATTCTCCATGGAGTTCAGGATTTCAAGTGACACAGGACAGACATAATACGGCTGACACACCCGAGTTCTGGGGCCCGGATGGACCCATTGCCGCTGCATTGCCCGGTTTTGAGGCCCGACCGCAACAGATCCAAATGGCCCTTGCGATCCAGCGGGCATTCGCCGACCGGAGGCACCTCGCCGTCGAGGCCGGAACCGGCGTCGGCAAAACCTTCGCCTACCTGGTCCCGGTCATTCAGCAGCTCTGCGGAAGCGGTCAGAAGGCGGTGGTCAGTACGTTCACGATCACCCTCCAGGAACAGCTCGCCAACAAGGACATCCCGTTCCTGAAGGAATGCCTGCCCCAGTCGTTCGAAGCGGTCATCGCCAAGGGCCGGGGCAACTACCTGTGCAAACGGAGACTCGATTTTGCGTACCGGATGCAGCAGTCGTTGTTCGGACCCGCGTCGGGCGAGCTCGACACCATCCGCCAGTGGGCTCTGACGACCGAAGACGGCTCGCTCAGTGACCTGTCGTTCCTGCCAAGCCGGGCGACCTGGGACAAGGTCCGCAGCGAGCATGGGAATTGTCGCGGGCGCAAATGCCCCCACTATCGCGGCTGCTTCTATGCCCACGCGAGAAAGAAGTGGGACCAGGCCGATCTCATCGTCGCCAACCACGCCCTGCTGTTCGGCGATCTGACACTCAAGGAGCAAGGGGTCGGACTGCTGCCGGATTATAGAATCGTCGTCCTCGACGAGGCCCACAACCTCGAACGCGTCGCCGAGGAGCACTTCGGCATCGACATCACGAACCACCGCGCCAAGTACCTCCTCGACGAGCTGTATAATCCCCGCACGCACAGGGGCCTCCTGGCTCACAGCGACGGCGACGAGATCATCAAGCAGGTCAACGAGACCGGCAGCGCCGCGAGCGATTTCTTCCGGAAGGTCCAGGCCTGGTACGACACCGAGAAGGCCAGGACCGCCGGCCGGTGTCCCGCCCGCTTCGTCAACGACACGCTGTCGGCGAACCTCAAGGACCTCCGCAAGGCATTGGGCAGACTGGGCAAAGAGACAGACGATCCGGACAAACAGGCCGAGATCACCCGCTGCGCGGACCACTGCGAGGGCTTGGTTCACGACCTGGCCGATTTCCTGTCGCAGGAGCAGCCGGATCGCATCTACTGGGTTGAGGCCGAAGGCAACGCAGGCCGGACGATCCGCCTGCGGGCCGCCCCGTTGAACGTCGGGCCGGACGTCCAGCGATGCCTGTTCAGCAAGTACGAATCCGTGATCCTCACGAGCGCAACCCTGAGTACAGGCGCCAACGGCGGCTTCGAGTTCTTCTCAGGGCGTATCGGCCTGACCGACTTTCACGGCCTGCGACTCGATTCGCCGTTCGACTACGAGCGACAGGTCACGCTCTACGTCGAGAAAGACATGCCGAACCCGAACGAGCCCGGGTTCCTCTCTGCCGCTGCGGAGGCGATCAAGAAGTACGTGCGTAAAACCGCCGGCCGGGCCTTCGTCCTGTTCACCAGCTACCAGATGCTCGCGAACATGGCCGAGCAGCTCGAAGACTGGCTGGTCGACAACCGCTTCGCCCTGCTGCGACAAGGCGCCGACATGGACCGCAGCGCGATGATCACCCAGTTCAAGAGCACGAGCAATAGCGTGCTGTTCGGCACAGACAGCTTCTGGCAAGGCGTCGATGTCCCGGGCGAGGCGCTCTCGAACGTGATCATCGTTCGCCTGCCGTTCGCGGTGCCCGATCAGCCGCTGCTGGCGGGCCGGCTCGAACAGATCCGCCAGCAAGGCGGCAATCCGTTCAACGACTATCAGCTCCCGTCGGCCGTCATCAAGTTCAAGCAGGGCTTCGGCCGTCTCATCCGCAGCAAGACGGACACCGGCATCGTGGTCGTCCTGGACAGTCGGATCGTGAACAAACGCTACGGCGGCCAGTTCCTCGCCGCCATCCCCCGGTGCAAAATCGAGGTCGTCGATGGCCAATTCAATGATGATCCCGCGTGATGAATGCCAGCCAACGCGATGGATGAGGGCCTGCGCGCCGTCCTGCCTTCTTGTATTCGCACTCAGCACGTGCGCCTGGGCCGGGACCTCCGCCGATGGTCTGATCGCATCGCCGGAGGCGGGCTGGCCGCAGTGGCGAGGTCCCCGGCGCGACGGTGTCTCGGATGAGAACGGCCTGCTGCCAAGCTGGCCGCAAGATGGGCCCAGGCTGCTCTGGAAGGTCAACGATCTCGGCAAAGGCTGGTCCTCGCCAATCATCGTCGGTGAACGAATCTACATCACGGGCGACGTGGGCAACGACCTCATCGTATACGCTCTCGACCTGACCCGCAACGTTCAATGGAAAGCGACGAACGGGCGTGCCTGGAAAACCCCCTACCCGGGCGCAAGGGCATGCTGCGTCTACTCCGAGGGCAGGCTGTACAACCTGAACGCACATGGCAGGCTGGCCTGCCTCGACGCCACCTCCGGTCAAGAGCAGTGGTCGGTCGATATCCTTGACCGATTCCAGGGCAAGAACATCACCTGGGCTCTCAGCGAATGCCTGCTCGTCGATGGCCCCAGGGTAATCGTCACGCCGGGCGGCAAGAAGGCACTGATGGCCGCTCTGGACAAATGCACCGGCGAGACGCTCTGGACGACCGATCCGCTTGAAGACGACCTGGCGTCACATTCCTCGCCCATTCTGTTCCGATACGCCGGACACCGAGTCATTGCCAACTGCTCCTCGGCCCACGGCTTCGGCGTCGATGCCGACACCGGCAAACTGCTCTGGACGGTCCCGCTGAAGAACCCGCATGGCGTCAACGTCTCGACGCCAATCTACGGGTCCGGATCCGTCTTCTTTGTGACCCCCTACTCCGAGCAGGGGCGACTCTATCAGCTTGCCTCGAACGCACAGGGTATGACCGCCGAACACGTGTGGACGTCGCCTCTTGACACCGTGACAGGGTGCGGCGTGCTCGTCGGAAACACCCTCTTCGCCTCGGGGTATCGCGAAGCCAAATGGTGGCTGGGCATCGACTGGCAAACAGGCCGGACCACCTGCGAACTGAAGGACTTGACCACAGGCGCCGCGATCTGGGCCGACGAACGGCTCTATGTGCTCGACGAGCGAGGCACAGCCGCCCTGCTGAAACCCGGCGCCGACCATCTCGAAGTCATCAGCCAATTCCGGCTCACAACCGACGAAGTCCGAGATGCCTGGGCACACCCCGTGGTGCTCAACGGCCGCCTGTACCTCCGTTACCACGATACATTGTGGTGCTACGACGTAAGTGGGGTATAATGATCTCGGTGCCCCGATTTGTCCGTGCGGGTCGGCGATCTGCCTGGGCGGATTCTTCGTATACTCTGAATGGACGGCACGAAAGGTAGGTTGACTCAAATGCCTGAAAACAGAACACGCTATAGTCGCTTCATCGTCGTGTTGGCATGTCTGGCAATGGCTCTGTCGGGCACGGCTTCTGCCGGCGTCCATGTCGGGATAGGTTTCGGCACGGTCATTGGACCCCATCATCCCCAGCATGTTCATGGATGGTACGGCGGCTGGCACGCTTGGCCAGACTATTACTGGTACGACCCCTGTTGGGACCCCTGGTATGAGCCCTGGCCGGTTGTGGTGGTTCCGCCCGTGGTGGTGCAGGAACGGCGCGTCATCATCGAAGAACACAAACCCGCTCCACTGCCAAAGGTCGAGAAGGCCGAGCCGCTGTCTGAGAAACAGCTGCAGAAGCGAAGCGAGTTGCTCAAGGTCCTCAAGATCGGCGATGCGGGCAGTCGGGCCCAAGCCGTGCGAGACTTGGAGCCATTTGCCCGCGACCAAAACGTCCGGACTGCACTGGAGCAGGTTCTCTCCAAAGACCGCGATCCGCAGATCCGCGCAGCGGTGGCGGAGCTATTCAGCCGCCTTCGAGACCCCAAGACCGTGCCCGCTCTGAAACAGGCCTACGCCGAGGATGAGGACCGGGACGTTCAGCAGGCCGCCTACAAAGCCCTCGTCATGATAGAAGGCTACGCCGGCGTGTAGGTCCTATGCGTCCAATGGGACCCATAGGACTCATGGGACGGATAGGACTCGTCTTGCCGCCGTTACTCCACGACCCAGACATTGCGGAACTGGATCGGGTGCCCGTGATCCTGGAGTTGGAGAGGTCCCTTGGCCCGATGGTTCTCCAGCGTGATCTCGACATTGTCGTGGATCTTCACGCCGTTGTGGAGGACCGTGATCCGGGGCAGTTCCTTCACTTTCCCGGCGTCGTCGAATCGGGGAGCCCGGAATGTGATGTCGTACGTCTGCCAAGTCTCCGGCGGCAGGCAGGCGTTGACGGTAGCCCTGGCGATGCCGTAAAGCCCGCCGCAATCACCTGACGTGTGGGTCAGGCCGAACGAGTCCAGCACCTGGACCTCGTAGTGATCCGAGAGGTAAACGCCGCTATTGGCGCGGCCCTGCCCGCGATTGAGCGGCTCCAGGGGCAGCTTGAACTCGATGTGCAGGTGCTTGATGTCGCCGAACTCGCGCTTGTTCCTGTTGGCCCCTTTGCCTGGGGCAAACTGCATGACGCCGCCATCCAGGGCCTTCCACTCGGCGTTGGTCCAGCCGCTCAAGTCCGCCGTCTTGCCGGTCTCGAACGGCAGCACGACCGCGGCCCCTTCCGGCGGCTTGACGCCCGCGCGAGGCGACTGGCTCTCGATCTTCTTGAGCTCCCAGTACTGGCCGTACCCACTCCCAGCTCGGAGGTCGCCGTCCTTGATCTGGCCGCCCCAGCCGTAGCCGCCGCAGCGACCGGTGATCTGGACCTCGGGCCCCTGTGCGACCCCGTAGATCTCGACATAAGCCCCTTCCGTCACGGGCGTCTCCGGTCCAGTGTACAGGACAATCCGATACACGTTCTCGGCCTCCTGTACGACCTTGCCGATGGCCTTGAATGTGACTTTCGGGTCCGGATGGAAGGAGCCTTCATACTCCCCCATGAACGGAGCCGCAAGCAGTCCGGCGGCAAAGCAATGAATCAATCCCAGGCAAACGATG
>JBDKRX010000166.1:0-35430 GCA_039683175.1 Phycisphaerales bacterium
GATCTGCAATGGGAGACGGTGGACCTGAACGAGCTGGTCGGCGACATGGTCGATTTCTACTCCCCGCAGGCCTACAGTCACTCTCTCACCGTCCGCCAGGGTCTCTTCAATGCGCCGTTGGTGTGCCGAGTGGATGCAGGCGCCCTGAAGCAGGTGCTGCTGAATCTGTTCATCAATGCACAGCAGGCGATGGACGCCGGCGGGGAACTGATGATCCATACGGCGCGCCAGGGACAGTACGCGGTGATTCACGTAAACGACACGGGGCGAGGTATCCCGCCGGAGAGGCTCCCGACCCTGTTCCGGCCCTATCAGTCCTCTCGCTCGGGCGGGATGGGACTGGGACTGGCGACCGCCAAGAAGATCATCGAAGCGCACAGGGGACGCATCGGCGTTCACAGCGAGCCGGGCAAGGGGACCTCGTTCACGATCGAACTGCCGCTGGCGGAAATGGATGCCTCCTCGGGGCAATGAAAGGGAAAGTCCGAGAACAAAGCCCTTGCAGAATCCTGCAACGGCGATACGATGGCTGGGCGTGTCGATCATCAGTGACACGCCTGTTGTTTGGATAGGTAAGGACACACGGCAAGGAAGGGAATGAACAATGGCGAATATCGAGCGAAGCATTGTCGGCGATCTGATCAATTTCCGTGGGATGGTCTACGCTCCGCTGAACGAGAGCGGCGTGGTCTTTCTGTTCTCCAAGATGGCGGAAGACCTGAACATGTACGTCGAGGAGGTTCGGCCGGAGCCGCCGGACGGGATCGTGCGACGTTTCACCGGCAAAGGGTGGGAGCGGCTCCGCGTGGAATTCGAGTACCGTTCGAGCGATTTCAAGCAGCACGGCAATGAGGCCGACCGATGCGATCTGATCATCTGCTGGGAGCACGACTGGGCCGGTTGCCCGGTGGAAGTGATCGAACTGCGGGACCGCATCAAGGAAATGGAGAATTGGCCGATCCGCAGGCCTGATGAGCCCGTCGGCGGCGAGGAAGGCGAGGACCTCGATGTCTGGTTCGACGCGCACGGCGTCCAGGACCGGGTCCGCGGCCTGTTCCAGTCGCTGGCGGACCATGTGAAATCCGTCGACGAGCAATGCTTCTACCGGGTCGGCAAGACCGCCATCACCTTCTACAGCCCCGAGCGGACGTTCATCCACGTGCATCCTCGCCAGAACAAGCTGCGTCTGGTGCTCTTCACGGGCGGCGACGCCCTCGAAGGCGTCGAGCCGATGGGTCGCAAGAACTCCGGCCAGAAGTGGGGATCGGTCTCCGTCGAGGACCAGGACCAGTTGCTGGAGATCCTGGCGGCGGTCGAGGAGTCCTACAAGCGGATCAACGCCGCGATCAAGAGAAACGAGCGCACGAGCCTGCACACAAAGACGGAAGACGCGGAAGAAGAATCCGAGTCATAGGCGACACAGCGACGCCTGCCGATGATTCAATGCCGCGAAGTTTGGGCTATCTGACAATGGTGGATTCTGCGATGCCTGCGTGGCGACGAAGCGCGTCCACGTCCAGGTCTTCGACGTATTGGACGAGGTTCTGCCAGCCGCTGTAGAAACGAAAGCCGCCATGAGTCATCTCGGCAAGGGCCTGTTCCTTGTCCCAGCCCTGCACGACGATTCGGTAGACTGCGACCATCATTCCGGTGCGGTCCGCTCCGCGCTGGCAGTGTACGAAGGCCGGGAGGCGGCTCTCATCGGTTACGATCTGGAGGAATCGGACGACGTCGTCGTCCCTGGCGCGCCAGGCCACCATGGGGATGCGTTCGTAAGTCAGGCCTGCCGAGTCCAGGATGCCGCGGTCGGTGTCCGAGGATCGCAGATTGATGATCGTCTTGATCCCCATCGCCTGCAGTTGTTTGATGCCCTCTGCCGTGGGCTGCGCCCCGCGATAGAGATCATCCGAAACCTTGTGCAGGTTGGGCAGGCCCGGAAAGACGAGGGGCTCAGCCCACCGGCTCGACACCGGATCGGTCGTTTGACGGACGTTGTTGTTTGCCCCCAGCGGCAGCACGGGTCCGTGACGGCACCCGGAAGTGCCTGCCCCCATCAGGAGGATGCCGACGAGCAGTGAATTGGCCAGCCAGTGGTTCGATGTCATCTGGTGCATACGAATGGACGCTACTCCTGGATCGAGCGGACCTTCCTGCTCTTTCCACCGGGCATGAGGAGCAGGATCTGCTTGCCCACGCT
Organism: Phycisphaerales bacterium; assembly: GCA_039683175.1. Taxonomy (GTDB): domain Bacteria; phylum Planctomycetota; class Phycisphaerae; order Sedimentisphaerales; family Anaerobacaceae; genus PLanc-01. Next base: position 2,198 of record JBDKRX010000166.1, read on the forward strand.
GCGGCAGATGTGAGTGAACGAGAACTTGATCGGCACCAGTTGCGGCATCACGAAATCGGGACAGGGCGTCGCCGGCATCGCGTCACCGATCACTTCGATCCCCGCGGGGTCCGTGCAGCCGAAGCCGATTTCCTTCGCCGTGCGGATGATGGGGACTGCTTCGGGCGCCATGCCGATCAGGCCGCAACAGATCAGCTCGCAGGCGATGGGTTCGGTGCCTGCGACAAGCCAGCCCAGCGGCCTGCTCGGGCCGCGGATCGGACCCTGGCCTTCCATGGCCACGATCCCGTCGATGATCGTCAGGACCGGCGCCAGGCGCTCGTAGATACCGATAAGCATCCTGCAGAACTCGGTTGGATCGTCGCCTTTGCGGAAGTGCCAGAGCGCCTTGTGCTTGCCGCTGACGCACCCGAACATGTTCTTGACAGCGAACGTGGCCATGAGTTGCTGGTGGGCCTTGAGCTTGGGCAGATTGATGATGGCGTTCGCATCGAGCGCGACGGAGCTGAGGCCCACTCGCGGGCCGCCGGGTCCGAGCCGGCATTTCCTCGGCCGGTCCAGTTGCCGAATCGGAACGCCGAGCTTGTGCAGGGGCTCGGTCAACTCCAGCGCACGGGCACAGGTGGCCGTATCCGCCCAGGCGGGCGAATCGGCGACAAACGGTCTGGCTCCGCAGTCTTTCAACAGGCGGGCCACCTCGATGATCACAGCCGGATGGGTCTGGGCGGCGCTGTGGTGGTGCGAACGCGGGGCGATGAAGTTGGGCTTGATGAGCACCGAATCGCCCGGCTTGACGAACGTCTCGATGCCTCCGAGGAGATCGACCTGACGCCGGACCGCCTGCGCGACCTGGGCGGGCTCGTAGTTCTCGCAGCGGATAAGGGCAACTCTCGTGGGCGGCATCAGGATCAGTCGTTGATGGCCGTGCAGATCAGGACGTAGAGACGCACGGCGGGTTTGATTTGAGGGGGGGTACGTTTGGTTGGGTTGAAGAACAAGGTCCCCTCCGGTTTGCAGAAGAACAGGCCTCCGAGCGTCTGCCGCTCGCCTGTGTACCTGTCCGGCCCGATTACGATCAGATCGCCCGGCGCCATCTGGACAGCGAACGCCGCCGGGGCGAAATAATACTCCTTCTCGCGGGCCTTTGCCTGCAGCGGGGCGATCGTGCTCATGATGGGGACCGTGTACGTCGGATAGCCGATGATCTTGTGGACGCCGCGGGCCCAGGGGATCGGCTCGGGGCGAAGACGCAGGGCAAGAATGCCGGCTCCCACGTGCGCGGTCTGCTTCAGGAGGTTGGTGCCCACGAAGGTGATCTCCCTCGCCATGGGCAACTCCGCCACGGGCAGGTCCGTCTTCTCATTGACTGTGAGAGCCATGGAGTGGGTTGCCACCTTGAGGGCGCCCGCGTCCGCGAGCAACGACTGGATTTGCGACCAGACCTCCGTCCGACCATACCGCATCCGGAAGCAGTTCTCTGTGAACGCATTGTAGCTACTGAGCTTGATGGGGTCCGGCGAGAGGATCGGCCAGAGGTCGTCCAGACGGTCCACGCGGTCGGCGGGCAGATCCAGGACGTAGATGTCCATCACGACGCTGGAGAAGAACTGCGGGGGAGGCAGTCTGTCGCTTGGCGGCGGGGCAAGTTCTCCGATCTTCACCTGCTCCCAGATCTTCTCTTCGGGCTTGGACTGGGTCCTGCATCCTGCCGACCCGACGATCAGCCCAAGGCCTGTCAGTAAAGCGAATAAGGTACGAGTCATATCCATAATGGTAACCGCCTTGCGGCCTGTTGTCAACGTGCGTGGCGGCTCTCCGCGGCCGGCTCTCATGGCTGTCTGCGATAGGTCAGGATCGCGGTGTCCGGCCTGTCTGCAAGCGTGATCCGCAGTCCCGTCTCGACCAGTTCGCGACCTGTGTGCGATTGCTCTTCGCCGGTGTCCAGGTTGGTCACGAGGTAGCTCGCGTCCATGTCCAGGCCCCACAGCCGCAGACGCGCGGATTCGTAGTCGCTCTCGTGGCGTCGGAACGCCTGCACGAATCCTTCGCCTGTCTCCGGGCGGTCAAACTGCCACGCCATCCATACCGTGTTGTCGCGGGTCCAGGGCGTCAACGGGTAGAAGTCTCCGTAGTAGTTCGGAGCGATCTGTCGCCACTGGCCGATCAGGCGACGCAAAGAGGGGTAATCAAGGTCCTTCAGGCGGACATCGATGCCGAGCCCGAAGCCCTGGCCGGCATTGCTCCAGAACGCGTAGGGCTCGACTGGGGTTCGGCCGCTGCCATAGTAGGACGCGTTGCGAGTGGCGACGGTGCCGGTGCCGTGGTAGGGCAGCCACATGGACAGGCCGTACATCATGCACTGATGGCCGATGGCTTCGTACGCGTAGTCGCTGCGCCATAGCGGTACGGCCCGGCGCATCGTCTCGATGTCGTTGCGCCGGCCGCCGCTGGCGCAGGAGTCGATCAGCATCCCCGGATGCCGGCGTCGCAGCTCGTCCCAGTAGGCGAGATAGCCTGTGATGTGCCGGATTTCAGTGATGCCCTTCCGGTCGGCACTGTCCGCGCCGCGCCAGTAGTTCAGCGGGTCCATGTTGAAGTCCTGGCGATACAGGTCGATTCCCTGCTCGGTCAGGAGCCGGTCCACGTGTTCGGTGAGCCATTGCCTGGCTGCATCGTTGCCGAGATCGAGCAGACCGCCCTTGGCGCCGCCGAGCACCCACTCGGGGTGGTTGTTCGTCAGCCAGGTGCCGGCGGTCACCCGCTCCGGCTCAAACCAGACGAGGATCTTGAGACCCTTGCTGTGTGCGTAGTCCGAGATGGCCCGCAGCCCTCTCGGGAACCGGGCGGCGTCCACTTCCCATGTGCCGACGCGGGGCCAACCCCCACCGTGATGGACATACCACCCCGCGTCCATCCACCAGTAGTCCAGCTTGATGCCTTCCTCGCGGTAGCGGTCGATGAACAGGATCTGCCTGGCTTCGTTGGCGTCGATCATCTCGTTGTACTGGCGCGAGCTGGAGGCGAACAGCTTCGCAGGGGGCAGCACGCCGTCGGGTTTTGGCATCGAATGGGCCATCATCCAGCGGCGCCACACGTTCTGAGCGACCACCCACCGGCCTTTCCAGAACTGCACCACGATGAGCGGACTGCGAACCTCCTCGCCCGGCAGCAACTTGAACCGGGTTTGTTCCTGCCCGGCCCACAGGTGCAGGTCTTTGGCCCCGTCGCGGACGAATTCGGCCGCCCACTGCCCGGGCCAGCCGACGGCGACGATGACCCCTTCGCTGCCCCATTCGAGATTGAAGTAGGACCAGTCCGTGTTGGTCGGCCGGCCGCCGGAACCGCCCAGGTGCTTGCTGACACCGGGTCCGAGGGTTGTCTCCAGTGGGCCGTAGTCGTTTCCGTTCGCGGGCGAGCCCACGTTGTGGTGGAGCAGGAACTCGCGGTCACCGCTGCGGCCGATCTGCACGTCGAGCGCCTGGATCTTCTCCAGGATCGGCGTATCCGCCGAACTGGTGTTCTCGAAATACAGGGTCCACTCGGCGGTGGGGAAATCGTTGTATGTCACGAGGACGCAGCGGACCTGCAGGCCGGTCGCCGGATCCGTGTATAGCAGCGTGTGCTGGGTGCGCTGCGCGTCGAGCCTTTGCGTGTCCCGTGAGACCGGCCAGGTCTTCAGCAGGTCGCCCGAGGGTTTGCCGTCGTAGACGAATGAGAAGGGGGGCTCCAGAACGGAAATCGCCTTCGGGCCCGTCTCTCCGAGGGGCAGGTCCTGGAGCTGGACGGCGCCGCCGTCGCGGAGCTTCACCGCGGCGTCGGCCCAGAGCGCCTGGTCCCAGCCCCGCCCGTCGCCGCCGTCCTTGACGCGGATCTCAAACTGCCGGGCGCCGTCGAGCGGGACATCAATCGCTCGCGGGCCATCCTTCAGTCGCATCACGGGCGTCGTGAGGACCTCCTTGCCGTCGACGAGCACATGGAATGTCACGGACCCGTTGCCCGTTGTCGCGCCGCGCTGTGTATCGTCGTTGTTTTCCAGGCCGACGTCGGCGATGAATCTCTCCGCCGGCCGGTCGAGAACGACAAGCAGGTGCTTTGTGGAGTTGAATGCCAGACCGTTCGTGTAGGTCTTTTCCCCAAGCTGGTAGGGCGTCCCTCGCCACGACTTCCCTCGCGACATCCCATCGGCCGCATCCTCGAAGAGCAACTCCAGATGAGGGCGAGACGCAGGTTGTGACTCGCTCACCAGCCCATCCATCCACCGGCCGCGGAGATCGAACTCCTCAGGTTGCGGAACCACCGCCTGTGTCCCGACGCTGACGAACAGGCTCAGCAGGACCACGGTGGTTCGGCCGAGTGGTGGCATTGTGTTTGTTGTCCGGGGTCTGCGTGTGTTCATAAACTCAGTCTCCTCAAAGATGTCCAGCCTTTCATTCTGCGTAGTGTACCGTTGTCCCGGGTAATCCTCAACAGGCGATGCGAAAGTCCTGTCGATGGAGGGGAATTTGCATGCCTTTTCCGTAAACCAAGTGCTGCCAGTGGGATACGTTCCTCTGCAAGCCGAGAGGCCGAGAGCTGCTGAGATTGTGTTTGAATTGTCGCAGCTTGTTTGGAATACTCTTATGGGGGAGGGAGTGAGTTATGGGGGTGTATATGCGTACACATCTGGTGTGTTTGTTGCTTTTGTTGATATCTCTGGCGACGGGTACGGGCGGCTGCCTGGCGGTCGCAGTGGGAGCCGGTGCGGCCGGGACCGTCGCCTACATAGCCGGCGATATGGATACGCAGGAGCCGTACTCCATTGAGGAAACGTACGTCGCCACAAGGGCGGCCGCCGACGAATTGGGCCTGAACGTCATCGAAGGGGAAACCGGGAAGGACGCCCTGTCGGCGCGTGTGGTCGCTCGCGACACGGCGGACAAGCGGATCTCCATCCGCCTCAAAGCGGTGACCAGCAACATGACGAAGCTCTCCATTCGCGTGGGCACGTTCGGCGACGACACGAAGACCCATCTGATCTACAACAGGATCCGGGAAAATCTCAAGGCCCTCGACGAGGAACCCGCGGAACTGGCCCAGTCACAAGAGCCGCAGGAATCGCAACAGTCGCAGGACCCACAGGAGCCCCAGGATCCGACGGCGACAGTCCCGCCGCCTCCGCCGGGTGAGTTGCCGCCCGTCACATCTGCTTGCGAGTCTCCTGAATCTCCTTCATGATCCCGGTGATTCGCTCATCTTGCGTCAAGGGTCAATGATCGGCCGCAACGGGGACATGGGACGCTGCTGCCCTGGAAATTCGGCGGGACTTTGAGCTTCAAGCCGCACAGGCACGTCAGGAATGCGAAGCCATTGACTCTTCGCATGATGTCGCCGATCTCGTGGACCTGCTTCTGGGTCTTCTCTTCCCTGCCGGCTCCGGCCTGTCCCTGGCGGATTCCGACTTGTTCCTCATCGAGAGCTGCCGCCGGTACGACGCTTTTCGAGTGAGTCACCGCCGTGTACGCCTGGGAGTAGTCGCGGAAGGAGGCCCCCTGCGACATGCTTCGCAGGATGCGGATTCGTTCCGAGATGGGCGGATGCGTGCTGGTCAGGTCGGATAGCGTCCGCTTCCCCCGCTTCTTGAAGGGATTGGCGAAGTACATGGGCGCCGTGATCTCATTGGCTTTCGCCAATTGCGGCGAGGGATCGTTGGCGATCTTCTCCAGGGCGCTGGCGAGTCCCTCGGGGTAGCGGGTCAGTCTCGCCCCTCCGGCGTCGGCCATGTACTCCCGTCGACGCGAGAGGGCGAAATAGAGCAGTTGGGCCAGAATGGGAGCCAGGATCGCGGCTGCGACGGCAATCACGGCGAACACGATTTGGGCCTGTCCTGCATTTTGATTGCCGGAAGAATAGCGTCGGCGGGAACCCATCGATTGGTAGAACATCCCCCGCATGAAAACCTGGGACAGCAGGGCGATGGAGCCCAGCATGACGCCGGCGAGCGTGACATAGAGGATGTCACGGTGCAGGATGTGGCTCATCTCGTGGGCGACCACGCCTTGCAGCTCGTCGCGATTGAGCCGGGCCAGGAGGCCGGCGGTCACTGCGATGGAGGCCGACTGAGGATTGCGACCGGTTGCGAACGCGTTCGGAGCGGGGTCGTTGATGATGTAGACCTTGGGCATGGCCGGCAGGCCCGCCGCGATCTTCATCTCCTCGACGATGTTGAATAGCTGGGGGTGGACGTCGTGCGTGACGGGCTGCGCGCCGCTGGCCGCAAGCAGGATCTGGTCTCCGGACGAAAAGCTGACCAGGGCCAGCACCAGCCAGATCCCGGCGGCGATGACGACCCCGAACAGACCGCCTTCCTGGCCCATGGCCGCCATCCCGATGATGAAACCCAGCAACAACAGGACGACGGCCATCAGGACCATCAGGAGGATGGAGTTGCGTCGATTGGCTCTGATGAGTTCCCACATGCTCTTTGTCTTGCCTCAGACTCAGGAAAACGTCACCTTCGGGGGCTCGCGTTCCAGTGCCGTTTCCACCTGGAAGAAGTCCCGTTTCGTGAAGGCGAACATGCCTGCGACGACGTTCGACGGGAACATCTGAATCCGGTTGTTGTAGAAGAGCACCTGGTCGTTGTAGTTCTGCCGGGAGAAGGCGATCTTGTTCTCCGTGCTCGTCAGTTCCTCCTGCAGGGCCAGGAAGTTCTGGTTGGCCTTCAACTCGGGGTAGTTCTCCACGACGAGCATGAATTTGCTCAGGGCGTCGGCGAGCTGGCCTTCCGCCTGGGCGGTCTCGGAGACGGTCTTGGCTCCCATCGCGGCGCTGCGGGCCTTCGTGATCGTCTCAAAGGTCTCCCGCTCGTGCTTCATGTAGCCCTTGGCGGTTTCCACGAGGTTGGGGATCAGGTCGTGGCGGCGCTTCAACTGGACATCGATCTGAGCCCACGCGTTGTCCACCTGGTTGCGCGAGCCGACCAGGGAGTTGTAGATGCCGATCAGGAACAGCACCAGCAGCGCCAGAATGCCCAAAACCACGAGCAACGCAATCAATCCTCCCATGTGATCTCCCTTCTGTCCGACGGACAATGAATCAAGGCTATTGTCATCCTATGCACTACGCGATGTGATACGTATCCACGGTTGTTCTACGGCACCCCATCCTTGCTCACCAGCCAGTCGCGACTGAACCGGGCCAGCACGATCCGTTCGTAAGGATGCGTCCGTCCGGCCTCGAAAAGGCACGTTACGCCGCCATCCGGCATGGCACAAAGGCAGGAATAGGCGGCGGGGCCGGGCCACAGGAGCCGGCTCACCGGCCAAGTCGTGCCCCTATCCTCGCTCATCCGGACGGTCATGTCGAGCCGCTTTCCGGACTCCGCATGAGCAGGATTGGAGAAGAGCAGGCAAACGCGTCCGTCCGGCGTCTGCTTTGCGTGCTGCACCAGGCTGGCCTGGCAGATGGGTTCGACGAGCGTTGGATCATGCCGGATCTCAGACCAGTTCATTCCGCCGTCAGTGCTGGCGGCGATGGCCCTGCTGGTCTGGGACCGATCGTAGTTCCGCATGTTCATCATGAGTGTGCCATCCGAAAGCTCGACGACCTGGCATTCGTTGACTGCCGGGCGAATCGCTCCGCCCAGTCGCCAGGTCTGGCCGTGGTCGTCGCTGAAGATCACGTGCGAGCAATAGCCGTCCGGGTCATCGGGAAGCACGAGAGTGTGGTCGCAGGGGATCAACAGACGGCCCTTCCAGGGGCCTTGCGTCAATTGAATCCCGACGCCCGGGCCGGTTGCATACCACCGCCACTCGGGGCGTTTCACGTCCGTAGTGATTTCCCGTGGCTTTGCCCAGGTTTGCCCGTCGTCATCGCTGTATGTGATGAAGACCCGCCGGGTGTCTTTGCCGGCATTCTGTTTGATGCGGTCTTCAGAGTCCTTGCCGTGGTTCCAGGTCATCGGAAGCCAGATCGTGCCGGTTGTCTGATCTACGACTGGGCACGGGTTCCCGCAGGTGTTCGCTCCATCGTCCCAGACGGCCTGCTGCGTCGACCAGGTCCTGCCGCCGTCGGCGGACCGTTTCACGAGCAGGTCGATGTCGCCGGAATCGGATCGGCTGCCCTTGCGCCCTTCGCAGAAGGCCAGGAGAGTGCCCTCCTGGGTGGCCAGCAGTGCGGGAATCCGGTATGTGTGATACCCGTCAGCTCCGGCGACAAAGACATCGGTACATTGCAGACCGGGCCCGGCGTCCACCGACGATGTGGCGGAGCACAGTGAAATGGTTAATAAATGGATAAAAAAGACCGTGGTGATCATCCCGATCCTGACTTCCTGTCCATCCTGTCGATGTCTTGGCCGAACATGTCGGCCAGCAGCCGTTGGATGCGGCTCTCGTCGTCGAACTGCCCCTGGCTCAGGATGTCCTTGAGTTCGCCTCGATCGAACCACAGGCCGTGGCCTCGGCGGCACTGATCGATCCGCAGTGGCGGTTCCGATGGTCCTGCGATGACCTTTGCCATTTTCTTGCCACAAATCGGGCACTTCCGCAACTGCTCCTGCAGAGTCTTATCTTCCCGAAATGAGCCTAAGACCTGCCGGCTTCTCTCTGGAGCGTCCAGGAGCAACTCCAACTCGCCGGCATCGAGCCAAATCCCCCCGCAGCGGACGCAATGGTCGATCTCCACATCGGCCAGCTCCAGGGTAATCATGGCGTTCTTGCACGCGGGACAGTCCATTTCAAAGGCTCCGGGATCAGACACCATTCTCTTATGCTACTGTTCATATCGGTCCATCGGCACATGTTCCATGATAACAGATCGACCTTACGGGGACTACATCCCCCAGGCTATGGGTATAGACGCGAAGGCCCGCCCAATATTCAAATGACACCCGTTGCCAAAAAATATTGATAATCTCACCGCTTTTTCATCTACATCGGCCATTCGAGAGTCGCCTTCATATATAGAAACGGATCCCCTCCGAGGGTGGCCTGTGGATATGGTGAAGACGCAGAGAGCGGGCGGGCTGCGTCTTCGCCCTTGTCTCTGCCCGCTTGGTTCTCCCATCTCCATGACTTCCTGGTTGCCAGGTCCCAATCGCATGACTATCATCGCTGCGAGGGGGTCCATCGCCGGATAACGTGCGAACCCCGTGACTGAGGTCATATGACACGCAGGATCGTGGATTTCCATACTCATGCGTTTCCTGACGCACTCGCGGCCCGCGCGATGAAGGCTCTTCTGGAGGAGGCGCCGGGGATCCAGGCATATCTCGATGGTACGGTAGGGGAATTGTTGCGGTCCATGGACAGGACCGGCATCGAGAAGAGCGTGGTCTGCTGCATTGCGACGAGGCCCGAGCAATTCGAGCCGATCCTGGCTTGGTGTGTGCAAATTCGTTCGGACCGGCTCCTGCCGTTTCCCTCCGTTCACCCGGCAGACCCGGCGGCTGCGGATCGTGTCCGTCGTATCGCACAGGAGGGGTTCCAGGGGGTCAAACTGCACCCTTACTACCAGGATTTCTTCGCGGATGAGGATCGAATGCTCCCGTTGTACGAAGCCGTGGATCGCTCGAACCTGTTGTTGGTGATGCATACCGGCTACGACATCGCCTTTCCCAGGATTCGACGGGCCGACCCGCAGAAGATCCTGACGGTCAAGGAGTGGTTTCCGAATCTCAAGTTTGTCGCAACGCACATGGGCGCCTGGCGACAATGGGACGAGGTGCAGCGGGAGCTTATCGGACGCAATGTCCCGATGGAGATCAGTTTCGCCCTTGATGAATTGGATGTCGAGGACGCCCGGGCGATGATTCTCGGACATCCCGAGGGTTGTATGCTGTTTGGGACGGACTCTCCGTGGACCGACCAGGGCCGGACGCTGGCTCTGCTCGAACAGTTGCAGTTGCCCGATGCGACGTTGAGATCGATCCTGGCGGCCAACGCGCTTTCGCTTCTGAATCTGGCGTGACGACCGGTTCCCCGGATGGGTGTGACTGGGCCGCGGCGTGACGCCGTCGCCCGGAGGCGGGCATCATCAAGCAAATTTTACAAGATTGTCCGAGAAGGTGCTTTATTTCTATACTGATCTGAGGCATGATAAACCGAATAAGTATGAAGAACTGCAAGTCGCCGTCGTGACGCATAGAAGGCCGAGGCCCGTGAGGACTGTGTGACCCATAGCGTTGGAGGCCCTCGGTCGCTGGCATCAAGTTCGTCCGGGAGGTTAAAGGAGAGACAAATGAGACACGAAGTGTGGAAGGCCGGATTGTTGATCGTGGCATTGACGGGAATCGCGGGCTCGACCGTCTTTGCTGCCGCCGGGGCTCCGGCGACGACGAAAGCACCAGCCGCCGGCGCTGTTGCACCTGCCGCCCCCGCGGCCCCTGCGCACACCGAGCTGTTCTGTCCGGAACTCTGGAAGACGTTTCACAATCCGACGTCCTGGCTGAGCATGGGACTCGACGAACGCTTCAGGATCGAGGCGGGGCAGAACTGGGACACCCTGAACGACGACAGCAACGCGCACCAATGGTGGTACGAACGCTATCGCACGCGGTGGTGGACCAAGTCGGCCATCGGGGACGACATCGCCTTCAACACGCGGCTTGTGTGGGAATTCCGTACTTACGACGAGCCGCACGCGCAGGTGATCGGCGCGACAAACAGTTTTGAGAAATACGATCGCAACATGATGTGGGACGAAGCCTTGTTCGACTGGTTCAACTTCAGCTTCCGAAACCTCGCCGGGTTGCCCCTGACGGCGACGATTGGCCGGCAGGACCTTGGTTTCGGCGTTGGCTGGCTGGTTCTGGACGCCACGCCGCTGGACGGCTCCCGTACGGTGGGCGGATTCGACGCGGCTCGATTCACCTATGACTGGGCCAACGCAAGCAGCAAGATTGACTTGGTGTACTTGAACCGGACGGCGGAGTCCGACAGTTGGCTGGAGCCCATCGGTGACAAAGACCGGGCGTTGACGGAGCAGGACGAGAACGGCGCCATCCTCTATCTTACGAACACGTCGTTCAAGCCGATGCAGTTGGAGGGATTCTTCATCTACAGGAACGACAACCCGATCGATAATCAGACCACGCTGACGAACATCCCGCCGTTCTGGGGCACGAAGGCCGAGATCTACACGTTCGGAGGCGCAGTGTCCGGCACCTCAGGGGAGCACTGGAAATACCGCGCGGAAGCGGCCCTCCAGACGGGCACCACGCACGAACGGAGCCACACCGCTCCCTATGCCATCGGCGACGAGCACGACATCAACGCGTTCGGAGCCCTGACCAATCTCGAATACCTGTTCAAGGATGTGCATGAGAATGCGGTGCATGTGGGCTATGAGTATGCTTCCGGCGACGACGACCCCGAGGACGGCGACTACAAGCAGTTCGACCTTCTCTGGGGCGAGTGGCCGAGATGGAGCGAATTGCTGATCTACACCTACAGCGATGAGACGGAGGTGTCCAACAACACGAATCTCCATCGGGCCAACATCGGGCACCGGATCAACTTGAACAAACAGTTCACCCTGAGCACCGATTACCATGCCTTGTGGGCGGACGAGACGGGGTCGCCGTGGAAGACCGGAGAGAACGGCATCAACGTCCACGAGGACCACAAGTTCCGAGGCTCTCTCGTCACCTGCTGGTTGCGGTACAAGTTCAGCAGCCAGTTGTACGGCCATGTCCTGGGCGAGTATTTCATGCCCGGCGGCTACTTTGACAACCCGAGCGGCGACGACGCCTCGTTCTTCCGGTTCAACGTCGAGTACATCTTCTGACGAAGACCTGCCTGGTATCGTAGTGACAGTCCAACGGTTCGCCGGCGGGTTTTTCTTGAATCCGCCGGCGAATCGCCTTATAATCAAAGCCCTATGGCTAAAAAGAAGGCACTCAATCAGGCGTTGTTATCCGGAAATGAAGCGTTGGCTCAGGGGGCCTATGAAGCCGGCCTGAGCGTGGCCTGTGCCTACCCGGGGACTCCCTCGACGGAGATCCTGGAGGTCCTGGCGGGATTTCCGGAGATCGACGCCCAATGGTCGGTGAACGAAAAGGTGGCGTTCGAGGTGGCCCTGGGGGCCGCGACGGCGGGGGCCCGCAGCCTGTTCGCCTGCAAGCACGTCGGGCTCAACGTCGCGATGGACCCGCTCATGACGGCCTCCTACACCGGCGTCCTCGCGGGTTTCGTCATCGTGGTCTGTGACGACCCCGGCATGCACTCCTCCCAGAACGAGCAGGACACGCGCTGGGTGGCCCTCTACTCGAAGATGCCCATGCTCGAGCCGGCCAGTCCCGCCGAGGCGAAGGAATTCGTGAAAGAGGCCTTCGCCATGAGCGAGCGGTTCGACACGCCGGTGATCCTTCGAATGACCACGCGGATTTCCCACACGAAAGAGAACGTGACGGTCGGCGAGCGGAAGGTCCCCCAGCGGCCCGTTTTCGAGAGGAACGCGGCCAAATACGTCATGGTCCCGGGACACGCCTACCAGCGGCACATCCTGGTGGAGAAGCGGCTCGAAAAGCTCAAGGCCGTTGCCGAGCGGACCCGCCTGAACCGCATCGAGAAGGGCGACGGCAAGCTCGGGTTCGTTACTTCAGGCGTCAGCTACCAGTATCTGAAAGAGAATTATCCCGATGCCTCCTATCTGAAGCTCGGGATGAGCTACCCGTTCTGCGACGACAAGATTCGCCAGTTCGCCAAGAGCGTCAAGAAGCTCGTCGTCGTGGAGGAGTTGGACCCCTTCATTGAGGAACACGTCAAGACGCTCGGGGTCAAGGTCGCGGCCAAGGACCCCTCGTTCCGCATCGGCGAACTGACGCCGGAACTGATCCCGGACGTTGTGGCCGGCAAGGTGAAACAGGAACGCAAATCGACGAGTCGCAAACCGCGTCTGTGTCCTGAGTGTCCGCACTGGGCGTCGTTCGCCGCCCTCAAGAAGATCGATGCCTACGTGGCGGGGGACATCGGGTGTTACACGCTGGCCTGCCTGCCGCCCATGTCGGCGCTGCATTCGTGCGTGTGTATGGGGGCGGGGGTCACGTTCCATGAGGGCTGGCGCAGGGGCGCGCCGGGCAAGTGCATCGTCGGCGTCCTGGGTGATTCGACCTTTGTCCACTCGGGCATCACGGGACTCATCAACGCCGCGTACAACAAGACCAAGGGCGTCATCATCATCCTGGACAACTCCACGACGGCCATGACCGGCGGCCAGCAGCATCCAGCCACCGGCCTGACCATCCGCAATGAGCCCACCAAGAAGCTCATCCTGGAGGATTTGTGCCGGGCGTGCGGCGCCGACAACGTCGATGTGGTCGATCCGAAGAACATGGAGGAGTTCCGGGCGACCCTGGAGAAGCGAATCAACGAGGATGCGCTGTCCGTGATCATCTCCAGGCATCCGTGTAAGTTGCTCAGGAGGTAGGTTGCATCATGCCCACGAAAGACAGGGTTTACAGCATTACATTCGGTGGGATCGGCGGACAAGGCGTCCTGAAGGCGTCGGAAATCTGCAGTTGGGCGGCCCTGTTCGCCGGCTATCACGTGAAGAAATCCGAAGTCCACGGCATGGCCCAGCGGGGGGGCTCCGTGGAATCGCACGTGCGGTTCGGAAAGCGCGTGTACTCGCCTCTGGTCCCGGCCGGCGGCGCGGACTTCCTCGTCTGTTTCCACCACGAAGAACAGCCCAGGCTCAGTGCCTTCCTCAAGAAGGAGGGCGTCGATCTCACCGAGTACCTCGACAAGGCCGGCCAAGCCATCGACAATCCACGAGGCCTCAACACCTGCCTGGTGGGTGTGTTGTCGGCGAAGCTGCCGATCGGCGAGGAGTCCTGGATGAAGGCCATCGAGACGGTGTTCAAGGATAAGGGCGTCGAAGAGAACAAGAAGGTATTCCTGGACGGAAGGAAGATGGGTCAATCATGATCTGGAAAGAGAACGTCGAGTGTGCGGCCCCCGTGGATCTGAGGGAGCTGCAATCGGGTTATCTCAAGAAGCTGATTCCCTACATCTATCAAAACTGCGCCGTCTACAGGCGGAAGCTCGATGCCGCAGGGGTCAAGCCGGACAGCATCAAGTCCATCGACGACATCAGGAGACTTCCCATCACGACGAAGGAGGACATGCGGGACAACTACCCGTATGGCCTGTTCTCGGCGCCACAGGACCGGATCACCGAGATCCACGTCTCCAGCGGCACCACCGGCAATCCCACGCTCGTGGGCTATACGAAGGATGACATTCATCTCTGGGGCGACGTGATGGCCCGCGCGTTCTGCTGCGCCGGGGCGGAGCCGGGCGACACGATCCAGATTGCCTATGGCTACGGCCTCTTCACCGGCGGCCTGGGCGCGCACTACGGGGCTCTGGAGATGGGACTTCGCATTCTCCCGACCTCGTCCGGCCAGACGGCGCGCCAACTGAAGCTCATGCAGGACTTCAAGCCGAGGATCATCGCCTGCACGCCCAGTTACGTTCTCTACATGGCCGAGGAGGCCAAGACGCTGGGCATCGATCCGGCCAAGGGCAACTGGAAGATCGGGGTCTTCGGGGCTGAGCCCTGGAGCGATGCAATGCGGCGGGAGATCGAGAGCATCTGGAACATGCTCGCGACGGACATCTACGGCCTGTCCGAGATCATCGGACCGGGTGTCGCGCAGGAATGTCATCACAAGGACGGCTTGCACGTCTTCAGCGACGTGTTTTATCCCGAGATCCTCGACCCGAAGACGGGCGAGCAGGTCCCCGAGGGCGAGTCCGGCGAGTTGGTCATCACGACGTTGACCAAGCAGGGCATCCCGCTGATCCGCTATGGAACGCGGGACATCGTCAGCATCCGTCACGACAAGTGTCGTTGCGGCCGGACCAGTCCGCGAATCAGCAAGATCAAAGGCCGGACCGACGACATGATCGTGGTCCGCGGGATCAATGTGTTCCCATCCCAGATCGAGCACGTGCTCGTCGGGATCGAGGGCACGCAGCCATACTACCAGATCGTCGTGGATCGCCAGGCGCACAAGCTCGACGAGGTCGAGGTCCTGGTCGAGGTCGAGCAGCGGTTCTTCTCCGACGAGATCAAGCAGCTCAACGTTATTCGCGACAAGATCCGGAAGGAAATCGAGAACGTGCTCTCGATCGGCGTCAAGGTGACGCTCGTCGAGCCCAAGACCATCGCGCGAAGCGAAGGCAAGGCCAAGCGAATCGTGGACAAGCGGACACTGTAGGGGTCGCATATGAAGATCACGCAGATATCGGTGTTTCTGGAGAACCGTAAAGGCAGGTTGTACGATGTATGCTCGCTTCTGGGCAGCCACGGCGTGAACATCCGCGCGTTGACGGTCGCCGAGACGGAGAGCTTCGGCGTCCTGCGCATCGTCGTGGACCACAGCGACGTCGCGATCAAGCTGCTCCGGGACAACCAATTCGTCGCCAACTTCACAGACGTGGTGGCCATCGAGGTCCCCGACAAACCCGGCGGCCTTGCCTCCATCCTGAAGCTCCTGTCCGAGCACGACGTGAACATCGAGTACATGTATGGATTCGTCGAGAAGTTCAGCGACAAGGCGCTGCTCGTGATGCGATTCGAGGACACGGACGTCGCTCAGCAGGTTCTGGCCAAGCAGAAGATCCGCGTGGTCACCGAGAAAGACATTGAAGGACTGTGATGGACGTCCCATTCTGGAATAGAGAAATCGAGACCGCCGAGCGCAGCCGCATCGAGGAGCTTCAGATCCAGCGGCTCAGGCAAACGATAGGCTGGGCCCTGAAGACCGTTCTCTACCGCAAGCGGCTGAACCAGGTCGGAATCAACTCGCCCGACGATATCAAGGGCCTGGACGACCTGCGTCGCATTCCCTTTACGACGAAGGACGACCTGCGGGTGAGCTTCCCGAGAGGACACTTGGCCGTCGAGATGGCCGACGTCTTGCGGATTCACTCCTCCAGCGGCACCACCGGCATCCCGACCGTCATCTACTATTCCCGCGACGACGTGGACAACTGGACGGACCTGCTGGCCCGGAGCATCGTCGGGACGGGGGCCACCTCGGCCGACGTGTTCCAGAACATGATGACGTACGGTTTCTTCACCGGTGGACTCGGTCTGCACTACGGGGCCGAGCGCGTCGGCATGACTGTCATCCCCATCGGCGGCGGCAACACGAAGCGGCAAATCCAGACCATGAGGGATTTCCAGACCACGGTCCTGCACGTCACACCGAGCTACCTGCTGCACATCCACTCGAAGCTGGCCGAAGAGGGAGTCCGGCGCGAAGACCTGGCCCTGCGAAAGGCCTTCATCGGGGCCGAGCCGCACTCGGAGAACACCCGTCGCAAGCTCCAGGACCTTTTGGCCATCGAGGCGTACAACTCCTACGGCCTCAGTGAGTTGAACGGTCCCGGCGTTGCCTTCGAGTGCCTGTGCAGGAAGGATATGCACGTCTGGGAGGACGCTTTCATCGCCGAGATCATTGACCCCAAGACCGGCGAGGTCCTCAAGGATGGCCAGGAAGGGGAACTGGTCCTGACGAACATCGTCCGTCGGGCGACGCCGATGCTGCGATATCGCACGCGCGATCTCACGTTGCTGCACCCCCAGGGCTGCGATTGCGGCCGGACGCACCGACGGATGGCGAGGATCCTCGGCCGCACCGACGACATGCTCATCATCAACGGCGTCAACGTCTTCCCCTCCCAGATCGAGGAGAAGATCATGAAGATCCCCGAGGTGGCGACCAACTACCTGATCCATGTCGACAAGAAGGGGGCCCTGGACCGGCTGACCGTCAAAGTCGAGATCTATCCGAAGCTGTTCCTGGGCGAGGTGTCCAAGCTCGAAGCGCTCAAGCACAAGATCATCGAGGAGTTGCGGGCGTCCATCACGATCAGTCCGGGTGTCGAATTGCACGAGCCGGGATCGCTGCCCGTGTCGGAAGGAAAGGCCAAACGCGTCGTGGATGAACGGCCGAAGGACTGAGGGACCGTATGGCGAAACAACTGACGATCTTCGTTGAGAATCGGGCGGGCAGGCTCCGAGCGATCTCGGAGAACCTGCACAAGAACCACATCGATATTCGTGCCTTCACGATCCAGGACCGGGGCGACTACGGCCTGTTGAGGCTCATCGTGGACAAGCCCAACGACGCCTATCTGGCACTGGCGGACGTGGGCTGTGCCTGTGCGCTCAAGGACGTGCTGGCCGTCTCGGTGCCGGACCAGCCGGGCAATTTCCACAAGTTGACTTCGGCCCTCGCGGCGAACGACATCAACATCACCGATGCGTATGGGTTCGTCTTGCAGCCGCACAAGACCGGCATCTGCTGCATGGAGATCGAGCAAACGCAGCTTGCCAAGGCGGCTCAGATTGTTCGCCAGGCAGGTTTTACGGTTCTCGAAGACGAGGAACTCTACAATCTGTGACGCTTGGCCCGCCCGCTTTTGGCGAATCCCACGGAGGTTGTCATGGCGACGATCACAAGGACTGTCTCATTGTGCGTGCTGCTCCTTTGTCTGTCCGGCTGCTCTCGGCCGGCTGCGAAAGACAACGCCGCCTCCGACCCCTATGCAGGTGGCAAGACGTCAGCCACTCGATTCGCATGGCCCGAAGGCAGGCGCGTCGCCGTCTGTCTGACCTTCGACGACGCCAGGCCCAGCCAGGCGGATGTCGGCATCCCGATTTTCGACGAGTATGGCGTGCGGGCGACGTTCTATGTCTCCCCGTCGCGCGTGCCGGAGCGGCTCGATGCCTGGAAAGCCGCCGTCGCCGCCGGCCATGAGATCGGCAACCATTCCGTACGTCATCCCTGCACGGGTAATTTCACCTGGTCCCGCGAGAAGGCCCTCGAAGACTACACGCTCACCGAGATGGCGACGGAACTGGACCAAGCGAATGCGGAGATTCACAGGCTGCTGGGCGTCCACGCCGTGACGTTTGCCTACCCCTGCGGCCAGAAGTTTGTCGGGCGGGGGCCGGACACGCAGAGTTACGTGCCGGTCATCGCCGAGCGATTCATAGCCGGCCGGGGGTGGCGGGATGAAGGAGTGAACGATCCGGCGTTTTGCGACCCGGCGCAACTGATGGGCGTGGAGTTCGACGGCCTGACATTCGAGCAACTGAAGGTCCTGATCGATGCCGCGGCCAAGAACGACTTCTGGCTTGTCCTTTGTGGCCACGAGATCGGCGAGGCCGGCTACCAGACCACGCGAGCCGACACCCTGCGAGCCTTCTGCGAATACGCGCGAGACCCGCAGAATGGTCTCTGGGTGGACACCGTCGCAAACGTCACCCGCTATGTCCTCGAGCACAGAAACAACGCGGGCCGCAGTCGAGTGCCGTGACACCGGGACTGCGGCCCCTGTTGCCTCTACGATCGTTGCGGCCTGTCTGTCTCAGCCGTTCAGGACCCAGCCCTGGCGGTACTGCTTGCGGATGTACTTGTCCGCCTCGGGACAATTGGTTGCCTTGAGATTCTTTGCATCCCAGTCGAGCTTCTGTCCGACCCGGTACGCCACGAGCGCCAGCAGGTTGTTCTCGATCAACGCGCCGGAGTAGTCGAAATTGCACAGCGTGGGCTTGCCGGTCTTGCAGCCGATGATCCACTCCTGGTGATGCCCCGGCGACGGCGGGATCAGGTCTTTTGCCTTGGGCGACGCGTATTGCGTCATGTCGTTGTTGCCGGTGGGCATCACGATGCGGAAATCGTAGTCGCAGAGCAGGTAGCCCTTGTCCCCGTTGAAAAGGACGCCTTTGAACAGTTTCTCGCGGTTGAATGCCTCGGAAGGCATGCCGGGCTTCTTGCCCCCGTCGTACCAGTAGAGCTTGACCGCCGGACGCCAATCGTTGGCGGGATGATCCCACTCGGCGGTGAGCCACTGCGGGCACGTGTCGGTGCTGACCGGGGTTCCTTCCGCCTTGCTGGTCGTCGGCAACCGCAGATCCAGGGCCCAGTAGGGCATGTCCATCATGTGGCTGCCCATGTCGCCGAGCTGGCCGCTGCCGAAGTCCCAGAAGCGGTTCCAGGTGAGGCAGCCGCCGCTGACGTACTCCGCATTGTAGGGATGCTGCGGCGAGGGTCCGATCCAAAGGTCCCAGTCGAGTCCTTCCGGCACGGGCTGTGCGGGCAGGTAGTCTCCGCCCTTCGGCTCGCGGCTGCACCAGACGCGGACGTCCTTGACCGTGCCGATCGCGCCGCCGCGAATCAGCTCCACCATCCGGCGGTAGTTGTCGCTGGCGTGGATCTGGGTGCCCATCTGGGTGGCGATCTTGCCCTTGTTTTTCAGATAGGTCTCGCGGACCATCCGGGCTTCCTCCACGGAATTCGCCAGCGGCTTCTCGCAGTAGACGTGCATGCCCCGGTTCATCGCCCAGATATTGACGAACGCATGCGTGTGATCGGTCGTCGCGCACACGACCGCGTCGATACCTTTTTGTTCGAGGCATTTGCGCCAGTCGGTATAGAGCTTGGCCCCCGGGTATTTTTGAGCGGCCGCCGCGAGATTCTTCGCGTTGACGTCGCAGAGGGCGACGATATTCTCGCTCTGGACGCCGTCGAGGTCGTCTGCGCCCCGGCCGCCAACGCCGATGCCGGCGATGTTGAGTTTCTCGTTGGGGGAGTTGCCCGCCTTGAGAATCCCGGACTTGAGGATCGTGACGCCGGCCCCGAGGACGGCGCTCTGTTTGAGGAATGTGCGGCGATTGACTGTCTCTTTCATGGATCAACTCCTCGATTTGATGACAACATGCCTGTACTTTCGAACCACGACCATGAGGACAGAGTACCGTATGAAGTCCCGGGATTCAATGCTTTGGGGGGACTGGGTTTCCCAGATCCCGTATTGTGGCAAAAACAACGATTGACGCATCATTGTGGTGGGTCGATAATGCGCAGGGGCAGGAGATGCGAATGAGAGCGATGCAGGCGTCTGGAAGGACCGGTGTTCCACTATGCAGTCCAGCGTGCTGCCGTTTGGGAGTGTCCTTGTGAAATGACGATGATCTGGAAAATCTCAGGAATGAAGCTCAGGGCGATGCCATGATGTTGACCGGGTCGTACGCGGAAAGGGTGTCCTATCGACGATGTCCGGGAAGAGGCCTGCGGCCACAGAGGGCGGTTCTCGTGTTCTCCTCGATCGTGCTCTGTGGTTGTGCGACCCAGCGCGTGACGAACCCGGAGCGGACGGCTACGGAGCAGTTTCTGCTCTCGAAGGCGGTGACGGAAGCTATGGCGCCTTTGACGTTCGAGGCGTTGCATGGCCGGCGGGTCTATGTCGATGACCGCTTCTTCGGCGCGCCGGAGAAGGCGTTTGTGCTCGGCGAACTTCGCGCCAGGCTGCTGTTGTCGGGTGTGCAGGTGGCGCCCGATATCGGCGATGCGGAGGTTGTTCTCGAAGTGCGGAGTCCCGGCGTAGGAATCGACCGCTACGACAGCCTCCTCGGCATCCCCGCGCTGGGGGCCACGTCGGGCACTACGTCGGCTGCCAGCGGTGTTCCCACGGCCGGC
This sequence comes from Phycisphaerales bacterium, assembly GCA_039683175.1. Taxonomy (GTDB): domain Bacteria; phylum Planctomycetota; class Phycisphaerae; order Sedimentisphaerales; family Anaerobacaceae; genus PLanc-01. The sequence continues at coordinate 22,677 of JBDKRX010000166.1, forward strand.
ATCATCACGCCTGAGGTGGCCATCGTCAAGGGGATCAAGCAGGTCAGCTTCGCCGGCGTTGCATACGTCGCCTATTGGGCGGACAGCGGGGAAGTGGTGGCCAGTTCCGGCCCGTTTGTCGGCAGAGCCTGGCGTGATGATTGGTGGGTCCTCGGCTTTGGCCCACGTACCCTCGGTACGATCCCCCCCGTGGATCATCACAGTGAATGACGGTCTTGAACGCCTCGTGAAAGCGAAGGTTCCGTGAAAACACCCGCTCGACAGTTAGAATGGCCTGTGCTGCGCCGGTTGGTGAAAATCCTGCTGGTGCTCGTCGGGCTGATTGTTATGGCGGCGGCAATCGTTCATGGTGTCCTGAAGAGCGATTGGCTGCAACGGCTGATCCTGACGGCGATCAGCGAGCGGACCGGCATGGAGGTGACCTGCGAATCGCTCGAAGTGCGGTGGGGCGGGAGGACGACCCTTCGCGGCCCCGCCGTGAAGATGCCTCTGGCCGATGATGTGGTTTTGTCCGCCGACGAAATCGAAATCTCGCACGTGACTGTTCCGCTGCTCATTCTCGGGCGGCCGACCCACGTGCGATCCGTACAGGTGGACAGTCCTCGAATCAACCTGCGTCAGGACGAGAATGGCCGGTGGAACGTTCAGGACGTGTGGACGCGGCTGAGTGCGAGCCTCTCATCCTCCGGTCGCCAGACTGGACCGATTCCCCTGCCGCGAGTTGTGGTTCAGGATGCGTTGGTTCAGATCACGGAGCCGAACGGCACAGTGCGGACTGTGGGACCGCTGGATTTCCGAGCCGAGCTGCAGGGGCCGTTGCTGTGGCAGTTCGATCTGCGACTATCTCAGATTGCGGAGGTGAAGGGCCGGGCGGCGCCGGGTGGCGACTGGACGCATGACGTCCGTTTTACAGTCGCGGACGTCGGATCCCTGGTCCATCGATTTCTCGGCAGCGGCCTGACCCCGATCCGGGCGGCCGGACGGTGGGAGGGTAGAGTGCTCGGCGACGCGGTGACCGGCATGCTCCGGCTGGACGAACTGGCTGTCGGGCCGGTGGCCGCGCGGGGCGGAGTCCACCTGGAGGCGAAGGCAGGCCGGATCAGCCTCAGTCCGCAAGATCTGGTGCTGAGCGATCCCAATCTCGTCGGTGAGGAGATCCGACTGGCGGGGGGATCGGTCCAGATCGCCGGCCGGCAGGTTCACGTCGAGCAACTTTCGGTTGCCTCAGGGCCGCTGACCGCCCGGGTTGACGGCGGGTGGGACTGGATCGCCGGTGCGGGCGAGCTCACCGCCTCCTGGGCGGCGATTTCGGATGGGAACTCGCTGCAATGCAGCGGGATGTGCCGAGCCTCGATGGACGCCGCGCAGTTCGGTCGCCGGACGGCCAGGGCAAGCGTGACGGCCGACGCAGAGACCTCCGTCGGCGACGTCACGGTGACGGCCAACGTGGATGGCGCCGGTGTTGACTGGCAACAATCGCAGTGGCGGATATCGGCTCCAACGTGCGTGTGGGCCCGGGACGGCAAGCAGGTGGATCTCAGCGGGGCGGCGGCTGAGATTCACGTGGACTGGCCCTCGGTCCGGCTGGTTTCCCTGCGCGTGCCCCAGACACAGGCGACAAACGCGGTCGCTCAGTTCGATCCGAGTACTCGCCGTTGGTCGGCGAATCTGGCGGTGGAAGGCCTGAGCCAACTGAAATCGTGGGGACTGGAGCCGCTGGACCTTCGGGTGAACGCCGAGGGCGACGCCCGCACGGCGCACATCTCCGAGCTTCGTATTACGCAAGGCAGAGGGATCGCCACGGCCCGGGGAGATATGTCCTTCGCCGAATGGGGGTTCCAGAACGTCCGGCTCGCCGCGGACTGGCTGGCCGATTCCGCTGCCGGCGACGGGCCGCAAGCCGCGCAGTCCCTCGGCCGGTGGCATTTGGAGGGCGACGTCTTCGGGCGAGTTCGGCCGCTTGCCGTCGAGATGACAGGCCAGATGACGGGCCGGAATATCGCGGTTGGAAAGGAGGCGGTGGATCGGGTAGAGGTCCCCGTGCGGGCGACCGTGAACAGGCGGGAGGCCCGAGTGACAACCGACGCGGTGGATTTCCTGGGAGGACGCTGGCTGGCGAGCGGTCGGCACGACTTGCCGTCGCACCTGACGCAGGTTGCAGTGATGGTCGACGGACTCTCGCTGGAATCCGTCGCGGCGATGGCCGGCCTGACGCAGATTTCGGAGGGCCGCACGCACGCGGAGATCCAGTTGGCGGCGCAGGATTTCGACATTGGATCGGTCGTGGCCACCGGCAGTTGGAGTGCCGAGGATATCAATGTCCCTCCATTGCGCATCCCGCGGGCCCACGGCGGAGTCCACTTCTCCGATGGCCTGGCCCGATTCGACCGGATTGTTCTGGAGCAGGAGGGGGGGCAGGCCGAGGCGAGCGTCGAGTTCCGGCTCGACGATCTGGAATCCGTGTGTGTCGAACTGACCGCCCACCAGTGGCAGACCCAACTCAATGGGCATCTCGGGTCGTTCTGTGCCGACGGCAAGGCCCGACTCCGCGTGAATGCGATCGAACGCACGGTTGATGGGCAGGCCGACCTGTCCGGCCAAGTGGTGTGGACAGGGCAGCCGCTCGCGCAGGTTCGCGTGTCCGCACTGGTGCACGAGCGGACTCTGGACGTGCAGGCGTTCCACGCCGAGACGCTCGGCGGCGTCGTGACGGGCCGGGCCATGGTTCCGCTGAACGGATGGAAGAACAGCACTGCGAAGCTGAACTGGCAGGGGATCGAGCCGAAACTGCTACAGCAATGGGCGCCTCAGTTCGGACGATTCGAGGGCGTGGTGTCCGGCTCTCTCGAGGTCGGGCAAGCGGAGCCGGCGACCCGTCCGCCTGAACCGATGCGGTTCGTGCTCGACGCCAACGTTCAGGACGGTCGTTTTGGCCCCGCACATATCGATTCCTGCCGGCTGGTCGCCTTTCTCGGAGATCGGCGCCTGCTGATCGACGAAGCGAATCTTGAGATCCTGGATGGCCAGTTCAAGGCGAAAACCCGGGTCAGCACGCATGCCGGTGGATATCAGGGCTCCGTCGTCGCCGACTTCAATGACCTGAAGCTCGATCAGCTTGTCCACGTGATCGATCCCAACGCGAGTGAATATGCGGGGAGACTCTCGGGTAATGGTACGGTCCTGGCTTCATCCGACTGGCATTCCTTCGGCGGCGAGGTCCAGGTCAAGCTGATGGAGTCGGATCTGGTCGGCAACAGCGTGGTTCGGGTCCTCCACAATACGCTCAACCTGCAGTTGGGCAAGCAGCAGCCAACAGGAACGGGGGAAGTGGCAGTCCGGCTCGAGGGGCCCTCGGTGGTGATCCCGAGTCTCACGTACTTCAACCGGGGCGTCGAGATCCGCGGCGCCGGCAGGATCCAGGACATCCGTGAAGGGTCGCAAAGTCCAATCGAAGGCTTCGCCGTGGGCTCCACGCGGGTACTCAAAGGGATTCGCCTGCCGGGCGTGAACGCCTTGGATCAGTTGCTGGCCACGTTTCAAGCCGGGGCCGCTTCCGTGAAGATCGCCGGGACTGTCGGGAAGGTGGAAACCAAGGTTGTGCCGCTGCCCGAAGTGCTGAACCCGTTTCGCAGCCTCCTGTGGGCCCAACTTCGAAAATAGGGCTACGCGTTTCTTGCCGTTCGATTGGTCAGGTACACGCCGAGAAGGACCAGGGCTGCGCCGATTGCCAGCGACCATGTGATCGGTTCACCGAGCATCACCGTGGCCATGATCACCGCGGAGATCGGGACGAAGTTGATGAACAGGCCCGCTCGGGTCGCTCCAATGAGCCGCACCCCCTCATAGAACCACACGAAGCCAAGGACGGTTCCGAACACGGCCAGGTAGGCGATCGATGTCCAGTCGGCCAGCGACGCTTGGCCGAGGTTCTTTGCGGGACCCTCCATGGCGGCTGGCACCGCCAGGGCAAGCGTACCGATGGCGGACGAATAGGAGACCGAGACGAGAGGGGAGAGCCGGCGCATGACGGCCTTGCCGATCAGCGAATAGGCGGCCCAGCACAGCACGCAGCCCAGGATGCACAACTCGCCCAGGCCGACGCCGCCGGTGAGGATTCTTCGCAGGTCGCCCTGCGAGATGACTACTGCAGCGCCAAGCACGGATAGCGGGATTCCTATCGTCTGGACAAGACCGAGTTTCTCGCGTAGAAACAGCGCCGACGCCACGGCGATGAAAGCGGGACACGTTGCGACGATCAACGACGCCCGGCTTGCCTCGATCAGGCGCAGTCCTTTGAAGAACAGGACGTTATAGGTGAGGACGCCGGTCAGACCCAACAGTGCGACCAGCGTGAGCTGTCCCCGCGTGAGGCGTGGAAAGCGGCCCTCTTTCCTCCACGTCAGGGACAGCAGCAAAACGGACGCCATCGCGAATCGCAGGAACGCGATGGTGAACGGCCCCATGTCCTGCGAGACATGTCTGCCGGCGATGAACGTGGCTCCCCAGAATACGGCTGTGAGAAACAGCTTGAGGTAGACTGTCGATTGATGATGGAGGATCGATGATTTGTCCGTCATCTTCTGCACGTCCTGCCGCCTGGCGGCTGCAGTAGGGCCAGGAAGTCGGTGGCGTTCAATTCGGTCAGGCTATCGGCAATATAGTCGGCCTTGGCAAGATCCTCGCGTTTCCGCGTCGTGGTGACAGCCACCACGATCATGCCCGCAGCCCGGCCCGCCTGAACTCCCGGCACGGCGTCCTCGACGACCGCGCAGCAGGCTGGCGCCAGGCCCAGTTTCTCGGCCGCGCGAAGGAAAGTCTGCGGCGAGGGCTTGCTCTCTCGCACCTCCTCGTTGGTGACGCGGGCGTCGAAATACTCTTGCAGGGACGCTCCGTGCCAGAAGATATCGAGGTTCTCCGGCGGGGCAGACGAGCCGACCGCCAGGCGAAAGCCGTGCTGCCTGAGGTCCTTGAGCAGCGGTATGACTCCGGGCGCGAGTTCGGGACGCTCCTGCACCACCTCGCGGTATCGCCGCTCTTTCCAGTTGGCAAGCCGCTCCATCTCCGGGTCGGAGATGCCCGGTCGGAGCATGGGCAGAATGGCGTTGTTCTGCATCCCGAACGTGCTGCGAAAGAGCTCGTCGGTCATGGGGAGCCCTTCCCTGGCCCCCAGATCGAGCCACGCCTGCCGATGGGCCCAGCCTGTATCGACCAGGACGCCGTCCATATCGAAGATCACACCCAGCCTTCCGCCGCAACCTGCCATCAGAATGTGCCCTCGGTCATGCACATGCCGGTTTGGACTACCCTTCAAGGACTCGGACCGCCGGCCGTCGGATCGCGAGAGCCCCCCATGGTATCGAGCGTGCCGGCGGGGTCAAGATGATAAGCGCCCAGGTTGCGGCGGGTGCCGGGATCGGGTATGGTGTGGTCGCCGGACGACAATCAACTACAGGAGTGCATCATGGGCTATCGAAAAGCGAATCCCGGTTTGGTTTCAGTCGAATCCCGCGAGCATGAAAGGCCACTCCGGTTGTCGCGCCTGGGGGGTGCGGTGGCGGTTCTGTCGATCCTGTGGCTCGCTGAGCCTGGACGTGCTGCGGCTGCGCCCTCCGAACTGATCTACATCAACACGAGCTTCGAGAACGCCTCGCCGCTGCATTGGGAGACTGACGCCGCCGGCCTGATCCATGTGTATCTCGTCTACGACCAGGAGCGAGCCAGCCCCAACCGGGCGAACGGCCACTGGTTTTTCGAGGTCCAGACGGCGCCGAACACGCAGTGTACGCTGGTCCTGCACAACTTCGACAATGTCTGGAATGGAAAGAAGGGCTCGCCCATCAGCGACCGGACGATCTGTTACGTCTCGGACGATGCTCGAACCTGGCGGCTCGCTCCCGCCCGGAAGACGGATGATAATTGTCTGAGGGTCGAGTTGGCGATTGGCTCGGGCTCGCTGTATGTCGCTCGTCTCGAACCCTATCGGCTGTCGGAGCTGGAGGCGTTTGAAAGACGGATTCGGGCCGACCGCCGGGTTCAGATTGCCACGATTGGCAAGACGGTCCAGGGACGCGAGCTGGAGGTCATTCGCGTCGGCGATCCGAATGCTCCGGCCCGGGTATTCCTGCGGGCCCGGGCGCACCCCTGGGAAGCAGGGGGCAACTGGGTCGTTGAAGGCCTCGTGGAACGGCTCCTTCGCGATGATACGGACGCCAAGCGGTATCTGAGCAGGTACTGCGTTTATGTCATGCCCATGGCCAACAAGGACGGGGTTGCCCGGGGATGGACCCGATTCAACCAGCTTGGGGCGGACCTGAATCGCAAGTGGGACCAGTCGCCCGATCCCGCGGTGAACCCCGAGAATCATGCCCTGGAGAGTTGGCTCACCTCCATGATTGCCGAGGGGCGGTCGCCGCACCTCCTGATCGACCTGCACAACGACGAGGGAGGACAACTCCACATTTCCCGGCCGAACGCAAACCTGGATTCCTATCTCAAGAACATGCGGTGGCTGGAGGCGGCGCTTCGCGAGCATACGTGGTTTACCGAGGGCAGCACCGGCGAGGATTTCCGCAACCCGGGCTCAATCGGCGAGGGACTGCTCGAACGCTTCGGCGTGGACGCCTGCGTGCTGGAACTCAACGCGAACTGGATCGCGGGATTGAACGCCCCTGCGTCGGCGGAACGATGGAAGCTCTTCGGCTCGCAGTTGTGCGAGGCGTTCTTCCACTACTTCGACGCGCAGGGCCAGTGAGCCCCAGTGTCCAGGAGTGGTGTTTCCTTATTGGCTGCCGCTTGGCGTGTAGCCCAGTTGACCGAACACGCCTCGCTGGACCCGGTGCAGGTCCTCATTGCCCGGCGAGCTGGATTCTCCACCGTTGCGTCCGGTGCCCTGCCAGTAGTTATACTCCGCCTTTGCGACGTCGAGTGTCCGCGAGTCTTTCCACTTCCAGTATTCACTGTGGCCGTCCCCAAACCCGAAGTTCGTGCCGTCGCCGTGCCGGGCGGTGATCTGGTCCCACCATCGCTCCTGGTTGTACCAGATGGTCCAACTGGAGGGGCTGAGCCGCCCCTCGTCCAGGAAGATGATCTGGTCGGTGACATTCTTGATCTGGGTCCGAAGTCTCTTGATTTGCTTCTCGGCCCCGGAGATTGCGTAGTATCCGTTCATCGAATCCGGGATGGCATACGTGATGAACTCACCCCGCACGCCGGTCGGGCACTTGTACAGTTTGACGTTCGGCGCGTAGGTGAAGATCAGACCTCTGCGAAGGTTCTCGTAGGCAGTCTCTTGGTCGGCGTTTTCCGTGTAGTACACCCAACACACGCCGTCGCGGTTGGAGGTGCCGAGAGACGTGGAACCACTCATGATCTTGCCGTCGTAGTCGTCGGCGTAGAGGTTCCACGCCAGTGTCATCTGCTTGAGGTTGCCCAGACAGTTGGCCCGTTTGCCCTGTTCGCGGGCCCGGTTCAGGGCCGGCATGAGGATGGCCATGAGAATGGCGATGATGGCGATGACGACCAGAAGCTCGATCAGGGTAAAGGCGTTTCGGCGACTCATTTCTCTTGCTCCTTCTTTTGCTACCCAGTGCACAATGTGCGACCACGGCGATCCCAGGATGGACCCACACTCGCCTATTCTACCCGTAACACCCGGTTCGTGCAAGCCCCCGCCGGCAAAGAAAAAAGTGCGAAAAAACCGCCCAGTTGCCTGTTCTCTTGCCCGGAGGATCAGGCCACTCGGTGGGCGTAGATGTAGTCCCAGTCGAGTTCGAGGCCCATGCCGGGAGTCTGGGGAAACTGGACATCGCCCTGTTGGTCGACGACCGGCTCGGGGGTGTTCCGGCCGGGATGGATTCGGGTCTCGCTTGGGACCGACGAAAGCTCCACGTATTTGACGAGCGTTTCGGGGGTGGCGGCCATCAGTTGGAGATGGGGATAGGCGTCGAGGCCGAGGTCACGCAGTTCCAGCCTTGCCCCGAGCGATTCGCAGGCCCGGGCCAGCTCGATGCAGGGGGTAAAACCGCCCAGGGACGCGTCGATGCGGCCGATGTCACAGGCTTTGGACGACAGCCAGGCGATGCGGGTCGGGTAGGAATCCGCGAGGGCCTCCGGGGCGCAGACCGGCGTCTTCAGTCGCCCGGCCAGGGCGATATAGCGTTCCCGCCAGGCTTCCATCTCCGGCATGGGGGACTCGAACCACTCATACCTGAGATCGTCGAGCAGCCCGCCCACGCGCAGGGCCTGGTCGAGCGTGTAGACGCCCCCGTTATCGGCCATGCACGCGAAATCGGGTCCCACGGCCTCGCGAACGGCCTGATAGACCGCCATATCACGATCGGGGAACGCAAGACCCTCCGAACCGGTCGAACCGATGCCCGAGTCGATATAGGGACGGATCTTGCAGCCGTGGACCCCGGCCTGTTTGCACGCGAGCGCGTGCTGGGCATATCGGCCGGGATCGCCAAGAGTGAACGGGGTCGTCACGTATGTCTTGACCGTCTCTCGCTGCGTGCCGAGCAGGGCATGGACCGGCTTGTTCTTCACCCGGCCCAGCAGGTCCCACAACGCGATATCGACCGCTCCGAGGACCCCGAGGGACAGGCCGGCTTCGTAAAGCTCTCGCCAGATCGCACTGGGCGAACCGATCTCCCGACCCAGCAGGCGGCTCCGGATGTCGCCGGCCGTCTCGGCGTCCGGCATTGTCCAACCGGGCACGTCCGCCCACCCGTGAATCCCGGTCTCGGCCGTGATCCGCAGTGCGCAGCGGCGGTCGGGCTGGTCTTGGGTGTCTTGCAGGCCCGTTCCGTACAAGAACCACTCAATTCGCGAGATGGCGATGGTTTCGCGGATGTTCAGCAGGATGAGAACCCTGGCGGAGGCGTAGTTGCCCATGGCTGCCACAAGACCGGCCGTCTTGAGAAATGATCTTCGGTTCATACCCTCGCGAAGGCTCCGACCCACCACTGTTCATGGCTTGATCCGACCCGGTCGGACCATCTGTCGAACACGCCCCAAACTGCCACATTTCCATAATAACAGAAATCGGGGGCCGAAGCAAGGTTGTTGCGGAAACCCGCCTTGAACAAGGCGCTGCCGGCGCAGGTATACGATTCATGGAAATGACATGGGACGCGGAGCCAGACGCCGTTGGGACCGGCGGACGGCCATCGAAGGAGATGCCAATGAACAGCAGGATACGAGAGATCTTGGGAACCGACGCGGACGATCTGCTGAAGCACCAGTGCAAGACGGTCGCCAGGGAGATGCTCCATTTGCCGGGACCGGCGTTCATCGACGACGTGGTGGCCTCCTCGGACAGGTCCACCCGCGTCTTGCGGAACCTCCAATCCATCTTCAATCACGGCCGGCTGGCCGGGACGGGCTATCTCTCCATCCTGCCTGTAGACCAGGGTGTCGAGCACTCGGCGGGCGCTTCCTTTGCGCCGAATCCCCTGTACTTCGATCCAGAGAACATCGTCAAACTGGCGATGGAAGGGCAGTGCAACGCCGTTGCGTCCACGCTCGGTGTTCTGGGCGCGGTCTCGCGAAAGTACGCGCACAAGATTCCGTTCATCGTCAAGATCAACCACAATGAGTTGTTGAGCTATCCGAACTCGCACGATCAGCGTCTGTTCGGCTCCGTGGATCAGGCGTTCGATCTCGGGGCCGCCGCGGTGGGGGCCACCGTGTACTTCGGCTCGCAGGAATCCCGCCGGCAGATCGAGGAGATCTCCGCTGCGTTCGAGCGGGCGCACGATCTGGGCATGGCCACCGTGCTCTGGGCGTACCTGCGGAACGAACATTTCACCAAAGACGGCGTCAACTACGAAACCTCCGCCGATCTGACGGGGCAGGCCAACCATCTGGCGGTGACCATAGAAGCGGACATCGTCAAGCAGAAGCAGCCGACCGGCAACGGCGGGTACAAGGCCGTGGGATTCGGAAAGACGCATGCCGACGTGTACAGCAAGCTCACTTCCGATCATCCGATCGATCTGACGCGATACCAGGTGGTGAACTGCTATATGGGCAGGGCGCCTCTGATCAACTCCGGCGGGGCATCGGGCAAGAACGATTTGCAGCAGGCGGTGCGGACCGCGATCATCAACAAGCGGGCGGGCGGCGCCGGTCTGATCACCGGGCGAAAGGCTTTCCAGAAGCCGATGAGGGACGGCGTCGAGCTGTTGCTCGCCGTGCAGGACGTGTACCTGGATCGGGACGTCACCGTCGCCTGAAGTCTCGCTGCGCGCTATATGCTCACGACTGTTCCTGTCTGGCTGTCGCGAGAGTCTTGGCGATGGCCTCGGCCGACCGGTTCAATGCCTCCTGTTCTGCGGGGGCGAGTTGCGCGTCGATGATACGGACGATGCCGTTTTCACCCACGATGCACGGAACGCTCAGACAGACGTTTTGAATCCCGTATTCGCCCCTCAGCAGACTGGAGACCGTCAGGACGCTGTTCTCGTTCCTCAGGATCGCACCGGTGATGCGGACGAGCGACAAGCCGATCCCGTAGTACGTCGAGCCCTTGTAGTCGATGATGTGATAGGCGGAATCGCGGACCTGCTCGGCGATCTGCCTGTGATGCTGCTTGTAGTCGCAGACGTTGCAGATTCGGCAATACTCCTCGATGGAGATCCCGGCGATGTGTGACAAGCTCCAGGCGGCGACCTCGCTGTCGCCATGCTCGCCGAGGATGTAACCGTGGACGTTGCGGGCGTCGATCCCGCAATGTCGACTGAGCATGTATTTGAACCTGGCGCTGTCGAGCACAGTGCCCGAGCCGATCACCCGCTGGCGGGGCCAGCCGAGACACTCGAGCGCCACCTGGGTCAGTGTATCGACCGGATTGGTCACCATCAGGACGACTGCGTCACTGGGATTCTGTGCAATTTGCGTGCTGATGGCGCGGACAATCCCGGTATTCTTGCGGATCAGGTCTGCGCGCGACTGGCCCGGCGCCTGCTTGGCGCCGGCCGTGACAACGATCAGGCTGGCGTCGGCGCAATCCGCATAGGTCCCGACCTTGACGCTCACCGGAGGGATGAACGGCAGCCCGTGCGAAAGGTCCATGATCTCGCCTTCCACGCGGTTTCTATCGAGGTCGATCAGGGCGATCTCCTCCGCCATGCCCGTCTGCAGGAGGGCGTAGATATACGTCGTGCCGACCGATCCGGCGCCGATCACTACCACTTTGGGTTTGCGGTACGCCATTGTCTCTCCTGTCTGGAAATCACTGCACTATTGGACCTTTTCCCTCCCTATACTGGTGGGCAGCACATTGGGTTCGAGATGAAGCCGGTAATGAATTAGCCACGGATGCAACCAGAGATGGAACCGGTGAAGTGGAGGGATTGGGCTCGGGGCGGGGGGATTTGGTGGGATGGACCACAGGAATCGCGGCAGCGGCTGTGCATCGGGCGTTCTCCATGGAACGGCCTTGAAACGACCGGGGCTCGTGCCTTTCGGCACAAGCCCCGAAGTCGCCTTGAAGTTGAGTCTTTCCTATGTTGTGTCCACAGCCGGCATATCGCCCGGCGGTTCGTTCAACGTAGGCTTCACTTTGTGACGGTGATATCGTCGATGTAGATCAGACCGGCGCCGCCGGCCGTTGGGTTGTCCCGGTCGCCGATTCCAATGTACATCTTCTTGATTTTCGCCGCGTTGACGCCGAAATCGGCCAGCGGGATCCTCACCCGGATCCAAGTTCCCGTCGTTGGAATCGTCGGATCCGCGATCTTCAGCACGCCGAGCTTATTGGCGCTGTCCTGCAGACCCACGTACAACGTGCCCGCATCGTTCGTTATGCTGCCTCGCACGAACAGGCAGAGGGTGTCCGCGCCTTCGACCATCCAGTCCTGGGCGGTCGTCCAGGTCCGCTCGGTCTCGGAGTATTGCGCAGCGCCCGCATTGTTGTAAGTGAACGGCATGGACTGCGTGCCGCCGTGAACCACGGAAATCTCGGCGAAGGTGCCGCCGCTGGCGGTATCATGGCCGACATACGAGCCGGTGCCGTTCGTCAGACCGTCGGTCCAGGTCTGGAAGATGGCCGTCCCGCCGTCCTCGTCGTCCGTATAACTCTCGAAGTCCTCTACCGGGAGGTAGTCGGGCATCGTGAGCTTCCAGACGTAGCCCTTGTGAACGGTGACGCCGTCGGCCTCGACCTCGTCGATCCGCCAGAAATAGTCGCCGCCGCCGAAGGCGACCAGGTCGGAGACGGAGAAACTCATGTCCGTCTGGTTGCCCTTGAACTGTGCCGCGTTGTGATCGGCATCGGCGACGGCCTGCCGGTCGGCGCCGAAGTACACGTCATGGGAGGCCGCGGTATTGCCGGCGGACCAGGCAAGATCCGGGACCTCGCGGATATCCACGATGGCGCCGCTGACGGGCTGCGGATCGCTGGCGATGGTCTCATCTCCGGCCATGATCTGCGCGATGGTCGCGGCGTTGGCTGCGGTGTCATACACGCGGACGTCGTCGATCAGGCCCGGGAAGGTCCGGTCCGTCTGGGTGCTGTACTGGCGGCCGATGTGGAAGAAGTCCGTGCTGGGGGCGAGACCGGTGGTCGAGGTTGCGTTCTGCAGCGTGCCATCCACGTAGAGGGTGTTGGACTGTCCGCTGCGGACACCGGCGACGTGATGCCACTCCAGATCCGTGTAGGTGCCGTTGCTGTTGACGGCGCTCTTGGCGAGGTCCGTGGAGCCGTCGCCGACCCAGAGCCGCAGGGCGCCGCCGCTGTGTCTGACGAGCCCGA